>NZ_JAUCEU010000007.1:2367500-2675000 GCF_030348765.1 Neobacillus sp. CF12 | reverse complement strand
TCGTGAGACAGTTCGGTCCCTATCCGTCGTGGGCGCAGGAAATTTGAGAGGAGCTGTCCTTAGTACGAGAGGACCGGGATGGACGCACCGCTGGTGTACCAGTTGTCTTGCCAAAGGCATCGCTGGGTAGCTATGTGCGGACGGGATAAGTGCTGAAAGCATCTAAGCATGAAGCCCCCCTCAAGATGAGATTTCCCATAGCGTCAAGCTAGTAAGAACCCTGAAAGATGATCAGGTTGATAGGTCAGAGGTGGAAGCGTGGTAACATGTGGAGCTGACTGATACTAATCGTTCGAGGACTTAACCAATTTTTAATGCGAACTCGTTTTACAAACTTCTTCTGAAATTATCTAGTTTTGAGGGAATGATTTTTTTTCAAAAACCTCTTGAAAAATATCGAAAAGACAGTATAATAAAGATTGTCTTTGAGAAAAGTAGTCTGGTAATAATGGCGAGAAGGTCACACCCGTTCCCATACCGAACACGGAAGTTAAGCTTCTCAGCGCCGATGGTAGTTGGAACTTTGTTCCTGTGAGAGTAGGACGTTGCCAGGCTGCTTCAAATTTCATTATTCCGCAGTAGCTCAGTGGTAGAGCTATCGGCTGTTAACCGATCGGTCGTAGGTTCGAGTCCTACCTGCGGAGCCATTCTTTTATGGAGAGCTGTCCGAGTGGCCGAAGGAGCACGATTGGAAATCGTGTAGGCGGGTAACCCTGTCTCAAGGGTTCAAATCCCTTGCTCTCCGCCATAAAAACACAATCTATTATTAATGGCCCCTTGGTCAAGTGGTTAAGACACCTCCCTTTCACGGAGGTAACACGGGTTCGAATCCCGTAGGGGTCACCATTAGAATCTTAGCAAATATTAGTTTTCTAAAAATGGAGGATTAGCTCAGCTGGGAGAGCATCTGCCTTACAAGCAGAGGGTCGGCGGTTCGATCCCGTCATCCTCCACCATGATTTTTCACGAAGTGAAATAATCTTTAATACTTATTATCGCGGGGTGGAGCAACGAGCGTTACTTCACAGGATAAACTGCGAGTTGTATCAATCGAACTGCTTCTTGAGTAGGCTTTCTGAGATTGATACAGTCCATACAAACTATGGGCATGAGATAAGTGAAATAATTTCTATTGTCGCGGGGTGGAGCAGTCCGGTAGCTCGTCGGGCTCATAACCCGAAGGTCGCAGGTTCAAATCCTGTCCCCGCAATTCGGTCTGGTAGTTCAGTTGGTTAGAATGCCTGCCTGTCACGCAGGAGGTCGCGGGTTCGAGTCCCGTCCAGACCGCCATTTTTATTAAATGGCTAAATTATGTGGCTCAGTAGCTCAGTCGGTAGAGCAAAGGACTGAAAATCCTTGTGTCGGCGGTTCGATTCCGTCCTGAGCCACCATTTTTATTCTATTGATTATATGCTTGCCGGTTTAGCTCAATTGGTAGAGCAACTGACTTGTAATCAGTAGGTTGGGGGTTCAAGTCCTCTAGCCGGCACCATTTGGTTTTTATCATCATAATATGTGGAGGGGTAGCGAAGTGGCTAAACGCGGCGGACTGTAAATCCGCTCCCTCCGGGTTCGGCGGTTCGAATCCGTCCCCCTCCACCAAATTTTTTGCAAAGCAAAATAGTTAAATTTTATAGGGGTATAGTTTAAAGGTAGAACGAAGGTCTCCAAAACCTTTGGTGTGGGTTCAATTCCTACTACCCCTGCCAATAAATTTTATTGTGGCGATTGTGGCGAAGTGGTTAACGCACCTGATTGTGGTTCAGGCATTCGTGGGTTCGATTCCCATCAGTCGCCCCATAAAACAATCATTTAAAAATAAATTATCATTGGGCTATAGCCAAGCGGTAAGGCATCGCACTTTGACTGCGACATGCGTTGGTTCAAATCCAGCTAGCCCAGCCAATTTGCGGAAGTAGTTCAGTGGTAGAACACCACCTTGCCAAGGTGGGGGTCGCGGGTTCGAATCCCGTCTTCCGCTCCATTATATGGCGGCATAGCCAAGTGGTAAGGCAGAGGTCTGCAAAACCTTTACCACCGGTTCGAATCCGGTTGCCGCCTTCAAGAATTTAATTTATGTTTTATAGCGCT
The DNA here is from genome assembly GCF_030348765.1 of Neobacillus sp. CF12. Classification (GTDB taxonomy): domain Bacteria; phylum Bacillota; class Bacilli; order Bacillales; family Cytobacillaceae; genus Neobacillus. Next base: position 2,672,909 of record NZ_JAUCEU010000007.1, on the reverse strand, counting down.
TTTCATTGCGCCGGGGTGGCGGAACTGGCAGACGCACAGGACTTAAAATCCTGCGGTAGGTGACTACCGTACCGGTTCGATTCCGGTCCTCGGCATTACCTTTACAAAATTTTATTATGCCGGTGTGGCGGAATTGGCAGACGCGCACGACTCAAAATCGTGTTCCGCAAGGAGTGTCGGTTCGACCCCGACCACCGGTATCTAAAAGGCACCCACAAATGTTGCTAAACCGACGTTTGTGGGTGTCTTTATGTTTTATGGGGAAGCCTAAAAATACCCTTTAAACAACAAGTGAATTTTTCATTGTAGTATTATGGACGAAAACTCAAAATGGGCTCTATAGTGACCGAAAACTCAAAAAAGAAGGAGTTACGGTCACAATAACCCCACAATAGTGATCGATAACTCGGATTTCCAAAATAACATAAAAGTCCCATTAGAATTCCCAATAAAATACAAGTTGACAGTTTTCGACAAAATGCTGTAGTATATTAATATAATTTAATAAGACCTCACTTTTTTACAGTGAGGTAGAGGCGCGGTATTTAACAGTCTTTAGTGGAGTATGAGAAGCAGTGATACTAAAGAGAAGGAAATGTCGCCGAAGTTTGTAATATTCTCAATATTACATGCTGGGTCTGTAGTTAAGAGCTGCAGGACTGTCTCAATAAACTCTCCGGTTTATTGAGTTGTGCTATCTCATTTGGGATAAAAGAGGGGACTTTAGGGAACGACGCATATTGCGACCTGAGTTTATCTCAGGTCGTTTTTTGTTGTTTTAATAATCTATGGAAAAAAACAGGAGGAGAGAAATCATGAAAAACAAGTTTACGATAGTTATAGTTTTGTTCGTTTCAACCATTCTTCTTTTAGCAGGATGTGGGACAAGTAAAAGTTCTGGTGCAGAATCATCAGATGATAATACTTTTAAGGTTGGTCTTGAAGCTGGCTATGCCCCTTTTAACTGGACTCAAAACGATGATTCTAATGGTGGTGTTAAAATCGGTGGCTCAGCAGAATATGCAGGCGGCTATGATGTGGAAATTGCAAAAAAGGTTGCTGAAGGTTTAGGAAAAGAATTAGTGATTGTCAAAACAGAGTGGGATGGCCTTGTACCGGCTTTAACATCAGGTAAAATTGATGCAATTATCGCTGGTATGTCACCAACAGCAGATCGTAAAGAAACAATCGACTTTTCAGATAATTACTACACATCCAATTTAGTGATGGTTGTGAAAAAAGGCAGCAAGTACGAAGGTGTGACTTCTATCCAAGATTTCAAAGGAGCAAAAGTTACAGCTCAATTAAATACCTTCCACTATTCAGTGATTGATCAAATTAAAGGTGTAGACAAGAAAACAGCGATGGACAACTTCCCAGCAATGAGAGTAGCCCTTGAATCAGGAATGATTGATGGATACGTTTCAGAGCGTCCAGAAGGAGTTAGTGCCTCAGCAGCAAACGAAAACTATGTAATGGTTGAATTTGAAGAAGGATTTAAAACATCAGCAGATGATACAGCAATCGCTGTCGGCCTTAAAAAGGGCAGTGACTTAACGGATAAAATCAATGAAATTTTAGCAGGTATTTCTGAGGAAGACCGCACAAGCATTATGGATAATGCTATTAAGAATCAACCAGCAGCAAACTAATCATGAGAAACCGGCTGTATAGAATCATACAGTCGGTTTTATACAGTAAAGGAGGATAAAAGATGAGTCTTGAGTGGGTCATTAAAATAATTGCAGAAAACTGGCCTATGTTCCTTCGTGGCGCTGGTTTAACACTGTTGATTTCTCTTATAGGGACGATTATTGGGGCAATCATTGGATTAGCAGCAGGGGTAGTCCGAACAATCCCCATGCCTGAACGTGGTGCCAAAAAAGCTTTGTTAAATGTGATTAACGCAATTCTATCAATCTATATTGAATTCTTCCGTGGAACACCGATGATTGTACAAGCAATGGTAATCTATTATGGTTCTGCGTTAGCATTTGGTATCGATATGAATGTTTTTGTTGCAGCGATAATTGTTGTATCGATTAATACGGGAGCCTATATGGCTGAAATTGTACGTGGAGGGATTGTTTCGGTCGATAAAGGACAGTTCGAAGCAGCGCATGCTATTGGAATGACACATTTCCAAACGATGTGGAATGTGGTATTGCCACAGGTTATCCGAAATATTCTACCGGCAACAGGAAATCAATTCGTTATTAATATTAAAGATACGTCCGTTCTGAATGTTATCTCCGTTACAGAGTTATATTTCGTCACAAAATCAATATCAGGTAATAACTTTAGATATTTTGAATCATTTTTCGTAGCCTGTATGATTTATTTTGTGATGACCTTTATTGTAACAAGAATATTGCTATACATTGAAAAGAGATTAGATGGCGCTGACAACTATACGATGATTGGAAACGATACACAAGTGAATCAAAAATAAGTAGAGAAGGAGGAGAGAGAATATGGAAAAGATTATTGATATTCAACATTTAAACAAATCCTTTGGAACGCATGAAGTATTAAAAGACATTGATTTTTCGGTGAACAAAGGAGAAGTAGTCTCCATTATCGGATCCTCAGGATCTGGTAAATCAACTCTTCTTCGTTGTATTAATCTATTAGAAAAACCGAGCGGCGGGCATATTATCTACCATGGTGAAAATATTCTGGATGACAATCATGATGCAGCTGATTACCGGAAGCATTTAGGCATGGTGTTCCAACAATTTAACTTATTTAACAATCACAATGTCATTAACAATTGTGTGGTAGGACAAATAAAGGTATTAAAACGCTCCAAGGAAGAAGCCGAAAGAGTCGCGATGAAATACTTGAAGGTTGTTGGAATGGACAAATATATCAACGCGAAGCCAAAGCAACTATCTGGCGGTCAAAAGCAGCGTGTGGCGATTGCAAGAGCACTTTCCATGGAGCCAGATGTGATGTTATTCGATGAACCGACGTCAGCTCTTGATCCTGAAATGGTAGGAGAGGTTCTAAAAGTCATGAAGGAGCTCGCTGAATCTGGTCTTACGATGTTGATTGTCACACATGAAATGGAATTTGCAAAAGAAGTTTCTGACCGTGTTGTCTTTATGGATAAGGGAGTTATTGCAGAAGAAGGAAGCCCTGAGCAAATTTTCAATAATCCAACACAAAAACGTACAAGGGAGTTCCTAAAACGTACGTTAAAATAATCATAATGATTACTATCAAAAAAGGGGGCCAAGGCTCCCTTTTTGGGTTCTAGTATAGGTCAATGCTTCTTTGGTCGTACTCAACCTTTAATAATGAATAGACAATGGTATCGTGATACCTAGACCGGTCAAAATCCTTTTGCCGCAGTATCCCGTCTTTATGGAACCAAAATTTCTCCATAAGCCTTTTTGAACCTAGATTTTCTGCAAATATGTCCCCAACAATGCGATTTAATGCAAGTTCATTAAATCCGAAAGGTAATATTCTTTTTAAAACCTCCGACATGAAACCCATTCTTTGATAACCTGGGTGAAGAATGGCTCCTAATTCTGCTTTTCTATGCCACATATGAAGCTTGTGAAGGCAAAACATACCAATCACTTCACTACTATTCTTATCGATAATCACCCATGGAATTTCTTTTTCCTTTTGAAAGTTTGCAAGATGATTCTTTATTTTCTCTTCCATTTCTTCAAGTGTTTGTACGGGATGAGGAGTGATAAATTTCATTGTCTCTGCATCGCTCATAAAAACGAATAATTTTGGGGCATCTTCAAGTGTGAGACTTCTTAATAGATACTTTTCAGTCTCAAGTGTAGGAATTTCCTTGTTTTCAAAACGGACCATCATTTTAAACACCTCTAGGGACTAATCAATTTTATTTAGCTACTAAACAAGTGGGTGATATCTTTGGATAACGAGAATGTCTTATTATATCGACAAATACGAGTGGTGACATCATATATACTTAGGTCAAATTCTTCAGTGGAAGTCTGCCTTTCTCTTGAAGATGCAGTAGGTGCACTATCAGTTAAGCTAACAGCTGAAGAAATAGCGTTTCTAGAGGAACCATATATACCACATCCAATCGTTGGTCATAATTAATTGTTTTGATGAAAGTCAAGGAACCTAATTTTCCATAATAGGCGGATTGGTTTTTTCTTTATCCTTTGGCTCTGTTATAACTGAATGATGTTGATTTCACTGTGTTTGAAAAATAAACGGTAAAATTCCGGCTAAATTGGGAAATACCCATATTTCCTTAAAAATAAAGGAAGTTTTTCCGTTTATATTATCCAAATCTTTAGATTGTGTCTTATTTAGAGCAGTTAATCGGAATATCTCCGCTTAATTCTACTTCTTATGCTTCCTCTATATACATTAGCAGGAAATTCTCCGCCTATGAATTCTCATACCTAAACGAAAATCAACAATGAATAATAACAGAGCCTATCCTTTAAGAATCGAATCTTTTCTAGTGGGGATAGGGGGAGAGCCTAACACATTTGTTTTGAGATAAAAACAACATTTATTACAACAATAAAAATATTATGTAGTGAAATGGGTGTGTTTTTATCAATGAGGAAAATATGGAGCATATAAACCACTGACTGGAAAAATATCTTTCGTGTTCCATCCGTGGCATTATTGGTGAATGGACTCATGCTGCTTCCTTCCGCCTATGCATGGTTTAACATCAAATCCATGTGGGATCCATACGGGAATACTTCAGGGATAATCGTTGTTGTTGAAGGATTTACCGTCTATTTTTTCTGTGGAAAATCAAATGCGGGTGAGCAGGTGTTAGTGATTCGGGAAAGGCTTAATGAGATCTCGATATTATTTTAATTTGAAATTAAGATTGTGAAAAAATGTACTTAAGCTATCGGAGCAGGATAATAGAATAAGGCTTTTTAATTAAGCATCGTCAATATATCGTCCTCTAAGGGGCGATTATATTTTTAGAAGAAAGATAAATAAATTAAAGCCAAATGATTTAATTCTCCGTCTAATAGGTGAAAGAAAGTTAAGGAGGTGGCTCGATTGTTGTATTTAATTAAGAAAGCACAAAAAGGCAATGATAAAGCATTTCTGACATTATTCCAGCAATATTAACAAGACATTTATCGAACAGCATTTGTATATGTAAAAAATCAAAGCGATGCTCTTGATGTTGTTCAGGAGACAGCTATCGTTCATTTAAATCAATTAAAAATCTTAAAGAACCAAAATATTTTAAAACTTGGTTAATAAGAATTGCGATTAGTTGTGCTATTGATTTGCTTCGTAAGCAAAAAAAACGTTGTTCAAATGAAGCCCCAATACGAGGAGTTCAATCTGGAGATGTAAATGAGGACATTGATTTAGAAATAACAGTTCTAGACCTAATCGAACGATTAAATGAAGATGAGAAAAGTGTAATTATTTTAAGATTTTACGAAGGTTTGACTATTAAAGAAGTTTCGAAATCCCTTGATATACCTTTGGGTACAGCAAAGACAATTTTATATAGGGCTTTAGACAAGCTCCGTAAAAAATTGAAAGGAGATGGTGTATATGAGCAATAAGATTAAACAAGAAATGAAAAGAATTGAAATACCAAAAGGACTAAGTGAAAGAAGTAAGATTGGTATTCTAAAAGCGAAGAAAGAAATGAAAAACAATAGAAAAGGATATAGTTTAACAAGTATTGGTATCGTAGCTGGCTTACTTTTATCCGTTGGAACATTGTCTTTATTTAATAATAATGTTTTTTCTCCCAATGGCACAACAAACAATCAAAATACACCAATTGCTATTAATAGTGATGGTGTAAAAATCCGATATGATTGGATTAATTGTATTCAACGGAAAGATTTATACTCAAACAAGAACAGAAATAGGTGCGGAAAATGCAAAAGCAATTATAGGAGAGAAACTTGGGACAACGAAAGGAACTATTGATGAATGGAGTAAACAAGAAGCCTATGATGAAGAATTTGCATCAACAATAGGAATAGCAGATGTTTTTTCTGCTAAAGGCTACGATTCAAATTTTAGGATAATGACTTACGGAGAACGAGATGGGGAACCTTACGCAGAGTTTTATGAAAACCTCAACGGAATAACAATAAATAGTGGCAAAGATGTTTTTGGTAAATTAAAAACGGTTGGTAATGTATCGAGTGCAGAATATAGAACATTCAGCGATTGGGATAAAAGCGTTGAGAATTATCATCTTATTGCCGATATGAAAATTTTAAATGATTTTGTTAAAGAGCTGAATAAAACAAAACCTTTCCTTCGTGGAGAAAATACGGACCCAATCAGCAATTCTCTAGAACAATGAAGATTTTAGGGAATTAACCATTCAGCTAAACGATAGTACAAAAGTGAAACTCATACTTCTCAAAGATGGCTATATCTATTATGGATATATAGGGCATATTTTAAAATGGATGAAGATATATTCTCAAAAATATGGAAACAAATTCAGTGATTTATCTAAGTTTGTGAAGGTGTACTTAAACTATTGAGTGCTTTCATTAAAGAACTGGCTGCAAAAAAATAGCAGCCTTTTTCTTTTTCTAATGGTGCAGGTTACGTAAAATAGTAATAGTATTTTTACATTTACTAATACTAACTTTAAGGGAGGAAGAAGGATGCCTAACATAGAAATTCAAAAATGCCTTAAAGAAAATATCATAAATATAAAGAATACTTTTCACGATACATCTGACCTTATCGTAAGAAATATAAAGGTGGGCTTCGAAGGTTCTTTCGAAATAGGAATTGTCTATCTGGACGGAATTATTGATTTAGATATTATTCAGAATTATGTGGTCAAGCCTTTATTAGAACAATTTAAAACTGCAGGTTTTGAGGAATCAATCATTGATCAAATAATTGAAAGAATTATTGAATCGGCAGATGTGAAAACCACTACGCAGTATAAAGAATTAACCGATGCCATCGTACAAGGGAATACCGTTTTACTGATTAACGGGTATCGAAAAGGAATCATTATACCATCTCCTAATTGGGTGGAAAGAAGCATTGAAGCAGCAATAGGAGAACGTACAGCAAGAGGTCCACAAATTGGATTAACAGAAAAAATGAAAACAAATATTAATTTGATTAGAAGTTCATTAAAAACTCCCGATTTTTGTGTAGAAACAGTAGAATTTGGCTCTTTTTCACCAACATCTGTTTCTGTATTATATATTGAAGATATTGTTGATAAAAGAATATTAAAAGAAGTTAAAAAGAGGCTAAAAAGTCTAACCATAAAGTATGTCCTTAGTGAAAGAGTATTGGAGGATGTGTTAGAAGGAAAACCAAAGTCTTTTTTTCCTCGGGTAAGACATTCAGAACGAATTGACGGGGTAGTATCTTCCTTATTCGAAGGAAGAGTGGTAGTGATTGTGGATGGGTACCCTTTCGCCATCATAGCCCCTGCTTTATTTATTGATTTTATGCATGCCCCTGATGACTATCATATATCAATGGGCAGGTTTACTAACCGAATCATGCGATTGATTGCCTTTATATTAGCAGTATATCTGCCTGGCGTTTATATTACGATCGCAAATTTTCATAAAGATGATTTGCCAGGCAAAATTTCAAAAGCAATTATTTCTAAGGATGAGCTCTTGCCAACATTTTGGGAAATTTTTATTCTTTTATTTTTGATCAGAATGCTAGTAGATGTTGCGTTTCGTCTTCCGAAAAGTGGGGTAATTTTGGTATCTTTAATTGGAACCATAGTAATTGGCGAAACAGCGGTTACTGCTAAATTAATCCATCCAGTCAGTCTAATCGTTATCGGGATAACCGCTCTTTCTAGTTTCTTAGGGGCTAACAGAGGTCTAGTTGCACCTGATGCCACTTTAAGGATGCTTTTTTTGATTATTGCTAATTTTTTTGGGTTTAACGGTTTAATCATTGCTACAACCATTCTAATCATTTATATGGTGAGTCTAAAATCAGTAGGTGTTCCCTACCTTTCACCTTTAATTCCATTTAAAATGCAGGAATTAAAAGATACATTTTATAGAGAAGATTTACAGAAACTTATTAAAAGCAAACATACTTATACCCGAAGATAAGGGTTACTATTTGCATAGTAATTTCTTCTGTTGTTTAAGCAGTCGCTGAAAAAAATTTCAAATGATGTTTGAAACATATTTTGCATAAAATTGCGAAATCGTTAAAATAAACGAACTCTATTATAGGATATATGCAAAAAAATCACAACCGATAATGGATGTGATTTTTCTATTTTTTATTTTAAGAAATCGCTGTCTAAATATTTAGGATTTGGATATTTATAGAATCCTTCACCAGTTTGTTTTCCTAGTTTTCCTTTATCGATCAGTTCTCTTTTCAGATAATCCGCTATTTGAGCACTTTCTTCATCACCTTGTTCTCCCATTGATTTAGCAACATTATAGGCAGTATTAATTCCAATAATATCTAGCCATGCGAATGGACCAAATGGTGCTCCTGCGGTAAGCATCCATGTTTTGTCAATGGATTCTGGGTCAGAAACTCCGTTTATAAGTAATTTTTGAGCTGCGAATAAAAACGGAACAAGTAGCGAATTCATTACATATCCCGGTTGTTCTTTATGAATCGGAATTGGCACCATTCCAATTACTTTTGCAAATTCGATGACTTCATTAAAGTATTCTTCTTTTGTTCCTGGGTGTTTCATAATTTCTGCAACATTAAATTTCCAAATTTCATTAGCGAAATGCAATGCTAAGAATTTATGAGGTCTACCTGTAAATTCAGCGAACTGACTTGGTAACAAGGTGGAAGTGTTAGAAGCAAAAACAGTCTTTTCTGGTGCAACTTTAGCTAATTTTTGATAAAAATCTTTTTTAACTTCAACCAATTCAGGAATCGCTTCAATAACTAAATCTGCGTTTTCAACCGCTTTCGCCAAATCGGTATACAGTGTTAATCGGTTATATGCAGCTTCCAATTCTTCATGTGTAGCTACGATATCATCTTTGTAACGTTCCATGTAGTATTTGAAACGCGTATCCGTCATTTCTAATGCGCTATCGTTGATATCGTATAAGGATACTTCAAAACCTTTAAAAGCTGCTTGGAATGCAATTTGACTTCCTAAAACTCCTCCACCAGCAACAGTAATGTTTTTATAATTCATATATAAATTCCCCCTATACTTTATTAACGTTATTCTAGCCTTTTTTATTTGTCCCCAAACAATCTTGCACTTTGTTTTTCCTTCTAACCTGATTAATCGTGTGATTTTCTACTTCAATTGCCTATTCAGGATGAGTATTTGTATTTATTTTATAATTTCATTATTATTAAAGTAAAATTAATAGTTGTTAATTAGAATTAAGTTCAGCTTAAATGGGAGGTAAAAATGTATATTGAACAATTAGAATATATTCTTGAAGTTGCCAAAACAGGTTCGATTATTAATGCATCAAAAAATCTGCACGTATCTCCATCAGGAATTAGCCAGTCAATTACACAATTAGAAGATGAATTAGGAGTAAAAATATTTATTCGATCACGGGGGCAAAACGCGGTACCAACGTATGAAGGAGAATTAGTCATCAAACAAGCCATTCAGATATTGATGAACGTTCATAAGCTGCAAGAAATGGTAAGTTCTTTTAGCACCTTAAATAGGGGGGACATGAAGGTAGCAGCTATAACAGGTGTAATGCCCATTTTGCTCAAAGCAAAGTCCAGTATTAAGACTGATTATCCTCTCATGGATTTTCAAATTACTGAAAGTAGTACAGAAGAAATTATCCATGATGTGAAACAGCATAAAATTGATATAGGGTTGATTGCTGGGAACGAGTTGAATATTGATGATGATTTAAGCAGTGAACTGTTATTGGAATCTGAAATTAAGGTTTATGTAAATAGAAATTCTTTGTTAGCTTGCAACAAAAGCGTAAAGCCTCAAGAACTGATAAATTCGCCTTTTATTATATATAAAGATGACTATTTTAAGTGGTTAACACAGGAATTATTCCGTGATTTGGGAGAAATTAATATCGTGTTTACATCGAGTAATGTTGATGTGATTAAAAGTGCTGTGGCAGAAGATATTGGAATAAGCTTGGCACCGGACTATTACATGAAAAATGATCCCTATGTCTTAAATGGAAAGGTAATCCCTCTCGAAATAGATGTAAATAAAAAAATCACTACTATTTCCATTCACGTGGTTTGGTCAAAGGATAAACATTCATCAAGCTTGATCCATAAATTTGTAAAATATCTGAAATCATGTCTACAGTAACAACCCATAATAAAATATTATGATAGAAAATTTGACCTGCTCCTGATGCTTATCGAGCAGGTTTTTATGTGAATAATTTTCTATGTGTAGCGACACTTTTAATTTCCATTTAAGCTGAACTTAATTCTAATTAACTATTATTAATTTTACTTTAATAAAAATGGAGTTATAAAATTAAAATGCAATCCTGAATAGTAAATTTTAGTTAAATCTAGAGAAACCTAAATTGATGGCAAAGTCCGTAGAACGATTGGAGAAGAACGGATGCTTAATGCTGCTAAAAAATTTAGCGAGATTCCAGAAGTAGATGAAGACACAGCTGTGCGGCAGTTAGGCGTGTCTCCCCGCCAATGGAGGCAGAATGGTAACAATTATCTATTAAAGGAGGTGAAGAAGAAATGACTAAAAAAAATATGTAATCCATTTTCCCGTTTACCTCTTTGAGACAGAACCATTTCCTTTTTTAAAAGACATTTATTACCTTTTCGGCGCGTGGATTATACCCTAGTGAGACGGGTTCACTTAGATCTTGAATAAACACATCCATATATGTTGTGTTGCTTCTCTAAAATAAAAGTAGTTTAGGAGTGTTTAAAATGACCAAAGCCAATCAGCAAATTATCTTGGCCAGCAGACCAAAAGGGATGCCAACCGACGAAAATTTTAGGATGATTGAACAACCAGTGCCTCAAGCGAATGAAGGGGAAGTTCTCATTCGCACGCTGTACCTATCAGTAGATCCATATATGCGTGGCAGGATGAATGACCGAAAATCTTATATTCCACCTTTTCAGATAAACGAAGTAGTCACGGGTGGTGTTGTGGGCGAGGTCATAGAATCGAATGATCCTGACTTTAAAGAAGGAGACATTGTCCTCGGGACCCTCGGCTGGCAGAAATATTCAGTTGCGAAAGGGAAGCACGTAAGAAAAATAAATACGGACATTGCACCTATTACGACATCTCTGGGCGTATTAGGGATGCCGGGTCTGACCGCTTACTTTGGATTGCTAGATATCGGTCAACCAAAAGCCGGGGAGACAGTTGTCGTATCCGGGGCTGCGGGTGCCGTGGGTATGGTTGTGGGACAAATCGCAAAGATCAAAGGTTGTAGAGTCGTGGGGATTGCCGGGTCTGGTGAAAAAAATAAATACCTGGTTGACGATTTGGGATTTGATGCTGCTATCAACTACAAAACAACGTCTAATTTGAAGACAGCTTTGGCAGAAGCATGTCCGAATGGGGTAGATATCTACTTTGATAATGTCGGGGGTTCTATTTCTGATGCTGTCATGTCGCTTCTTAATAATAAAGCCCGCATTCCGTTGTGTGGTCAAATTGCATTGTACAACTTAGAAAAAGTGGATACAGGGCCTCGTATCCAATCCCAACTGCTGGTTACCAGTTCATTAATGAAAGGTTATATAGTTAGTGACTACTCGGATCGCTTTGGTGAAGGGATCTCCCAATTGGCGGAATGGGTATCGGAAGGTAGATTAAAATACAAAGAAAACATCGTTGAAGGCCTTGAAAATACAGTAAATGCCTTCCTTGGGTTGTTTACAGGAGAAAACCTCGGAAAACAGCTTGTGAAAGTAGCTGATCCGTCACTCTCAAAATAAATAAGTAATTACAAAAGAAAATTAACCGTTAGAACGGAGGAATAGAGACCGCATGTCAAAAATGCCGTCAATACTTAAAAGATTGAGAATTCCTGTAATCGGCTCACCACTTTTCATAATTAGTAATCCCAAGTTAGTAATCGCGCAATGTAAAGCTGGAATCGTTGGATCTATGCCCGCTCTGAATGCTAGGCCCGCCTCATTGCTCGACGAATGGTTGGCGGAAATTACGGAGGAGCTCGCATCTCATAACGCACGACATCCAGATCGACCAGCCGCGCCGTTTGCCATTAATCAGATTGTGCACAAGTCTAATGATCGGATAGAACACGACATGGAAATGTGTGCGAAGTACAAAGTTCCCATCATTATTACGTCCCTTGGTGCACGCGAGGATATAAATGTTGCAGTACACAACTACGGAGGATTTGTTTTGCATGATGTGACCAATAACACTTTTGCGCACAAGGCAATCGAAAAAGGTGCAGACGGTTTAATTGCAGTTGCCACAGGTGCTGGCGGTCATGCTGGCATGAAGAGCCCGTTTGCATTGATTCAAGAAATTCGACAATGGTTCGACGGTCCGCTAGCTTTGGCTGGATCTATCGCTAACGGGAGCGGGGTACTGGCCGCCCAAGCCATGGGGGCTGATTTTGCTTATATAGGATCGCCTTTCATTGCGACTCACGAAGCACGTGCTTCAGATGCGTATAAGCAAGCAATCGTAGAGTGTACGTCTGACGACATTGTTTATAGTAATCTCTTCACTGGTGTGAATGGGAATTATCTTGCACCATCAATCCGAGCTGCAGGTTTGGATCCCAACACACTTCCCGAAAGCGATCCAACTAAGATGAATTTTGCAGGGGAGGCGAAGCCGTGGAAGGATATCTGGGGTTGTGGTCAGGGCATCGGAGTTATTAATGAGATCACAAGTACAGCAGCGTTCGTGGATAAGCTCCATCAAGAGTACTTTGCAGTAAGAGATAGATTAATCATATCCGGTCGAGAGAATTCTCCTAACTGCACAAATTCTCGTTCATCGACTCTGTCCGCTGGTATTGTAGAAATAAAGTAGACAGCCTCTTTACTTCGACTTTTATTAAACTTTAGCTGTGTGCTGGTTATAAATACTTAGGGAAGATACAAAGGTGTAAAGTTTCTAAGTCATTGTAACATTTGGGTAAGCCTCGAGAGAGGTTTCCCTACTTTATTTTGTCCACTAACTTTATTGGGGCAGTTCAAAATCAATCTGCTTTTTTTGTGAAAAATTCTTGTAACCATTCAAACAGTTCAAACGAATAATAATAGAATACATAATCGAGGGGGGAATAGTTTGATTGACTTAGACAACTTGGAAGATAGCATTAGTAAAATCTATAGTAAATATTATTTAGAGGTTTACAGGTTTCTTGTTTGTTTTTCAGGGAATCAAAACGATGCAGAAGATTTAACTCAGGAAGTTTTTATTAGAGTTCTTTACAATTTATCTACCTTCAAAAATGAAAATAATTTAAAGACTTGGATATTTTCAATTGCAAAACATGTAGCCGTAGATCACTACAGAAAGAAAAGATTTTCTTCAATCTTCAGTGAAGGTTTTTTCAAGCAAATAGAATCGTCAAATAAAGGCCCTAATGAGTTAATCGAACAAAATGAAATGAAAATGTTAATTCATGAAGCTATCTCTAAATTAAAGCCTAAATATAGGGCTGTTGTAATTTTTAGGGGTATAAATGAATTGCCAGTAAAAGAAACATCCAAAATCCTTAACTGTAGTGAGTCAAAGGTGAAAGTGGATTACCACCGAGCAATAAAAGACCTCAAAAAGATGTTAAATTTAAATGCAGAGGAGGTAATTCGACATGCAAAATGACAATGATTTGTTTGATTTAATTCGGGAAGCATATCCCCAAAATCCAAATGAAGAGTTTGTTATCTCAACTGAAAAAAAACTAAGAGACTCTGCAAGAAGAATAGATAATAGACGTACTATTAAATTATTAAAATATGTTTCTAGTAGATTCGTTGTAACTAAAATAATTCCTTCAGTAGCAATTACAGTTATTCTAATTTTTGTTGGTTATAGTTATTACAACTCCCAAAGTACTACAAACAATTCTAAACAGATATCATCAAGTATTAAAGATCAATCAAGTAATTCAGAGGTAGCAATTCCTGCGATCGAATTACCAGAAACTGGTCCAGCTAAAATGATGCCATTAATTGTTTATAAAGGTAAAATTTATACTCAATCACCAACAACCATTGATAGAAATAAAGTTTCTGAGATAAAAGGTGAAAAGTTAGGTAAGACAAAAGCTGGTATAGATGAATGGAGTAAACAAGATAAATATGCGGAAGAGTTTGCATCGACAATAGGAGAAATCGATGTTTACTCAGTAAAAGGGTATAAAGAGGTCTTTCGGATTATGACTTATGACGAAATAAATGGAGAAGTTTTTGCAGAGTTTTACGAGAGTTTAACTGGAATTACTGTAAATGATGGAAACGATATTTTCGGTAAGTTGCGTTTGGTGAAAAATTTACAAGAAGTAAAATCTAGATCGTATGAGGATTCGTTAAGCAATGTGAATAATTTCAAGAATATTAAGAACTTAGAGGTAATCAATACATTCTTAGAAGAACTAAAAAAAGCTAAGCCATACTTAATACAAGATGTAGAAGCAAAAATAGGTGATTTTCGAAACAATGATCAATATAAAGAATTAACATTACATCTAACTGATGGAACGACTGTTACATTAGGTGTAATCAAGGGAGGATATATTAGTTACGGCCAATCATTATATTTTAAAATAAATGATCAAGTTTTTTCGGAACTTAGGAATCTATAAAAATAAACAATTACTTCAAGTAGTACGATCCAATTTTATTATTAGAGAGGAGTTCTTTTGTTGACAAAAACATTTAAAGTAAGTCAGTTGTTGATAAGTATCTTACTATCTAGCTTTCTCTTAATCAATCTTTTTCTTCCCAATTATGTCTTGGCAATAGAAAGCTTTAGTAAACCTATAACCACTTCATCACTTGATCTGAAAATTGATCGTAAGTTATTGCAACAATTTAAACAGAATGAACAGGTAACTTTCTTATTAAAATTTAATGAACAAGTTGATACAAATAAGATTGCATCAGAAGCAAAAGAAAATGCTAAAGAACAGAAACAAACAGCTGCTAAGATGGAATTGATCGTCCGTTCTACGGTTATTTCATCTTTACGTAATACGGCAATGGAAACGCAGAATAGAGTGCTAGAGTATTTGGAGCAAGCTAAAAAGAATGGTGAAGTAGATAGTGTGGAGTCTTTCTATGTAGTTAATGCCATTGCTGTTACTGGAACAAAAGAGGTAATGGATAAACTCGCTGCATACCCAGAAATTGCAAAGATTTTGCCTAATGAAACAAGACAATTAATTACTCCTATACGAAACAAAGACTCATCAGTGAAAAGTTCATCAACGACTGAGTGGGGAGTGGAACGTGTCGGTGCGCCACAAGCTTGGAAAATGGGAATCGATGGATCGGGTATTGTAGTAGCAAATATCGATACAGGTGTACAATGGGATCATCCTGCATTAAAGGAAAAATACCGTGGATACAATCCTACAAACCCGACACTTGTCGATCATTCCCTAAGTTGGTTCGATGCAGTCAATGGAAGTGATGAGCCTTATGATGATTTAGCTCATGGTACACATACAATGGGGACAATTGTTGGAGGTGAACCAGATGGAAGTAATCAAATAGGTGTTGCACCAGGTGCAAAATGGATTGCTGTAAAAGCCTTCTCGGCAGCTGGTGGTACAGATGTTGATTTGTTACAAGCAGGAGAATGGATTCTTGCTCCTAAGGATTCTGAGGGGAATCCACATCCAGAATTAGCACCAGATATTGTAAATAATTCTTGGGGTGGCGGCCCTGGATTTGATGAATGGTATCGACCAATGGTCCAGAATTGGAGAGCTGCAGATATCTTCCCGGTTTTTGCTGCAGGAAATAGTGGAGAGAATGGACCTGGTTCGATTTCGAATCCATCAAATTATCCAGAATCTTTTGCAGTTGGAGCAACAGATAGTAATAATAAATTAGCTTACTTCTCATCTCGTGGACCAGGCCCATATGATGAGTCAAAACCAAATGTTTCAGCACCTGGTGCCAATATTCGATCAGCGACACCAGGAAATGAATATGAAGATGGCTGGAGTGGTACCTCCATGGCAACTCCACATATTACAGGTGTAATCGCGTTACTTAAACAAGCAAATGCATCACTATCTATTGATCAAATTGAAAAATTACTTGAGGATACTGCAATTCCGTTAACAGACTCAGAATATCCGACTTCCCCTAATTACGGTTATGGGCATGGGTTTGTTAATGCTTATAACGCAATAAATACATTAAATAATGGAAATGGAATGGTTAAAGGTATTGTTGGCCATGACGGGCAAGACAAAACCAATCCCACCTACCAGCATACCTCTCCTGATTTTGTATACGACCAGGTAGTGCTGCCATTAACAGTAGAAGTGCAAGATAACATCAGTGTAGAGACAGTAGAAATTCAGTATTTAGTTGATCAACAATGGAAGACGGTAAAAGCAACAAGAACAGCTGGTGATTTTAGAAATGGGACCTATCAAGCTGTAGTTCCAGGTGAAGATATAAGGAAAGGTACATTTACTTTTAAGTGGAAAATGGTTGATTATGGACAAAATCAAGTAACTTCTCCGGAATTTAATGTAGAAGTTAAGCCTGCGATTACAATTGGTTATTTTCAAGATTTAGAAGCTGTTCCTGAAGGATGGTATTCTGAAGGATTATATAACGATTGGGAATGGGGTAGCCCAGTAGCGGGACCTGGACAAGCTTATTCAGGAAAAAACGTATATGGAACCAATTTGGAGGGTCCTCACGCTCCTGATTCGTTTTCGTATCTCAATATGCCTCCTATCGACATTCCTGAAAGCGGAAATTCATACCTGCAATATAAGCAGTGGTATGACTTTAATGCAGAAGGAATGGAAGTTTCAACTGATTTCGGTGCGGTCCTAGTCTCTACCGACCGCCAAAACTGGGAAATAGTGACTAGAACGGAACCTACTGAATTTTGGGGAAATGGGGTACCAAAAGAGTATCTTACTGATGAATGGATAGATGCAGAAGTGAATCTTTCTGCTTACGCTGGAAAGCGGATTTATATCAGTTTCTTTAAGTTTTCAGCAGACACAGGATTTGAGGGACCTGATGATGTAGTTCATGATGGTTGGTATTTGGATGACATTTCATTGACTGATAAACCTATTACGGAAGACACGAAACAAGAAATTTTTAAGGAAAATACAACAAATGAAATCCATATCAAAAAGAATTCTAAGAACAGTGTGTTAGCTCCAACTGCAACATTCGTTCAAGATACTTATAGTCAGCCAAACGTGTTACCGATCGGTGCACAGGTAACGCTAGTAGATTCTGGATTCTCAGTTACAGCTAATCCAGCTGATGGAAGGTTCTCCATGACACATAAGGCAGGGGAATTCACTCTTCGCGCTGAAGCCTATGGTTTTCATTCCAAAGACCAAGCTGTTTCGATTCCAAAAGACGGGATCGTCGAAGCAAACTTAAATCTTAAACCTTTAGGGAAAGGAACAGTAGAAGGGGTCGTAAAGGATAAAGAAACCGGTAAACCACTATCTAATGTGATTATTTCCTTACTAGAGGATGCAGCCATTTTACCTGTAAAAACGGATGATAAAGGACGTTTTTCTCTTACTGCATATGAAGGAAACTACACATTACATGTGTACAAGGATGATTATGTATATCAAGATATTCCTATTTCAATTAACGCAGAAAAAGATCATAATCAAAAAATAGAATTGCAAAAGTATATCGGATTTACTGGTGAAATTGGATATGATGACGGAACAGGGGAAAACGCATGGTATTGGGTTTATGCTAAGAATGGTATGGCTGTTAAAATGTCTTTAGAAGAAGGAGTTTCAAGAGCGTGGCTAACAGGGGGACTGTTTAAGGTCAATACCGAAATGCCTTCACCGGGGTCAACAAGATTCCAAGTTGCAGTCTATGATTCAAGTGGTTTAAATGGAGCCCCTGGCAAGAAGATTGCAGGTCCTTTCGATGCTCATGCGAAAACAGATGGGGAATGGACGTATGTTGATCTAACTGATAAAGAGATTTATGTCAGTGGAGACTTCTATCTAACCTATATTCAGCCAGATGACGTGACTAAGTCAACAAGCTTATATAGCGATCATAATGGACCTTTCCATGATCGAAACTGGTTTTTAGCTGATGGAAAATGGGAGCATAATACAGATCCTGTTTATGGAAATATGATGATTCGAGCAGTTGTGAATAATTCTTTACCAGTACCAGTGATTGAATCACCAGTAAATAATTCGTTCATAAATGAATCTAAGATTGTTGTGACAGGAAAAGCAACACCATCAAGTACTGTTATCATTCAAAATAACGGGAAGGACATTGCAACTGGAAAATCAAATGAAGATGGTGCATTTGCAATTTCTGTAAATGTGAAAAAGGGTGAAAACAGCTTAACGGCCGTTACAGTAACGAAAGATGGCAGGACAGATCCATCGGAAGCTGTAAATATTATTTTCGACAAAAAGCAACCATAGTCATTCATATAGGATGTTCGCCATATTAGACAGTATGGTGAACATCTTTCTATTAGATAAGTAAATGGTATTTTTACAGTTGATTAATATAAAAAAAGGAGGAAATAAATGAAAAAGAGGGCCGTTAATCGTATTACAGCGATGACGATTATTTTCAGTTTAATCCTATCTCTATATAGTAATCTAGCATTTGCATCAAATGGAACAATATTTAGTGAAAATCCTAAGCCAGATTCACCGAAAATTGTATCTTTATTGTTATCAGCCTATAATACTACCTATGTAGAACAAGGTGAAAAAAAGTCAATTCAATTGAAAGCATTATATAGTGACGGTTCAGTCAAAAATGTGACGAAATCAGCTACTTGGAAATCGAGAGATACGTCCATTGCTAAAGTCTCGGATGGTGAAATTGAAGGAATATCACCAGGAGATGTTTCGTTAAACGTGAAATATTCGACTTTTCCAGAGATAAATTTCTTTGTTTCTGTAGAAGAAAAACTAGTCGAAGAAAAAGGTTTAATACTTTCTGCGAGTCAATTTAGATTAGAAACTACAGATAAACCAGTACAGTCAAAAGCTTATTTTAGAAGCACCTTTACAGGGGATAAAGAAGTAACAAGTATTGGCAAATGGAGTTCGTCAAATTCTAGTGTTGCAGTTGTTAATAGTAGCGGGCAAATCACTCCTGTTGGGGTTGGAGAAGCTTATATTTATTTTAAGTATGATAAAATGGTTGGTACAATTCTAGTGAATGTTGTTAAGCCAACGAACCTAGTTACAGAAACACCGACTATAGAGATCTTACCTAACGAGTCAATTGGAACTGTGTTGAATGAAGTATTTAATGATGGAAATTCAAAAGATGTTACAAATGAGGCGAAGTGGACAGTTGAGGATACTAGCCTCGCAACAGTTACAGAACAGGGTGTAGTCAATGCTAAAGGAAAGATTGGTAAAACAAAACTTATAGCAACTTATCGAACTGAGGTTCATTCTCCAGTTGAGATTGAAGTGATTATTACGAATAAATTAACGAATCCTAGAGTAATCGGTCTTACTGCTTCTTCGTCTTATTATTTTTTGGGATTAGGTGATGAGTATGGGAAAGAAGTTTCAATTAAGGCAGTTTTCAGCGATGGATCGATAAAAGATGTAACGGATTCTATTGAATGGATTTCATCTAATCCTTTTCCCATCGCTTCTGTGGAACTTAATAAAATATACGGAATAACGAAAGGATCAACTGTATTAACAGCATTATATGGAGGGAAAATGGTCCAGATACCTGTAACGGTTTCAGATAAATATGGTCCTGCTAAGCCTCCAATCGCTAAGTCTATGTCAGTCACACCGAATGTGACAAATATGATGGTAAATGAACAGAAACAATTAAAGGTCGAAGTGACTTACACAGATGGCAATGTTATGGATGATACGCCTTATGCACTTTATAAGACTGATAATCCAAGTGTAGTTACGATAAATCAAGATGGACTTCTGACAGCTGTTGGGACAGGCACAGCGATAATCAGTGTTTATAGTGCGGGTTATACAGAAAGATTCACGATTGTAGTAACAGAAACACCTTCTAAAGATGGTCTAAACCGAATCGTTGATCTTAAACCAATTGAATCGGAGATTACATTTACATTAAATGAAAGTACACATCCGTATACGATAAAAGCAGAGTATCAGGATGGAACGACCGCAGATGTTACGTTAAATGGTAGGAGCACCTCTTTAAACCCTGATATTGTAACAGTAGAGAATGGTGTGCTGACGGCAATGGCAACGGGAACGACTCAAGTACTGATTAATCACGGTAGTAATTTTGAAATTTTAGATGTTACAATTCTACCTGAATCTCCTGCATCCGAACAGGATTTAAAAATAGAATCATTACTATTCAACACATTTGATGTTGTCGTACAAAAAGATAAGATTTTCCCTTTACGAATTTCAGCTCAATATAGTGATGGTGCTCAAAGAGAAATCACGAAAAACGTTCAATGGACTTCAAAGAATCCATCGATTGCTGTGATTGAGGAAGGGAAAATTACAGGGAAGACAAACGGAAGCACAACGATTATTGGTAAAATTGATGGCTTTCCTGTATTTGAAATTCCAGTTACTGTAAATGAAAAGGGTGGTTCTGTTAATTTAGTGGGTATTGATTTAAGTGAAGGCATGTTAATGTTGCAGCCAGGTGATGAACCGGTTGATGTAATTGCCTTTGCGGAATATACCGACAATAATGTGATAGAAGTTGATACCGAAGGAACATGGGAGTCTACTGATGAAAGTGTAGCAACCGTAGATAAAAATGGGAAAATTACTCCAGTTGGTCCTGGAGAAGCGTATGTATACTTCCGTTATCACGAAGGATTGAACGATGCAGTTTGGGTAAGAAATATTAAACCACACTCATTGGAACCAAGTAATACAGATGTAGTTTTAGAACCAAATGAGTCCTTAATAATGTCTCTTTTTGCAGTTTATGGTCCGCGTGATGTGTACGATGTAGCTGATAACGCAGAGTGGTCAGTAGCTGATAAAACAGTAGCAACCATAACAGATGCGGGACGAATCGTTGCTCAGTCAGTAGGGGAAACAACCATAAAGGCTACTTACATGGGAATCACAAGAGAAATACATGTCAAAGTAGTGGATAAACATCCAGCTAGAGTTTTAGGGATTTTCGCAGCTCCGGATTATATTGTCAGCTCGGCAGGTAAGAAAACAAAAATAATGATTCATGCAATCTATAGTGATGGAACTATTAAAGATATTACTTCAGAAGCAACCTATAGACTATCAAACCCTGACATTGCAAATACGACACCAGATAATCAAATTATTACAGTATCTGATGGTGCAGCAATTGTAATGGCAGAGTATGAAGGATTTTATACAATTATTCCTGTTGTTGTCAATCAATAGTGAAAAAATAATCGATTCCTGTATGCTAAGGAATCGATTTTCTTGTTTTAATGATAGAAAGTTATTTGATTTTTTCAGTTTAGGGTTGGAATTATAATTTCTTACTTTTAAAAAAATTCATTTCATCTTGATATCAGTTTTATATTGCCTTGAGAACACTCTTTTATATTGATGTAGAGAAAGTATAAAGGAGTGTTTTCATGATTAAATTTGTTTCTACTATTAATAAAGAGAAATTCAAAGAGTTTGTTCATTCACATTATAAAAATCATATATTTCAAAGTCATGAGTGGGGGGAATTAAAAGCAAAGACTGGATGGGATTCGCATTATGTTGGATTAGAAAAAAATAATAAATTGGTTGCGGCCGCCGTGATTTTATTACGTCCTATTCCAGTTGTGAATAAAAAAATAGCGTATGCTTCACGAGGGTATGTGATTGATTATAAGGATACAAAACACGTGCAGTTATTTACAGAGGAAATAAAAAAATATTTAAAAAACCAAGAGGTGTTTATGTTAAGACTAGACCCGGATATTTTGTATCGAGAACGTGATTTAGATGGAAATTTAGTTGAAAATGGCAAAAATAATATATCTTTTATAGAACAAATGAAAGAGCTGGGTTATATTCATCGAGGAAAAGAATTAAATTATGGCGGGTTTCAACCTCGTTTTACTTTTCGTTTAGATATTACATCAGATATAGATGAAGTGTTTCAACAATTCCATCGTCAAACAAAATATAAAATCCGTTATGCAGAGCGCCGTGGTATTGAAATTATGGAAGGGAAACGTGAGGATTTAGTTCTGTTTCAACAGTTAAGTGATATAACAGCAGAACGAGCCCATTTCTCAATGCGTCCGATTTCATATTTTAAAACGATGTACAATGTCTTTGAAGCAAGTAAACAGATGAAGTTATATTTTGCAAAATTGAATTTTAAAACTGCAATGAGGTATATAGACGAACAGTTGAAAAAAATAGAAGCAGAGTTCGTTTCTATTGATAAGAAGATGATTCTAGAAGCTGATCTAGAAAAACTTGAAAAGTGGAAAAGCACAATACAACAATTAAAACAAAAACGGTATAAGCTTCAAGATGAGCAACAATTGATTTTCCAATTGGAACATGAAAATCCAAATGGAGTCATTTTATCTGCAGCTATTTTTATGAAACATGGTAATAAAGCTTGGTACTTATATGGTGGCAGCAACAATATATTACGAAACTTTATGCCAAATTATTTGTTACAGTGGCACATGATACAAGAAGCGAAGTCATTAGGGTGTGAGATATATGATTTCTTCGGAATGTCGGGAGATACCTCTCCATCTAATCCGTTATATGGAATTTATAAATTCAAACGAGGATTTCACCCACAGTTTACTGAGTTTGTAGGGGATTTTGATTTGGTTTTATCTCCCGTTCATTATCAAATTTTCACAAAGGCATTATCTATTAGAAAGTTTTGTCGCTCGCATTTTCTTCAAACCAGAAGACATGTTAATCAATTTGTTCATCTTATGCACAGTATTTCTCAGAAATGGACCAAAAAAGAAATAAACGCTGAACAACTTTAACTCGATGAAAAATCATTAATAAAAATCCTTTTTAAAAAATTGTTCTGTGACATGGGAGACGGATATAGGAGAAATGAAAATCACATATTAACAACATATTAAAATATATGTAGATGGATGATGAAAGACATGAAAAAAGTATTGATTATTGAAGATGAGGAAATTTTACGAGAGACCGTAGCTTATTACTTTTCACATGAAGGATACGAAGTGTTAACAGCCGAAGATGGACAAATTGGTTTAGATCTATTTGCTGCTCATGAGATTGATCTTGTCATATTGGATATAATGCTTCCAGCAGTTGATGGATGGTCTGTTTGTAGACGCATTCGTAAGATGTCTAATGTTCCTGGTATTTTGTTAACGGCCCGAAGTGATGAGGAGGATACATTACTTGGTTTTGAATTAGGAGCGGACGACTATGTGACAAAGCCATTTAAACCCAATATTTTACTAGCGAGAGCAAATCGCTTGTTCAAAAATTCAATTCAACCTAGGCATCAACAAGACTCGATTGATTTATGTGGAATTTATGTAGATAAATTAGCAAGAACTGTAGTAGTGGAAGGGACAAAGATTGATTTTACACATACAGAGTATGAAATTTTAGTTTTTCTTATGGAACATAAAGAGCAAGTACTAACAAGGGAAACATTAATTATTCATATTTGGGGCTATGATTATGGTGGCGATGATAAAACTTTGACAGCACATATGCGAAATGTACGTTTAAAGTTAGGTGAAAAAGGAAAGCACATTACGACCGTTATTCGTACAGGCTATAAGTTTGAGGTCGATCAAAAATGAGAAGAAAGATTGTCTTTCAGTTGTTTTTTCTAACGTTCTTCCTCTGTTGCATCATCATCAGTATGATCATAGGCGGACAATATTATATTATCAACCATGTTTATCTTGATAAAGAGAAAGAAACTATTCAAAAGGAAATTCAGGCCTATTATCAGGCTGTCAAAAGAAATCAACTGGATAAAACGGAGTTGCAAAAGCGCGAATCGACTTTGTTTGAAAAAAACGGCATCATGGTTGCACGCCTGGATGATTTAGGGAATATAAAAAATCTGCCGACAGGAGATTATTATCTGGAGGTAATAAGCACTGATCAACGTGATAAGATGGAAACCAAGAGACTCTTGTTAAATAATCTGATCAATGCAAAGAAAAATGTAAACGCGTTGGAGACAATTTTTTCTTATTTAAGTGAGTACGAAAATAATGCTGTAGAAATATCATTTGATGGGATAAGCAGACTCAAGAAATTAGATCATACTGTTCCAGTTTCTATTTCGATTTCTATAATAAATGAAAGATTTGTTGCTCCATATTACATGCAAAAGGAAGATATAAGAAATGAGCAGATGGAATTGGAAGAGTCGGAAATGAAACTTCCACAAGCATTAAAAGTGAATCCATTGTTTACTCTGAGGGGACATAGTGGGATAGTCACGGATATGCGACTTCCCAACTATCGTAATCCAGGGGATGAGCTGTCACTATATAACAATCAAACCTTTGCCGAGAACATTTTAAAGTTTCAAGCTGATTATCTTACAGATAGAATTAAGTTTTCCAAAGAAAAGTGGCTGCAGCTGGAATTGAATTTTGATGGTGTGAGATATATCCAATTCATTAGACCCATTACCCACAACGGACAGGTAAGTGAGTTTGTTTTTACCTTAACCTCATTGCAGCCTTTAACCAAAGCAGCTGACTTGATGAAGGATTACTACTTTTACCTACAATTGATTAGTATTGCCTTGACAACGATATTTTGTATTTATTACTCAAGAATCATTACCAAACCCATTCTTCGGATCAATCAGGTGACGAAGAAAATAATCGAATTTGAATTTGGTGAAAAAATCCCGGTCTATTCCAAAAATGAAATTGGTGTATTATCAAACAATATCAATCAATTATCGAAGAGGCTTGAAGATTATATCGAGAAACTTCATACAGCGAACAGCAAATTAATGGAGGATATCGAAAAAGAAAAGAAATTGGAACAAGTAAGGAAAGATTTTATTTCTGGGGTTTCGCATGAACTAAAAAATTAAGTGTGATGCTAGTATCTGTTTCGATGCTCCAAGATGGAATTGCTCCTGAAAAAAATAAATACTACTTGCAGGCTATTGAGAATGAGATTGCAAAAGTGAATGTACTCGTTAATGAAATGTTGAATTTAGCGAAATATGAATCAGGGACATTTCAGCTTGAAAAGGAACAAATCAATATAAAAGACCTATTTACCCAAGTATTTCAAAAGTTATTGTTTCAGATAGAAGAAAAAGGGTTAAAGGCTTTATTACAACTTGAAGATGCTACTGTGAATGCTAACTCGAATTTAGTAGAACAAGTCCTAGTCAATCTATTAACCAATGCCATCCGGTATACAGAACCAGGTCATGAACTTATCGTAATCATCAAAAAACAAAAAGATTCTGTCTACGTTGGGATTGAGAATAAAGGGGCACATTTACCAGAAGAAAGTCTTGATAAGATATGGGATCAATTTTATCGTATCGATGCTGCGAGAGAACGTGTAAAAGGTGGAACCGGTCTAGGACTGTCGATTGTAAAACAAATTTTGGAAATGCATGATGCACAATATGGGGCAGAGAATACAAAGGATGGTGTACTGTTTTACTTTTATTTAGATAAATGAAGTAATTAGAACATTATCCATCATAGGAGGATTTAGTTTGATTAACGATTTACTTAAGGAAGCAAAGGAATTTATTCTTTCTTGTTATAAGGAATTAAATAAATCAGAGCAGGACCTAGAAAATAGGTTGAAGGAAATTAATAAACAGATAGTAAGCGAAGGTTTTTATGAACACACAGACGAAGAACTAGAATATGGGGCAAAAGTAGCTTGGCGTAATAGTAATCGTTGTATAGGAAGATTATTTTGGGATCAATTAAACGTTATTGATAAGAGGAAATTAAGCACAGAAGAGGAAATCATTGATGCTTTATTTGAGCACATCGAATCCGCAACGAATAAAGGACGTATACGCCCTACAATAACAATTTTTTCACAGAAAGCTCCTAATAAAACAGTACGTATTTGGAATCACCAATTAGTTCGCTATGCAGGTTATAAAACGGAACAAGGTATTATAGGGGATCCACATTCCTTTTCCTTTACGAAAATTTGTATAAATTTAGGATGGGAGCCGAAATTTGGAAGATTTGATATCTTACCCATAGTCATTCAACTTAATGAAAATCATCCAAAGTTAGTCGAGATTCCAGAACATCTTCTCCTTGAAGTTCCAATTCGTCACCCACAATACAAATGGTTTGAAGATTTACATCTAAAATGGTATGCAGTACCGATTATTTCGGATATGATTCTTGAAATTGGTGGCATTCGTTATACGGCTGCTCCCTTTAATGGCTGGTATATGGGCACGGAAATAGGAGCACGAAACCTAGCAGATGAATTGCGGTATAATATGCTTCCTCAAATAGGAAATTTAATGGAATTGGATATTAAAAGTAATTTTTCCTTATGGAAGGATAGGGCACTCTTAGAATTGAATACAGCAGTCTTATATTCTTTTAAGGAAGATGGGGTTAGTATAGTAGACCATCATACGGCTGCTCAACAATTTAAAAAATTTGAAGAAAAAGAAATGGAAATGGAAAGGTCTATATCAGGTGATTGGACTTGGCTCATTCCACCCTTAGCACCAGCTACAACACATATTTTTCATAAGCCATATAATAATAAAATTAAAAAGCCCAACTATTTTTATCAACCTAAAACATATTAATTTTTTAGTATACAGAGGAAACATACTATATCAAAATGCTACATTTCTACTAACGGGAAGGTTAATTTAACAAGTAATAAATTGAATAGTTTAAAGTTAAAGAGCATCTCTTTGTAATGAAGAATGCTTTTTATCTTTGTCTAAATTAAAATGTTACCTGAATCTGACTAATATCCCTAATCTTCTTCAACTAACCGTTTAGTTCAATTCGCTAGCCAAATAGATACGGTGAATAGCCTTGTACTTATGAGCCCAGGCACCATCCATAAAAATGGGAAGGTGCCTGGCACTTTTTTGTCGTAGGAAGGAAAGGTCGATTAAAAGCGAAGTTTATCGGGATTAAGTGTAATATACAATTCGTTAATACCATTATCGCAAATATAAAAACTAATAATACTGTGAAGAGTATGATTCACATAATTAACGATGGCAGGCTGACCATTAACATTTTTGATAGCAAAAGAAAATCCTTCTGGTGCCTTTTTAACGATACCGTACAAAAATGCCAATACATTTGAGACAGTCATAACCGGGCGAACGGCTGCCTTAACCTTGCCACCGCCATCCGAGTATAATGTGACATTCTCAGAAAGCAGCACTAACAAGGCGCTGGTATTTTGGGTCTGAAAGGCTTCGATAAAGCGCTGAATGATCGATTTATTCTTCTCGTAGTTAAGACTTTCTTTCTCCACTCGGGCCATCTTTTGCTTTGCGCGGCTGAAGATTTTTCTACAGTTTTCTTCGTTCTTTTCTATCATGTTCGCAATCTCTAAATAAGAGAAATCCAAAACCTCTCTTAAAAGCAAGACAGCTCTTTCATCTGGTGACAAATGTTCCATCATCCTTAAATAAGCAATACTCAATCCTTCATTCTGAATAACATATTCCGCGGGGTCATAGTCAGCTGATATTTCGACCAATAATGGCTCAGGATTCCAAGGTCCCACATACTGTTCTCTCTTATACCGTGCCGATTTTAAAGCATCCAAACAGCGGTTTGTCATCATTTTGCAAAGATATGCTTTCTTATTGTGTATCACTTGCTCATCCATTTGATAGGCCTTTAAAAAGACATCCTGCATCATGTCTTCCGCCTCAACAATGGAGCCTAACATCCAGTAACCGATAGAAAATAGCAGCGGTCTATACTGTAAATAATCCTCGTTACTGATTTGCACTTTTTTTCACCTCATTGCTTCTTGAACGATAGCTTCAGCTGCTTGTTTGCCACTGCTGACTGCGCCCTCTGATAAGATGTAATCAGGGGAAACCCAGTCTCCTGCTATATATAATCCCTGAATTTCCATTTTAGAACGATGGAGTTTATCCTCGTCTCCTAGTCCAGGCAAACGTTGGTTAACACTGATGTGTGGGATAAACCGACTTGTAATCACATAGTTTTGCCAGCCAGGCTGCAATTTTTCTAAAAATTGTTCCAGTTCCATTTTTACAGTATTTCCATCTATTTTATCATTGGGGTGGTAGTACTTAAATACATGCAGAATGGTACTCTTATCATCTTGTGAAAGTCGTGCTGCTTGTGAATGGACGGAATAATATAGGGGATCGGATAGACCCAGAGCAAACAAGGTTTTTGGGTTTGGAAGCTTTGTTAAAGCGACATCTAATCTAAGGTCGCACCATTTACAGCGGAAAAATGATTCTGCAGCACCGGGCTCATTTCAGGCAGCATTTTGGACAGTTCGTCAGGACCCGTTGTGCTGAGCACATACTTCCCGAAAATTTCCTCGTCAGTTGATAGAAGGATTTTAAAATGATCATCCACTTTGAAAATTTGTTTTACGGTCGTATGTGTTTGAACTTGAACACCACAGAGGACTGCTTTATTGTGAAGTTGGTCAATCATCGACTGCCATCCATTGTCTAAATAAAGCACACCACCGGCAACAAGTTGCAAATGGGAAAGTATTACTTTTGCACTCGCTAATTCTGGGGCATGACAGTAGGTTGAGAGTCTTCCAAGCAAATAAAGCAAGGACTGAACGTTTGTAGAGGGTATGGTTTTCTTAACCCATTGTTCGAAAGTAAGCTGTGCTACCTTTTCCTTGTCTAGTGTCATCACCTTCAGTAGAACCTTCATCCATTCCACCCGTTCTTTCCAATTTAAAAGTTTTGTGGTGAATACACCAAGGGGAGAGAAGGGGGCACTATATTCGAAATTGCCTTCTATTAGGGTTCCACATGTTTTCGGTGATTTTCCATTTAGGTTCACACCTAGTTCTTTAAGGATTGGTTTAGCTACTCCATTTTTATAAAGGGCATGAGGACCGAGATTGAAATCCTGCTGTTTCATCCGATCCGTTCTAGCCCTCCCGGCAAACTTATTTGCTCGTTCTAACAATAGTATGGATAAACCAGCTTTAGCTAAATAATTGGCGGCCACAAATCCTGAAAGCCCGCCGCCAACAATCACAACATCCCATTGTCTAGTCATATAAAAACCTCCAAATGTTCATTCACCACTCATAACGACTAGGACCGCAGCTTTGTGACAGTATTTTTAAAAAATATTTGTAAAAAGAATGAAAGGAGGCTTTCAATGGTTCAACGAAAGTAAAATGTGGTTAACAAGGTACCTTGCACATGCCCACAGTTTTTTTTCGCTATTGCAATATGTTTTGATTTCTATCAAATATAAACAATAGTAAAATGTGTTGACAAAAAATCTAACTACTATTAATATTAATAAATATTTAAAAATTAATAATTAGCAGCTATGAATGCTATGGATCACACTATAGCAGGAGCAGCTTCTGGAGAGACCGCTGAATTATCCGCGGCGCCGAAGGGTTCACAATCTCAGGCAAAAGGACAGAAGAGTATTGAATATTATTTGTTATGCTGATATTCCTTAGCATGACAACGATTATTTGCTATTCTTATGACCTAAGAGATTGGAGAACATCCAATCTCTTTTTCTTATGGGTAATTTTAATGCTCAACGTTTCACATTAAAGAATGGTTTAGGGAGGAATTTGGTTTGGCACAGCAAGAATTAAAGAGGGATTTAAAAAATCGGCATGTTCAACTAATCGCCATTGGCGGTACCATTGGCACTGGATTATTCTTGGGATCCGGAAAAGCAATTAAACTGGCAGGTCCATCTATCATCTTTGCATATTTAATCGTAGGTATTGCTGTTTTTTTTGTTATGAGGGCGCTAGGTGAACTTTTGTTATCTAAAGCAGGTTATCAATCATTTACCGACATTGCCGAAGACTATTTGGGACCGCGGGCAGCGTTTGTAACTGGCTGGACCTATTGGTTTTGTTGGATTATGGTTGCTATGGCTGATGTGATTGCAGTTGGTGTATATGTTCAATATTGGTTTGATATCCCGCAATGGATACCTGCTATCATCAGTTTAATCATCTTATTAGGACTTAATCTATTAACGGTAAAGCTTTTTGGAGAATTGGAGTTTTGGTTTGCTTTAATAAAAGTAATCACGATACTCGTATTGATTGGTATTGGTGTTATTTTGCTGGTGATGGGATTTAAGACTGATGCAGGAACTGTTTCTGTTCAAAATCTCTGGGAACATGGGGGACTTTTTCCAAACGGAGTTTCAGGTTTCTTACTTTCTTTCCAAATGGTTGTATTTGCCTATGTCGGTGTAGAATTGGTGGGTGTATCGGCAGCGGAAACCTCCAATCCCCAAAAAAATATCCCATCTGCTATTAATAAAATTCCTGTAAGGATTCTGTTTTTCTATGTTGGTGCACTGGTTGTATTATTATGTGTTAACCCGTGGACGGAACTAAATGCAGCAGAAAGTCCTTTTGTTAAAACGTTTAGTTTAGTAGGGATACCAATTGCCGCCGGAATTATTAATTTTGTCGTTTTAACTTCAGCCGCATCTGCTTGCAACAGTGGTTTATTTTCAACGAGCAGGATCCTTTTCAATTTAGGCAAAAATGATCAGGCGCCATCCAATTTTGCAAAATTGAATAAAAATTACGTGCCTAGTAACGCGTTATGGGTATCTACTGTTGTCGTATCAGCAGGCGCTCTTTTGAGCAAACTGATTCCGGAACAAGCATTTGGAATCGTGACCACCATTAGTGCGATTTGTTTTATTTGGGTTTGGGGTGTCATTCTCATTTGCCATTTAAGGTACAAGAAAACACAGCCGCAATTACATGCAAATTCAACATTTAAAGCACCATTCACACCATTTATTAATTATGCTGTCCTAACGTTGTTTGCTATGATTCTTATCATTATGATGATTGCTGCAGAAACACGTCCTGCTTTATTGTTGACACCGTTATGGTTTATTCTATTATTTGCTCTGTATACTAATAGAAGAAATAAGGATAAAAATTTCAAGATACCAGCATAAAAGCAAACAAAAAAGGAGCGCTTCTTCACATTGAGAAGCGCTCTTTTTGTCTGCAATGGGATAGTACGATTCTAGGTTGTCTGAATAACCTTCCCGTGCTATTCCTAATTCTTAGCAAATACCCCGTCAACTTCAACGGTCTCAAATATATTAATAAATGCATTTTCATCATGGCTACGGACAATTTTTTTTATTTGTGTCGTTTCGTATCGTGTAACGACCATCATAATAATTTGTTTTTTCTCTTGCGAGTAGCCGCCGTAACCTTCCGTAATTGTAATCCCACGATAGATTGATTCCAGTAATTCTTTTCGGATTAACTCACCTTTTGAAGTTACAATCTGCATGGTCAATTTAATATGATCCGTGTGTATGGTATCAATCATTTTACCAGTTAAATAGATAGACAAAAGCGTGTATAATGCGATATCCCAATTAAAAGCAGCTCCAGAAATAAGAACGATGAAGCCGTTCATACCTGTAAGAAGAAGGCCAACAGGAACGTTGCTTGTACGGGAAAGGATAATCGCAATGATATCTAAACCTCCAGAAGTTCCGGAGGACTTTAAAATGATGCCGACTCCAATCCCTCCAATGATTCCTCCAAAAATGGTTGAGAGCAATATATTATTTGTCACAGGAACTGCGGGCACCAGAGATAAGAATACGGAGAGCGATGCAACACAAATTAGTGTATTGATTGCAATTATTTTACCAAGTTTATAGAAGCCTAAAATCAATAAGGGTATATTAAGCAGCAGATTCATTAGGCCAATATCAAATGGAGTGATTAACCCAATTAAAATGGCAATACCGCTTATGCCGCTACTCAAGATACCATATGGAACAAGGAAGCAATTAAAGGCAAAAGCCACAACCAATGAACCTGTGATAACAAATATATTTTTCAAAACCATTAAACCCCCCTTGCATTAAAAAACTCGCCCCTTAATAGGGACGAGTATTCCTGTTACTGTTATCTCGTCATCGATTTTTATTATTAAAAAATAATTTATCACGAGTGAAATGGTGAGTCAATATATTTTAGTAATATAGCTTTAGATTGAATATTCAAAATATTTGTCGGGCCCATTTTTATTGATCATGCGTTGTAAATCCCTTGACATCTATTTTAAAAAAATTTATGGTTATCTTCGGTAACAGTTATCCATGGTAACTATTTTTTTATAGGAGAGGGGAGAAAGAAATTGCAAGGTTTTTTTCAGCGTTATTTAAGTCTGTATAGACCACTTATAACCAGAATGAATGAACTAATGAGTACTTATGAACTTTCGTATTCTCTATGGCAAGTTATTTTTTATATAAAAACCAATGGGCCTTCGACACTTATAGATATTGCAAATAATTACAATGTAGAAAAACCAACGATTACGAGGAGGGTTCATCGTTTGGAAGATCTACAAATGGTGAAACAAATTCCTGGTATGGATAGACGAGAGAAGGTCATTCAGTTAACAGAATTAGGAGAAGAGATTTACCAAGCATGTAGAAAAAAAATAACGGATTTAGAAAATAGTGTTATGGCAGGTATCGCTAATGAAGAGCAAATGATTACGTTTCAAACGCTTCCTAAAATCCAGGACAATATTATGAGAGGCGGGGGAAGCAAAAGTGAATAAACCTAAATTATGGACTAAGGATTTTATCATTGTATCCAGCGTCAATTTTTTGTTAACGTTAGTCTTTTATTTATTAATTGTGATTATAGGTGTTTATGCGGTTGATGAATACCGTGCTTCTACAAGCCAGGCCGGGCTTGTTACAGGAATTTTTATTGTTGGGACTTTATTTGGGCGTCTGTTTATTGGCCGCATTATGGATTCAATTGGCCTAAAAGAACGTTGTTCATTGGATTAATTCTTTTTATTTTTACAACTTCTTTATATTTTATCCATTTAGGTATCACCTTCCTGCTTATTACCCGTTTATTACATGGAATTACTCTGGGTATCGCAAGCACAGCAACTGGAACGATTGTAGCTCATATTATCCCAAAAAGACGAAAGGGGGAAGGGATCGGTTATTACAGTATGAGTTCGACATTATCTACAGCCATCGGACCTTTCATTGGACTATATATGAGCCAACATACGAGCACTCAATTAATTTTTAGTCTTTGCCTGGCTTTAGGAATTTTCAGTTTGATCACGGCATTCTTTGTGAATGTGCCAGCATTGGAAGATTCAACAAAGAAGTCTGAAATAAAAGGAGTCAAACTTTCTCATTTTATTGAGCCGAAGGCAGTTCCCATTGCATTGATTACTTTAATTATTGGTTTCTGCTACTCTAGTGTTCTATCATTTATTAATTTCTATGCAATTGAAATTGACCTGGTTGGTGCAGCAAGTTTCTTCTTTCTTGTGTATTCAATAGCAGTATTGCTTTCACGACCATTCACAGGCCGTATTATGGACGTGAAAGGGGCAAACTATGTGATGTATCCATCCTTTATCCTCTTTACAGCTGGAATGCTGCTTTTAGGTTCAGCCCATAGCAGCATCACTTTGTTAGTAGCAGGTATACTTATTGGACTCGGATTTGGGAATATGCAGTCATGCACTCAGGCAATCGCTGTTAAGCTGACTCCCCCTCATCGGATGGGGCTGGCAAAGTCGACTTTCTTTATATTTCTCGATGCAGGCCTTGGATTCGGTCCTTATTTGCTTAGATTCGGTCCTTATTTGCTTAGATTCTTCCTTCCATTTACGAGCTATAGTACTCTTTATATGATTCTAGGAGTTGTAGTGTTGGTATCTTCTGGTCTTTACTTTTTACTGTACGGGAAGAAAGAAAGGCTAGTATCAATGCTTTAGTTTATTAATAAATTAGAAGGGACATCTTGTATTAGAGATGTTCCTTCTTTTTATGGATTTAATAATGGTTATTTTATGGATTCTTATGCAGGCTTAGATGGAAAATAAATTAGAAACATGAAGAAAGAGGAAATATAAGTAAATTGTCGAATAATGCATAAAGGGACCTTAATCAAGAGCCGTTAAAAGGTTTCAAGAGAATGTAAAGGGAGGACACATATAATGATCTCAAAAAGAGATCCCAGTTCTATCACTACGATAAGTGAAATCAGCGTGGAATCGATCGTTGTTTGGTTCGATGAGAATAAACAATTGTTCTATACACTTGGTTGGTCCTATCTTAGGAATCGGCAGCAAATGGAAGAACTTTTTTACCAATCTATTAGTAAAGTCCAAAAGGGATTGTCTCGATTAAAAAGAGAAACATCATTCGAAACATGGGTTACATCCATTTTTATACATACTTGTTGGGAGCTTTCCGCTGTTAGAAGTTTACAAGTTTCAGAGGAAAGTGAACAGCAAAAGGAATTTTTTAAAGCACTTAATCAATTGAAAGAGTTCGAGAAAGAAGTGATCTTACTTACATATGTAATGGGAATCTCTAAAGAGGAAGGAGCACATCTCCTCCAAGTACCTGTCGAAAAGGTGAAAGGGCTTTTGTTTTCCGGAATCCAGTCATTTAGAAAAGAAGTGGGAGACGGATCAACCTATAATGGCTGTAAGGAGTATCATGAAGTCTACATCGATTACTTAGAAAGAAAACTGGATCGTTCGAAAAAGGTTGAATTTGAGAAACATATTTATCATTGTCACGATTGTCAGAAGGATTTGGCTGCCTTTCAGGATGTTATGTTAACCATGTTGAATCTTACTGATAGAATGGAAGATTTGCAGGTTCCATCTGGTTTCATGGAGAACGTCAGAGACCGGCTGACAGAAAAGGAAAGCAATAGACACCAGAAGAACAAGAAACGTATTAGAAAAGGATTTGGTATTGTTGGTCTATTCGCATTCGTTATGGCTATAGGTTTTTTTACAGGGATATTTACAAACCTCTACTATTCATGGACAGAAGATGATCAGGAATTGCGTGCTTTTCTTCAACAGGACCTGGGTGAAAGGCTGAACCTGGAAGCGGAGAGCGATGGGGTGAAGATTAAGATTAAGAGCGCAATTGCGGATGATGTTCAGACGCTTGTTTTTTATGAAATAGAAGATACAAAAGAAGACAATCAATATGTGATGGACTATCAGAATGGTTTTTTTGTGGAGAATGCTCGTGAAATCATGAGCCGGGAAGCATATCAAAGGTACTATCCACCTGACCTTGAATCGGATGTAAATACCAAAGAAAAGAACGTGTATCATGGAAAGATTAGTCTGCTGCCACTTACAACGGATACAGGGACAATCACACTGAAGATCACAAGGCTTCAGAAATTGAATCGTGATTCCTCTGACCCGAATGTTTTTAATCCTTACGAGAATATGGAAACTAAAACTGGAGACTGGAACTTCGAGATTCCTGTAACAAAACAACCTACCGTTGAGTATGCATTGGATGAAAAAACTGAAGTAGAAGGAATCCCGGTCCGATTTGAAAAACTAACCATCGCTCCAACAGCGACGGTTTTGCAATATAGTATTAATTATGAACAGCCTGAGAAGCGGATAGATGTTCTTAATTTTAACAATTTGAAAGTGAATGATAAGACAGTGAAAGGCGATATGTATGGCAGTTCTTTTACAGATACACAACCAGACGTTAATTGGACCTCTTTTCAAACACAATTTGACCCTCTTCTTGGAGAAAAGCCAAAAGAGGTAAGCGTTCAATACGAATCTGCTTATTTAACGTTTGTCGACAAAAAGACCATCCAACTGGATGCTTCTCAGGAATATCCTCGAACCTTTGAATATGCAGGGAGTAAAATCTCCATTGACAAGATGGAAGTTGGACAGCCGACAAAAGTTGTCATAAGCGATCATGAAATTGAG
The DNA here is from genome assembly GCF_030348765.1 of Neobacillus sp. CF12. Taxonomy (GTDB): domain Bacteria; phylum Bacillota; class Bacilli; order Bacillales; family Cytobacillaceae; genus Neobacillus. Next base: position 2,636,810 of record NZ_JAUCEU010000007.1, on the reverse strand, counting down.
AATCGTGCATATGAGTCGTTACAATTCCAAATCATGGGTGAGGGTGAAAATGAAATTAGCATAATGACCATGAATTCTGAGGGAGTGCTGATTGATAAAGACGGAGTGAGATACGATATGATTAAAAACCCTATCTCCTATGAAGAAATCGAGCAACCTCGTTATTTCATTACCGTTCAAAGTATGGAGTTACAGAGTAACAACGCTGAAGAAAAAGCTATTCCTAAAAGTCTGGAGATTTATGGGTATAATGCAATAAAATATTTGGATGATGTTGTGAAGATTTCGTTGGATTAGGCTGTAGCAATCTTGAAAATACTGTTGTTTAAAGAGGAATGTTAAAAAGGAGTTTTAACCGGGTATATTATCTGGCGGTGAGTGGGATATTAATTGGAAATAAGTATGGAAAAAATGAAAAGGACATCCTTGGCCGTTGCAGGATGTCCTTTTCTATATACTTATTAACTTTATGGCTATTCATGATTATAGGGATAAGAGTAGATTCCGGGAAAAAGTACATGAAAACGGTTTAATTAATATTTATTATATAATATAAAAAAATTAAACTTAATATAAGTGGAAGTAATGAAAGCTTTCTTTGATAGATTTAGTAGTTTATTACCAACATGTATAAATCACTCTATTAGGAAAGCAAAAGCAAAAACAGTCAAAAAGAGGTTAGGAGTGGAATGAATGAACGTTAAATGGTGGCAGACAGCAGTTATTTATCAGGTGTATCCGCGCAGTTTTCAAGACAGTGATGGCGACGGGATTGGTGATTTAAAGGGAATAACTCGTCGGTTAGATTATTTGGAAAAATTGGGAGTTACTGCTATTTGGTTAAGTCCTGTTTACAAATCACCAAATGATGACAATGGCTATGATATAAGTGATTACCAAGATATTATGACGGAATTTGGCACAATGGATGATATGGATGAGTTAATCAAACAGGCAGACCAAAGAAATATCAAAATTCTTATGGATTTAGTTGTTAACCACACATCTGATGAACACAAGTGGTTTATTGAATCTCGTAAGAGTAAAGATAATCCATACCGCGATTACTATATCTGGAGAAACCCCGTTAACGGTGAAGTTCCCAATTCTTTAAGATCAACATTCAGTGGCTCTGCTTGGGAGTATGATGAAGAAACAGATCAATATTATTTACACCTTTTTAGCAAAAAGCAGCCAGACTTGAACTGGGAAAATGAAAAAGTTAGACAAGAAGTTTGGGATATGATGAATTTTTGGTTGGAAAAAGGTGTGGGCGGATTTCGGATGGATGTAATTGACTTAGTAGGGAAAATTCCTGATGAAGAAATAACAGGGAATGGTCCAAAATTACATGATTATATACAAGAAATGAATCGGGAAACCTTTGGTAAATATGATGTATTAACTGTGGGAGAAACATGGGGGGCAACACCAGAGATTGCGAAGTTATATTCTGATCCAAAACGCAATGAGCTATCGATGGTCTTTCAGTTTGAACATATCGGCTTAGATCAACAACCAGGGAAAGAAAAATGGGATCATAAACCACTTGAAGTAAATGAGCTAAAACACGTTCTTAGTAAGTGGCAAACAGCTTTAGGGAATGAAGGATGGAACAGTCTGTTTTGGAATAATCATGACCTGCCAAGAATTGTCTCTCGTTGGGGAAATGATACAACTTACCGTGTGGAAAGTGCAAAAATGTTTGCGATTTTACTTCACCTAATGAAGGGAACACCTTACATCTATCAAGGGGAAGAAATTGGAATGACCAATTATCCTGTTAATGATATTAGTGAAGTAGAAGACATTGAAAGTGTGAACATGTATCACGAACGTTTAGCGAATGGATATAAGAAAGAGGATATTATTGCTTCAATCAACTTTAAAGGGCGTGATAATGCTCGGACACCAATTCAATGGGATAGAACAGAAAATGCAGGATTCACAACAGGAACACCTTGGTTACACGTAAATCCAAATTATCAAGAAATTAATGTAGCAGCTAATTTGGAAGATCCAAATTCTATTTTTTACTGTTATCAAAAATTGATTCAATTAAGAAAAAACAATCCAATCATTGTTTGGGGAGACTATGAACTAGTAGACACACCGGAACAAGTTTTTATGTATCTACGAAAGTATGAGGGTGAGACTTGGGCTGTAGTTGCCAACTTTGGTGAGCAAAAGGAAACTTTACAACTAGAGTATTTGTGCCAAAGCAATGAGGTCGTAATAAGTAATTACAAAAGATCCTCCGTCGATTTTCACCATCTTGAATTAAAACCATATGAAGCATTTGCAGTAAAGTTATAATTACTATTTAAAAGAATAGCAAAAGAGATGAAGCGGTGAAGCCAGGATAGAATGTTTCATCGCTTTTCTCATTGCACCCTTTATTGCATAAAAAAGACCGTTTGGTAAAAATCCCAGAATTAGGATTTCTATCAAACGGTCTTTTCGTTCTATGATTTAAAGAAAATCTGCATTTGGGATTTTTATGATTTTTCGCTTGAATCTACTCAGTTAACTTTTGGAATCGTAAGGGTCACTGTTGTTCCTTCCATCAATTTACTTGTATAGCTTAAGCCATATTCAACTCCATAAGTAAGTTGTACACGATGATGAACATTTTGGACCCCATATCCTTTCGTTTTAGTAGTTAGAATGGTTTTTAACAATTCAGGCTCCATTCCACACCCATTATCAGAGACATTAAAGAGTAGATTGTTATCTGATTGTTTTGCTGTAATAGTTAAAACAGCTTTTCCAGGACTTTCTTTATGATCTATCCCATGATTAATAGCATTTTCAACCAAGGGTTGTAAAAGAAGGTTCAGCATGGTGTATTCTAAAATCTCTTCGTCAACTTCACAACGAACATCAAATGAATCTGAATGCATCATTCGTTGAATTTGAATATAAGATGTTGTGTTTTCTAATTCTTCCCTCACAGAAATAGTATTTTTCCCTCTATTTAATGTTGTACGATAAAATGTAGAAAGAAGTTGAGCCATCTTACTTATATCTTCTTGTTCCGCAATAATTGCCTTACTGTTAATAAGCGAAAGGCTATTATAAAAAAAGTGTGGATTGATTTGGGCTTGTAATGCTTTCATTTCATACTCTTGTTTTGCAATTTTACTCTTATAAACCTCATTTATCATTTCTTGTAGTTTATGAACCATATTGGAAAAGCGACGAATTAGGCTCCCGATTTCATCATTTGAAGAATTTGTAACGGTTACAGATAAATTGCCTTTTTCAATCAGTTCCATATTTTTCTCTAACTTTTCTAAAGGACGAACCGTAACCCTTGAAAGAAAGTAGATGGATAGAAACAAAATCAATACACATAACAAAATCACGATAAAAACGGTAACAGTTATCTTATAAGTTGAAGCATAAATGGTGTCCAATGGACGATATAGATATGCAGTCCAATCGTAGGAAGTTAATGAGGACTCCTTAAATACAAAATCCTCCTGTAGTGAACCATCGTTTAATTTTTTTAGTAATTCGTTTGTTTTCAGTTCATATGATTGATATTTCTCCTGAAAATTTTGGAAGGTATAAACAGGTTTATTATATTCATCAAGGATGACAAGCCCATAATTGTTCTCAAATAAACGAGACATGTTTTCAAAGACATGCTCGTAATCAATATCTATATAAACTACATTTGTGATACTATGATTTCGATCAAATATTTGGCTGACTACTTTAAAAGTCTGACCAGCTGCGGAAACAACAAATTTTGGAGTGGACGTTTCTAAAATTTGCTCCAGCCAGCTTTTTTGTTCAATGTCTGTCAGCGGACGAAGAATATCGCCATGTGGGTACATTTGATTGTCACTAAAAATAGTGATTGTATTTATTTCACTGTATAAAAAGTGATTATTTAAGGATAAGGGATCTAGTATGTCCCTGTAAAACAAATACATTTCATAGGAATTGTCATACTCAGTAGTAACTCCTCTCTTTACCTCTTCATTCCAAACAATTTGGTTAATCACATTGGTATAAGTAGTAACCTTGTAATCAATACTTGAGATTGCCTGGTTTAGGGACTCTTCTAAAACTTCACTTTCTCGATTGATTAATATATGTTGAATTTGATAATAGCAATAACTCCCCAATGCGGTGACAGGTAAGATACTCGATAGTAGGCATATAAACAAAATTTTACTTCTGAATTTTAAATTTTTAAACCAATAAAGTATTTTCCACATATGAGACTTCTCTTTCTCTTTCTATTGCTTTTTCATCTGGCGGTATTTTTCAGGACTTGTGCCGAAATGTTCCCGAAAACTTCGAACAAAATAGGATAGATTATGATAACCTAGCTGTTTACATATATCAGTGATTTTCATATTGGTATTATTAAGGAGATCCTTTGCATTTTCCATACGAAGATTCTTTATGTATTTATTAATTCCACATCCTGTTTCTTTTATAAAGATCTCGCTTAAATAACTTGGGGACAAGTACACTTTTTCAGCTAATAAATTCAAACTTAAGTCTTCTCCATAATGCTCGGTTATATATTGTTGCACGAGATGAATGACGTGTTTAGGTGATTGTTCTTTTTTCTCTAATTTTTCTATCACTTCATTTTGAACATGAACTAGAATAGTTTCAATTTCAGAAAAATGCCGACAAGAAAAAATAGACTCCATCTTTTTATTAATCAATTCCTTGTTATAGTGTGGCAGATTTTGACAAAGTGTCTGCAAAAGCTTTGAAAAGAAATAGCGCACATAAATATGAGAAAGTCCCTGTTTTGCTTGGTATTTCTGAAATAGAAGTTTCATGTTTTGTTTAAAGGTAACAATATCTACTAATTGAATAGCAGATTGTATCCTTTGTAGAATATGTTCATCTTGTTCAAGATACTCTTTGCTTTCTCTGGTTGAGGTATCTATTGGATAGATATAGGTATCAGAATAGAAAAAACGATCCTCTAGATACTGTTCCAACTCATCATAAATTTCAGGTAACTCACTTGGAGATAAGTATTCGTTACTGACAGATATAAAGCAATTTATTCCATATTCTAAGAAGACCTGTTTTTGTATCTTTATCGCAATTTCTTTATATACCATATTTCTATCCGTTCTCCCAAATAACAAAAGGATTTGAAACGGATTCAAATTAATAAACTCGCACGGATAATCTGGGATCATTTTCTTAATTTGATTATAAAAGAAGAGAGTATCTTCATCCTTTGGCAGGCGATCAAAAAATGGTTCTTCAAACTGGATTAACATTACGGAAGAATATAGATTTAAAAAATCAAAGTTCATAGTGGGATATTCATTTTTTAGCAAATCTATTGGAGTCTTATTAATTAGACGATATAAAACATGAGTTTTAAGGAATTCACTATTTGCTTCTCTTAGTTCATGTTCCTTCTCTTGTCTTTTTATATTTTGCAATACTGTGGAAATAGTATTCTGAAATTCAACTGGTTTTACTGGTTTCAATATATATTCTACAGCCCTTAGAGATATTGCTTTCTTGGCATAATAAAAATCATCATGACCACTGAAAAAGATAATGTGGAGGTTAGGGTAAAGCTCTCTAGCTCTCGTTGCTAATTCAATTCCATCAACAAAAGGCATTTTTACATCTGTAAATAATATATCTACAGACTGTGTTTCTAATTGCGATAGAGCCTCTTTTCCGTTGGAGGCTTCGTCTATTTCAAGTTGAAAGTTGTATTTATTTAGAAGAAAACGAATAACATTCCGTTCGTCTCTTTCGTCATCTACTATCAAGATACGGTACATTTGTGTTACCTCCTAGAAGTAATTCATGATGATTATATCATTGCGATTTCCTTTCTTATACTTTGTGTTAAAAGTTCCGGAAAAAAGTACATGAAAACGTTTTTTTAAATATTTAGGATTAATCTATTATCACTTAAACTAAATGTAAGCTTAAATCAATTGGCCAGAACTTAAATTGGTCTAGGAAAAATAAACGTTGGAGGGGTCATTATGAAGAAGTATAGAACTTTAATTAAAAGGATGACGATACTATCTATGGCGTCCATGTTGAGCGTTTCATTAGCAGCATGTGTCGATTCATCTTCACCGCAAGAAAGTGCGTCCACAACCGAAGATGGAAAAACAGTTATTACAATGGGGCGTGTTACAGCAGCAAATTCGAAATTACCAGAGGGAGATACGTATGAGAACAATGCGTACACACGACTTGTTGAAGAAAAATTAAATGCGAAAATTGTCAATCAATTTGAAGCTGAAGGAGAAGATTACGATCGTCAGGTGGCTCTGGCAATTGCATCGAGTGAATTGCCAGATATGATGCGAGTCAATTCAAAAGAAGAATTGAAAGAGTTAGTTGAAAACGATTTAATTGCTGATTTAACAGATGTTTATGACAAACATGCAAGCGATTACATAAAAGAAGTATATGACTCATATGATGGGAGAAGCTTGGCTGATTCGACATTCGATGATCGTTTAATGGCGATTCCAGCAACCGTTGGAGCAAATGCTCCAAACATGGTCTGGATAAGACAAGATTGGATCGATGAACTAGGATTGAAGCTAGATAATGACGGAGACAGCCTCATCACATTAGACGAGTTAGAAAATACTGCGAAGTCTTTCATAGAAAATGACCCTGGTGCCTCTGGGAATCCTGTTGGAATACCTTTTGCTCATTGGTTGAATGCTGGAGATTATGGTGGATCAGCTTTAACGATGTCCTCTGTAGCAGGAGTTTTTAATGCACATCCTAGGCATTACATTGAAGATGAAAAGGGAAATATCATGTATGGATCAACTAGTGAAGGTACAAAAAAAGCACTTGGAATTTTGGCTGAATGGTTTGATAAAGGAATTATAGATCCGCAATTTGGAACCCGTACTTGGGACGACATCATGGCACTTCTAACAAACGGACAAACAGGTATCGTAACAGGTCCATGGCATATCCCTGATTGGGGTCTATCTGCTGTAAAAGAAATGGATAAAAATGCGGAGTTCGTGGCCTATACATTAGAAGGAGAAAATGGAAAAGCAAACGTCTTTCGTGAAAATCCGACTGGCCAATTTATAGTAGTTAGAAAGGACTATGCGCATCCTGAATTAGCGATAAAAATTTTAAATCTATTTTACGATGAATTAGGAAATGCAACGGATCTAGAAACAGATTATCCAGAAATTGCAAAATATAATGAAATTGGTGTAGATGGTTCAACGAGACCATTTAACATTGAAGTTTATAAATCTACTAGTACACTAGATGATTTTACAGACTTAATTCTGCCTGCAGTAAATGGAGAAACTTCTATCAACGATATAACAAAAGCTGGTATTAAAAATGATGCTAAAACGATCCTTGAATATATAGAGGATTCTGAAAGTGCGGAAACATCAGCATGGGCAAAATTCCATTCGCGTATGAAAGGAATAGGTTTGATTGAAAAACTTACAACAGAAGATACGTTCAATTGGACAACCCCTGTATATTATGGAACAACCGCTACAATGGAGAAAAAGGGTGCTAACCTTTTAAAATTAGAAGAGGAAGATTTTATAAAAATTGTAACTGGTACTGAACCATTAGACTATTTTGATACATTTGTTTCAAAATGGAAGAAACAGGGCGGAGATGAAATTATAGCTGAAATAGAAGCAGAATTGGCAGAGCAGCAATAAGAAACAGTAATAAGGGCTGCGTTGCAGCCATTATTATATAAGGAGGTTTTTTTATGAAAGTACAGACAGCAAAAACTGCCAGCTGGACAAAAGCAAGAACGGTAAAACAAGAGAAAAAATGGAATACGGCAACTTCTGTTTATCATTTGATGATGCTGCCGGGAATGATCTTTCTTTTGATTTTTAGTTATATTCCCATGTTTGGAATTATCATGGCATTTCAGGATTATATTCCTGCAAAAGGGATGCTAGGTTCAGAATTTGTAGGTCTGGAACATTTTATCTATATGTTTCAATTACCAGATATCGGACAAGTTTTTAGGAATACAATGGTTATTGCTTTTGGAAAAATACTATTAGGTACTTTTGGTGCCATTATATTCTCTATTTTATTGAATGAAATCCGTCTGAAAATCTTAAAAAAATCAATTCAAACAGTTGTCTATTTGCCCCATTTTCTATCATGGGTTGTACTGGCAGCCGTAGTGGTAAATATGTTTAGTTTAGATGGGACTGTGAATCAAATCTTAAACTTTTTCGGTTTGGAAAAATTGAATTTTCTCGGTAGTAATTCACTATTTCAACCGTTATTAATTGGTACGGATGTATGGAAGGAATTTGGTTTTAATTCGATTGTTTATTTAGCAGCCATAACCGCTGTTGACCCAGGACTACATGAAGCAGCAAGTATTGATGGAGCCAATTGGTGGAAGCGAGTTTGGCATATCACACTCCCGAGTATGCTTCCGATTATTCTTCTTTTGGCAATCCTTAGCTTACCGAATATTTTAAATGCTGGGTTTGACCAAGTTTATAACCTATATACACCAATGGTATATGAAACAGGTGATATTTTGGACACTTATGTATATCGAATTGGATTACTGGGCCGTGAGTATAGTTTCGGGACAGCAATAGGGATATTTAAATCAATAATTGGTATGATCCTAATCATATCAGCAAACGAAATGGCTAAAAAGTTTACGGACCGTAAATTATTCTAAGGAGGACAACAATATGGTTGAAAGTAAGAATATTTCAGCACGAATTGGACGAATTGTTATTCATACCATTGTGATTTCTTTGGGATTGATCTGTCTGCTCCCTTTATGGAATATTGTTGCCACTTCTTTTAGTAGTAGTGAGGCAGTTACAGCAAATGCAGTTGGTTTAATACCCGTAAATTTTACGACTGAAACATATAAGATGATCATGGAGGATATGCAATTTTGGCGTTCGTTTGGAATTTCGGTACAACGAGTAATTCTTTCACTATTAATCAATATTGTTTTGATTGTTTTAATGGCGTATCCACTATCGAAATCTAAAAGAGTTTTTAAAGGTAGAAACATCTATATGAACCTACTGATTTTCTCAATGTTATTTAGTGGCGGGATGATTCCAACGTATTTAGTAGTGAAAAATTTAAACCTATTAAATACAATATGGTCCCTGGTTTTACCTGGGGCGGTACAGGTTTTTAGCATTATATTAATCATGAATTTCTTCATAGGGGTACCTAAATCGTTGGAAGAAGCGGCCATTATGGATGGCGCCAATCCATTACAAATATTAGTAAAAGTTTTTATTCCCATCTCATTACCAGCATTAGCTACAGTTGCTTTGTTTAGTATCGTAGGAAATTGGAATGACTTTTTCTCAGGATTAATATATATGACGAAAGTTTCTAATTATCCATTAATGACCTATATACAATCATTATCCATTAATATCGAAGAAATGTTGAAGTCAGGGGCAAACGCCAATTCATTAGAAAATATGATGCAAGTCTCAAATAAAAATTTAAATGCTGCAAAAATTGTGGTTTCTATTATTCCTTTATTAGTGATTTATCCATTGTTACAAAAATATTTTATTCATGGTATCGTTGTAGGCTCTGTTAAAGAATAGTAAATGATTACAACACTACACGAATCATTTGATGATTTGTGTAGTGCTTCATTTTGTAATGGGAAATTTAATCCATTACATAAAATTTTAGAGGTGAAATATGAAACATTTTCTGAATATGGAAGGACCTTTTTATCGCTTTTTAACAAGATTTGTTGAGTTGATTGTATTGAATTGCATGTTTTTACTTTTTTGCATCCCCATTTTTACGATTGGTGCATCTACGACAGCACTGTACTCTGTAACATTAAAAATGGTTCGGAATGAAGAAGGTGTAGTATATAGTTGTTTTTTTCAGGCATTCAAGAAAAATTTCAAACAAAGTACGATTATCTCGATCTTGTTATTGTTCGCTGGAATAATCATATTACTAGATTATTTATATTTAAAACTATATGATGGGAATTTTACATTGCTGATTATTTTTAGTTTATTCTTTTTCACTTTCATCTATTTATTATTAACGATACTGATTTTCCCATATGTTGCTCGTTTTGAAAATACAATTAGAGAATCAGTGGTAAATGCATTGAAGATTGCCGTTACGAATCCATTCCAAACTATTCCTGTGCTGATTTTTTCTATTGGTCCAGTATTGCTAATTTTACTTTCTCCTCATTTCTTCCTAGTTGCTCTATATCTAAGTATATTTTTGGGGTTTTCTCTTGTAGCATATTTAAATTCATTTCTGTTTCGAAATATATATGAAAAGTACTAATTACGAAGAGCGAATAATTGTTTTTCGGTCTCTTCAATTAATCAGCAGTTAGATTTATATACCTTCCTGTTTATGAGTGACCACTTTTTTATTTGCAACTAGATTTCGGTCACTCATAGCCAAAGCAGGACTACTCTATTATTCTTTAGGAAAACCTATGTCTTTATATCAAGATTCTAAATTTTATTATATATGGGTTCCCTTCCTCCAATTACTTCCATTATCCTTTTTGATGCTTCTATAAGCTTTTCTCCACAGTATGAAATATGATCTTCATTAATTTTTGAAGCAAAGCCGATACAGGCAATAACCATTTTGATGTCGCCATTAAGGTCAAAGATAGGTGCTGCAACACCAAAAACATCCGGTGTATGCTCTTCATAGCTTACTGCATACCCCTTTTGTCTAACCTCATTTAAACTTTCCTGAAATGTTTCTAAATCTGTGATTGACTTATCGGTAAATTGTTTGAAATTAACTTTTTGAATTATTTCTTTCGTTCTATCTTCCTTAAGAAATGCTAAGTAACACTTACCAAAGGATGCACTGGTTACCGGGAAATGCTGTCCTAGTTTTACTGTCACTTGAAAAGGGTTATCCGGTAATTCAAGTTCCTCCTTGGCAACATACATTAATCGATCATTGGATAATGGTTCAAGCAAAACACTTGTTAGCCTTGTTTGTTCGCATACCCATTTGAGGGATGGTTTAGAAAGCCTGAGGTAATCGATAAACTCGGAGGCTCTAGAGCCTAGGATGAGAAGATATGGCCCAAGATCATACTGTTTAGAAACCTCATCGTATGAGACATAGCGATATTGAGTTAATAATTTTAGAATTCTATGGCAAGTACTTTTATTTATGGATAAATTCTTAGAGATTTGTGACAGGGAACGTTCTTTACTTTTATAACGACTTAAATATTCTAGTATTTTTATGGAAGCCTCTAGAGCAGGAACCTCTGATTTTTCCTTTTCATTTTGTTTTTGCATGAGCAAGCTCCTATTCAAAATTCCTAATCACTTTACAGGATAAAGTTGGGTAATATAATAATTTTTACTCTAATGTTTGTTAATATTGACAATCTTCTAAAAATTTATTGACCTATGAAGTCGATGGATATTATTATTGTTCCAAGGGAGAGATATTGTTCCTAATGCGGAACTAGGTCTATCGTAAAACTTCATTCCTAATTGGTCAAGAGATGAGGAGGAAGAAAATTGAGAAATGTTGTCATTATTGATGCAGTACGTACTGCGATGGGACGAATTGGAGGCAGCTTAAAGGATGTAGAAGTAGACTGCCTTGCTTCAAAGGTCATCGAAGAAATCGTATCACGAGCAGGAATTGACAAAAATGAAGTGGAAGAGGTAATTTTGGGACAGACCAAACAAAGTGCGGATACCCCTAATCTTGCCCGACTTGCTCTTTTGCGAGCTGGGCTTCCAGTGGAGATTCCAGGTTATACTGTTCACAGACAATGCGGTTCAGGACTTCAGGCGATTAATAATGCAGCCTTGCAAATTATGAGCGGTTTATCAGATGTGATAATAGCAGGCGGCGCTGAATCGATGAGCACAGCACCCTATTATATAAGAAAGGCACGCTATGGATACGGTTCAGGAAATGGAGAGATTGTCGATCCTAATACAGAAAGCCAACCTCGTTCACAGCCAATTGAAATCTATGGAAATCTAACTATGGGATATACAGCGGAAAATTTAGCTGTTCAGTATAAAATTTCGAGAGAGGAACAGGATGAATTTGCCTTTCGCAGTCAGGAACTTGCACAAAAAGCCATACAAAGTGAGCGGTTTCGAAAGGAAATTGTTCCTTATGTAGTCAAGCAACGAAAAGAAGTAAAGATTTTTGAAATCGATGAGCACCCGCGATTAACTAGTCTGGAAAAGATGGGGAATTTGAAACCGGTGTTTAAGGAAAACGGAACAGTAACTGCTGGAAATAGCAGTGGTCGTAATGATGGGGCTTCTGCACTTTTAATAATGTCGGAGGGAACCGCACATAAGAATGGATTTAAACCAAAGGCAAAAATTATTGCTCAAGCTGTTTCAGGGGTTTCTCCGGAAATTATGGGGATTGGCCCGGTGCAATCTACGAAGAAAGCGTTATCTATAGCTGGACTCACTTTAGATAATATCGGTTTAGTTGAATTGAATGAAGCCTTTGCGGCTCAAGCTCTTGCTGTGATAAAGGAACTCAATTTGGATTTAAAAAGAGTAAATGTAAATGGTGGGGCCATTGCATTAGGTCATCCTCTTGGGGCTACAGGTGCTGTTCTAATGACAAAACTATTGCACGAAATGGAACGAAGGGAAGAAAAGTATGGCTTAGTGACCCTCTGTATAGGAGGAGGTCAGGGGATTACAACAATTGTGGAAAATATGCAAGTTTAGTATATTTTTTTGAAAATACTGTTCCGTATGCGGTATAAGTATACCGCGTGTGTAACATGATCGATTTTCAAATACTTGGAGGATTTTGAGTTGCTTAGTTATAAATAATAATTAGGGAGGAAAGTCTAGATTATGAACTTTCAATTCTCAGAAGATATTACATTTCTAAAACAAAGCATTCGAGATTTTGTAGATAGTGAAGTGGAGCCTATTGCAATGGAAATTGAAGAAAAGGATGAAATTCCTGATAAGATTATGAAAATGTCTAAGGAAATAGGCTTGTTTGGATTAAGCATCCCGGAAGAATACGGCGGAACGGGAATAGGAATGGTTGGCAAGTGTGCGATATATGAGGAATTAGGCAGAACACATAATGGATATACCACCGTCATCGGTGCTCATACAGGGATCGGTTCTGTTGGAATTGTAGAGATGGGAAATGATGAGCAAAAGCAAAAATATCTGCCCTCAATGGCAAAAGGTGAATTGATCGGTGCCTTCGCTTTGACAGAACCTAGTGCAGGTTCACATGCAACGAACCTGAAAACAACCGCGGTAAGAAAAGGAGATAAATATATCTTAAATGGGAGCAAACATTACATTACAAACGCACCTATCGCAGATGTCTTTACCGTTATGGCCGTAACAGATCCGGCGAAGGGCGCAAAAGGAATTACCTCCTTTATCGTTGAGAAAGACTTTCCTGGGTTCACAGTTGGGAAAAGGGAAAAGAAAATGGGTCTTCACGGATCCCATTCTGCAGAAATTTTCTTTGAAGATTGTGAAGTCCCAGTAGAAAATGTGCTTGGTCAAGAGGGACAAGGGTATGTCAACGCTTTGAAGATTCTTGCCAATGGCCGTGCGGGGCTTGCAGCAAGAAACCTAGGTTCTTGCGATAAGCTTTTAGAGATGTCTATTCATCATGCAAATACAAGAATTCAGTTTGGTAAACCGATTTTTGAACAACAAATTATTCAACATTATTTGGCCGAAATGGCTCTTGATATAGAAGCATTAAGAAGCATGACCTACCGAGTTGCATGGATGGTAGACCAAGAGATGAAGGTCATTAAGGAAGCGGCCATGGTAAAATTGTTCGGTTCCGAGGTTTATAATCGTGTTGCAGATAAAGCTGTACAGATTCACGGGGGAATAGGTTATATTGCTGAATTTCCGGTGGAACGTTTCTATCGGGATGCTAGAATAACCAAGATTTATGAAGGTACATCCGAAATCCAAAAAAATATTATCGCTGCACAATTAAAACGGGAATATCTCTAATTTTGTAGACTAGGAAGATTGAAAAAGGCTTGCTCTCTACTAGATTTTGGTCACTCATAGCCTTTATGAGTGACCGAAAAGGTAATAGATACTTAACAACAAAGTTATTTAACAAAGTAAAATGAAAAAAATTAATAACAAGTATTTATCTTGTTAACCTAGCATATCATTAAACAAAAAAGTCCAATCGAAATTTTTAATGATTTTTCGACAAAAAATGCAAAATCCTCTTGACGGTAGGAAAAAAACTATGTAATATAATAAAAGTGTTTAAGTTCTTTATTTTTTGTTAATAATTATTTTTGTGCGGGTGTAGTTTAGTGGTAAAACCTCAGCCTTCCAAGCTGATGTTGTGAGTTCGATTCTCATCACCCGCTCCATACATATTTCCAAACGCAGTGTATCGTTACTAGAAAACGATGCATTGCGTTTTTTTATATTTTGAGCTGTTTTAAAAGCTGGTATTACTAACTTCCTTTTATATAAAAGTTTGCGTCACCGCCATGTATTTGTGTGAACATCTTCATCAATGACTCTGTCAGCCTTTCCGCACTTTCCACCGTAGTAGAAGGCTGTAAATAGATGATCTGTAACGCATTTTTGGTTGCTTCTGTAACTGGCGCTCTATTGGAATCAACAAAAGGACTTCCGAAGGGTCCAAGTTGATCTGCTGAGACAATATGGTTCTCTAACGAATTCATCCGCCCATTCAGGCCTAAATATTCTTCTCCTGCCTTCGCTACCTCAATCGTGATAGGATCCCTTAGTTGATCGGTGTCATAAATACCGATCGGCACTTGATATTGTAGCGAGAAAAAGTTATTGATATCAATGGCACTTTGGACCGTGGTTAGATAATTCTGTTTCTGGACTCTGCGGTAAAGAGCCTCTGCAGAATGGCGATAGCGGTTAGGGTCTTTGCCTAATGTTTTAAAAATACTGCGCCATTCTTGAATGCCTGGCAGGTCTGTTAGGTTTTTATTCTCTAAATCAAAGTAAATGGATTCTTGAAACAGCTGCAGTCTTCCTTTTACCATTTGTGGGGAATCGCCTACCGTGATATTTTTATATTCAATGACTCCAAGCTTAAAATTAGGAATCTTGCTGATAATTTCTGATGAAAGCTGAATTTCCAATGATTCCACCTCCAAAATATAATAGAAATAGTTTATCATAATTAGATGTGTACCGAAAACTTAGCGGCTTACTATAGATATTTTAGAAGAAGGGAGGAATTCGAATGAATATTGATCAATTGAAGGAAGAAGTCATCGCTTATAGTAAAACAATCGGCATTGATAAGATTGGTTTTACCACGGCAGATCCGTTTACTGAGCTTAAAAATAGACTGATACGCCAGCAAGAACTTGGATATCATTCAGGATTTGAAGAGCCGGATATTGATAAACGGGTATCACCATCTTTACTTCTCCCAGAACCACGTTCGATTATTTCCATCGCTCTTGCCTATCCTTCAAAAATGAAGGTTCGTGTGGAAGGGAAAAAAGGCGAGCGAAGAGGCTTTTTTTCCCGTGCTTCATGGGGCTTGGATTATCATCATATTTTACGCGATCGACTAAAAAAGCTGGAAGAGTTTATTTTAGAAAAAGTACCAGAGGCTCGTTTAAAATCAATGGTTGATACAGGAGAGCTATCAGACCGTGCCGTTGCCGTGAGAGCTGGGATTGGCTGGAGCGGCAAAAATTGTGCGGTCATGACCCCGGAGTTCGGGTCCTATGTCTATCTAGGCGAAATGATAACGAGTATACCATTTGCTCCTGATTCACCGATGGAGGATCAATGTGGCTCCTGTACAGCCTGTATCGAAGCCTGTCCGACCGGAGCATTGGTACAAGGCGGACAAATTAACGCTCAGCGCTGTATCGCTTTTTTAACGCAGACAAAAGCTGTGATTCCTGAAGAATTTAGAGATAAGATTGGCAACCGGGTCTATGGCTGTGATTCTTGCCAAACGTCATGCCCAGTTAATAAAGGGAAGGATTTTCACTTCCATGAGGAAATGGAGGCTGACCCTGAGATAGCCAAGCCATTACTGAGACCGATGTTAAAAATGAGCAATCGTGAATTTAAGAACAAATTTGGACCCGTAGCGGGATCGTGGCGAGGCAAAAGGCCAATTCAGCGAAATGCCATCATCGCGCTGGCCCATTTCAAGGACGAAAGTGCAGTTCCGGACTTACTCGGTGTGTTAGAAAATGAAACGAGCAGTGTTCTAAAGGAAACGGCTGCTTGGGCTCTCGGTAAAATTGGCAGTCCCGAAGCAGTCGAAGCACTGGAAAGAGCAGCATTAAAAGAAGACGATTTAAATGTGAAGAGCGAAATTGAAAAAAGCTTACTAAAACTAAAGTACTAAATGAGCAAAGGACATCCTGCCTTTGCTCATTTTTTTTGATTAAATTTCCCTTCTCCACATATGTATGAAACAGAAGGGGGGGAGATGAAGGTGGATCAATCACTCCAAAAGTTGTTTGAGGATCGAGTTGAACAATTTGTTTCAAAGAGTAAGAGACAGTCGGGGAATTATCAAAAGGTCGAACAGAAACTGGAGTCTTTTGCGAAACGTTCCGCAGAAATCGTAAAGGTAAAGGCACGGGGAAACATCATCAATCAATCTGTGGATGGGGATTTCCAAACTACTATTTATCAGGTACATTACCAATACCTGATTAGACAAAAAGGAACGCTCTATCAAGAGGAAGAAGTGGAAGTCCGAATGTGCAAGTTTTTTAAAAATGATTTGATTATGGATAAAGAACTGAATCCTTATTCGAAGCAGCCTGAGTTGGAAATCGTGGCAGGAGATGAACAGGAGGAGCGGATTCGTTACCAGTATAATCGCTTAAAAGCCGTTCAATATGCGGAACTCTGGTGGAATAGTTACAATCCTGCCTATAAGACGTTTGAAAACAACTGTACGAATTATATCTCGCAATGTCTTCACGCAGGCGGTGCCCCGATGAGAGGGTATCCGAACAAGGGGACAGGGTGGTGGCTCCGAAATAATAATTGGAGCTATAGCTGGACTGTGGCCCATTCATTACGGTTGTATTTAGCTAATTCTAAAAGTGGTTTAAGGGCAAAAGAGGTTAGCAGTCCAGATCAATTGTTATTGGGCGATGTCATCTGCTACGATTTCGAGGGGGACGGCCGTTATAATCACAACACTATGGTCACAGCTAAAGATGCCTATGGAATGCCGCTTGTGAATGCAAACACGTATAATAGTCGTATGAGATACTGGGCCTATGAGGATTCATCCGCGTATACACCAAATATTAAATATAAGTTTTTCACGATTGTAGATGGGTGAGATAATTTGTTTGGCTGGTTGATAATGGTATAATGATGAAAGAGTTTTTTTTATGAGGTGAGATTCTTGGCAATACATGTAGTACTATATCAGCCGCAAATACCATCAAATACAGGGAACATCGCAAGAACCTGTGCTGGAACCGATACATCCTTACATTTAATTCGTCCATTAGGGTTTTCTACGGATGATAAAATGTTAAAGAGAGCTGGATTGGATTATTGGGAGTTTGTAAACATTGTTTATTATGATTCTCTCGATGATTTTTACCAGAAGAATGAAGGTGGAGAATTTTTCTATATCACGAAATTTGGGGAGAAGCCTTATAGTTCCTTCAATTATAGTAATCCAGATAAAGATTATTTTTTCATTTTTGGCCGAGAAACGACGGGACTTCCGAAAGACGTGATTGAAAATAATAAGGATGTCAGCCTGAGGATTCCGATGAATGATAATATTCGTTCTCTAAATTTATCCAATACCGCAGCGATTCTGATTTATGAGGCGTTAAGACAGCAAGATTATCGTCATTTAAAATAGGTATAAGAGGCCAACAAAGGCCTCTTTTTGCTAAATACAGGAAGGAAGAATAGTTATGAATGAAGTAATTACCACTCTATTAAATCACCGTTCCATTCGTCTTTTTAAGGACGAGCAGTTAAGCGAAGAACAAATTAAAACGATTGTTGCTTGTGCACAAGCCACTTCTACATCCAGTTTTATTCAGGCATATTCCATTATTGGCATAAAGGATAAAGAAAAGAAGCGAAAGCTTGCAGAGATAGCGGGTAACCAGGAATATGTTGCAGAGAACGGTCATCTTTTTATTTTTTGCGCAGATTTACGTCGTCATGAATTGATTGGCGAGATGGAAGGAAAAGATGTACAAGCCTCGATTGAAAGTACAGAGAAATTTATGGTGACGCTTATCGATGCAGCTTTGGCAGCCCAAAATGCAGCAATCGCTGCGGAATCGATGGGACTTGGTATTTGTTACATAGGTGGAATTCGAAATAACCTCGAGGCTGTAAAGGAATTATTAAAAACTCCAGATAGAGTCATTCCGCTCTTTGGAATGACGGTCGGCTATCCAGTGAAGATAAATGATCAAAAGCCAAGACTCCCATTCGAGCATGTTTATCATGAAGAAGAGTACGAACAGGATAAGGAACTATATTTACGCCAGATTCAGGACTACAATCAAGTCATATCTCAATATTATGATCAGCGAACAAATGGAAAAAGAAAAGATACCTGGTCAGCACAAATGGCAAACATGCTTGAAAAACAAACACGTATGTATATGAAGGAATATGTTCAAAAGAATAAAATGGATTTGAGATAAAAGGGTACCGTTTTAACGGTAAAGCGTACAGGTTTTACAATAAAGTGTACAGTTCCTACAAAAAAGCGTACAGGTTTTACAATAAAGTGTACAGTTCCTACAAAAAAGCGTACAGGTTCTACAATAAAGTGTACAGTTCCTACAAAAAAGCGTACAGGTTCCACAAAAAAGTATACAGCTCCTACAAAAACTGTATCTCAAAGAAAAAATAAAGGCTGCCAAAATGGCAGCCTATTTACATGAAAAAATATTATTTATTTGAACCTGGCTTATCATTATACCCTGAAGTAAAGATAGCTGCTAGAAATGCCACCATAACTAATATTACTAGAAATGTTCCCATGATTATGTAAAGCCTCCTTAATTTTAAGATATTTCTCTAATTAGACACATATACATTTATTATAGCCTATCTTAAAAAAATGAAAAGCACAATATTCCATTGTTTTTTAAAAACAAAAAAGATAGGCAGGAATACTTCAACGTTACGCATGTTCAAGTTCTTTGGTGCATAGAGTATATTAATCGTCTCTGATAAAGCTACAGGGGGAGGGCCTTATGGATATTCTAAAAAAAATTGAGATGTTTAGAGAAGAGGAAGAAAAGCTTCGTTGGGAAGGGTCATTTGGGGATTACTTATTGTTGTTAAAAGAGAAGCCATGGGTTGCACAATCGGCACATTCACGGGTATACAATATGATCAAAGACTCTGGGATTGAGGAAGTTAAAGGAACAAAGCAATACAATTTTTTTAGTAATCAATTATTTGGCTTAGAGGAATCACTTGAAAGGCTCGTCGAGGAATACTTCCATCCTGCAGCAAAAAGACTGGATGTACGAAAAAGAATCCTGCTGTTAATGGGACCAGTCAGTGGTGGTAAATCCACACTTGTAACGATGCTGAAACGTGGGTTAGAGGCCTATTCTCATACGGATAGAGGCTCAGTATTCGCCATTAAAGGCTGCCCAATGCATGAAGATCCGCTTCATTTAATCCCGCATCATTTACGTCGAGATTTTTATGAAGAGTATGGTATTCGAATTGAAGGAAATCTTTCACCGCTAAATATGATGCGTCTTGAGCAGGAGTACGGTGGAAGAATCGAAGATGTGTTAGTAGAAAGAATCTTTTTCTCCGAGGATAAGCGAACAGGAATTGGAACGTTCAGCCCTTCGGATCCAAAGTCACAGGATATTGCCGATTTAACAGGAAGCATTGACTTTTCAACGATTGCTGAATTTGGTTCAGAATCAGATCCCCGTGCCTACCGCTTTGACGGAGAATTGAACAAAGCGAACCGCGGGATGATGGAATTCCAGGAAATGTTGAAGTGTGATGAGAAGTTCTTATGGCACCTGCTTTCTTTAACGCAGGAAGGAAACTTTAAAGCCGGAAGGTTCGCACTCATTTCGGCGGATGAGCTGATTGTTGCTCACACGAATGAGACGGAATATCGTTCCTTTATCTCGAATAAGAAAAATGAGGCCTTGCATTCACGGATAATCGTGATGCCAATTCCTTATAATTTAAAAGTTTCGCAAGAAGAAAGAATCTATGAAAAGATGATTAGTGAAAGTGATGTATCGGATGTTCATATTGCTCCGCATACGTTACGAGTTGCTGCAATGTTTACCATTTTAACCCGCCTTAAAGAGCCAAAGAAGGGTGATATCGATTTAGTAAAGAAAATGCGCCTGTACGATGGTGAAAATGTGGAAGGCTTTAATGCCGTTGATGTTAGCGAACTGAAGAAAGAATACCCGGATGAAGGTATGAGTGGTATTGATCCGCGTTATGTGATTAATAGAATTTCTTCTACTATCATTCGCAAAGAGGTACCTTCTATTAATGCTTTAGATGTATTAAGATCACTAAAAGACGGACTGGATCAACATCCATCCATTACAGCTGAACTACGTGAGCGCTATATGAATTATATTTCGGTTGCCCGAAAAGAGTATGATAATATTGCTAAAAATGAAGTTCAGAAAGCATTTGTTTATTCGTATGAAGAATCAGCTAAAACGCTAATGGATAATTACCTCGATAACGTTGAAGCCTACTGCAATAAAGCAAAGCTTCGTGATCCGTTAACAGGTGAGGAAATCAATCCAGATGAAAAATTAATGCGTTCGATTGAAGAGCAAATTGGTATTTCTGAAAACGCGAAAAAGGCGTTTAGAGAAGAAATTTTGATTAGAATTTCTGCCTTTGCCAGAAAAGGGAAACGATTTGATTACAACTCACATGACAGACTTCGTGAAGCGATTCAAAAGAAATTATTTGCAGACCTTAAAGATGTCGTGAAGATTACCACTTCATCCAAAACACCAGATGAACAGCAGTTAAAGAAAATAAATGATGTTGTTGCGAGATTAATTGACGAACACGGCTATAACTCAACATCAGCCAATGAACTGTTACGCTATGTAGGCAGCTTATTAAATCGTTAATGCAGGTGAAAAAATAGTAGGGACTGGCGGAAAGATCTGCCAGTCTGTTTTTTTCAATAATAGGTTGATAATTTTTTACAAAGCAAAATGCTCGTCCATTTTTAAGAGTATAAGCCTAATTGTCAAAATAATTTGTAAATTATTTGCTGCTTCTGCATAGGATAAAGTAATCAACATTATATGCATTTTTACACTCGGGTTATTTTATGACATTTAAAAAAAAATGTGACACAAGACAACGAAAAAATTCATAAGGAGGGGTTTACATTGTCTGACAATAACCATCAATTTGTAATTTCAAGAGAAGATTGGTCCCTCCACCGTAAAGGCCACGATGACCAGCAAAGGCATCAAGAAAAAGTCCAGGAGGCAATTAGGAACAATCTTCCTGACTTAATTACAGAAGAAAGCATAATTATGTCCAATGGACGCGATGTTGTAAAAATTCCAATTCGCTCTTTGGACGAATACAAAATCCGCTATAATTATGACAAGAACAAACACGTGGGCCAAGGTGACGGTGAGAGCCAAGTAGGTGACGTAATTGCTCGCGATGGTTCAAATGCGCAAAAGGGTCCAGGAAAAGGGCAAGGCGCTGGGGATCAAGCAGGTGAAGATTACTTTGAGGCTGAAGTATCATTAATGGAATTAGAGGAAGCTTTATTTAAACAACTAGAGTTGCCGAATTTAAAAAGAAAAGAAGAACAGGAACATTTAGTTGAGAATATCGAATTTAATGATATCCGTAAAACAGGATTAATGGGCAATATTGATAAAAAACGTACCATGATGTCTGCTTTTAAGCGAAATGCAATGACTGGGAAACCTGCATTTCATCCTATCTATAAGGAAGATTTGAAATTTAAGACTTGGAATGAAGTAATTAAGCCTGATTCTAAGGCTGTCGTTATTGCCATGATGGATACAAGTGGAAGTATGGGGATTTGGGAAAAATATATGGCTAGAAGTTTCTTCTTCTGGATGACCCGCTTCCTACGGACAAAATATGAAACAGTGGAAATTGAATTTATTGCTCATCATACAGAAGCTAAAATTGTAACGGAGGAAGATTTCTTCTCCAAAGGTGAAAGTGGAGGAACCATCTGTTCTTCGGCATATCGAAAAGCTTTGGAAGTCATTGATGCGAAATATAGTCCACGAAAGTTCAACATTTATCCATTCCACTTCTCTGATGGTGATAATCTAACATCTGATAATGCTCGTTGCGTCAAACTTGTTGAAGAACTAATGAAGGTTTCAAACATGTTTGGATACGGAGAGGTCAATCAGTACAATCGCCACTCTACCCTCATGTCAGCCTACAAAAATATAAAGGATGAGCATTTCCGCTATTATATTCTTAAGCAAAAAGCGGATGTATTCCATGCGATGAAGAGCTTTTTCCAAAAAGAAGAAAATAAGATGTATGCATAACGAAAATCGACAGGTACAATACCTGTCGATTTCTTCTGAACATCATTAATTTTCATGATTCTTAATTGAGGTAATCATTGGGAACTTAATACGAAATGTTGTGCCTGACCCGATTTCACTTTCTACTCGAATGAAACCATTCATGGCACGTATGATACTGTAAACTACCATCATTCCAAGCCCAGTACCATTTTTCCCTTTAGTAGAATAATAGGGTTCTCCGAGCCGTTCAAGTTGTTCGGAAGTCATCCCTATTCCTGTATCTCTAAGGCAGATTGTTACATAATCCTTGCTGAACAGTGTTTCAACAAAAATTTGGCCACCATTTGGCATTGCTTCTACAGCGTTTTTGAGAATATTGATAAAGCATTGACGGAATCTTTGTTTATCTCCCTTTATGAATCCAATCACTGAAAAATCAGTAATAATTTCTACTGAATTTTGATTTGCCATTGGAGTTAGGATTTTAATGATCTGCTTTAGCTCATTTTTTACATTTAATTCCTCGATTGAAACTAAATCTGGTTTGGCAAAAGTCAAATAATCCTGAATGACTCTTTCAGCGGAATTGAGTTCGTCCTTTACAATCGAAAGGTATTCCTTCCGTTTATGCCTCGGAAGGTAGTCGTCATTGAGTAGTTGGACAAATCCGCTTGCGGCAGTTAATGGATTTCGGATTTCATGTGAAATGGCAGCACCCATTTGTTCGACGGCCTTTAGTTTCTCTACTTTGATTAATTGATGTTTAAGTTCAACACTTTTTTTGATATATTCAATCGAAAAGGCAATAAGACCAATACCTAGCGGGGGAAGCACAAAGTAGGCACTTAAAACATCATACCAAGGGCTGCCCGTATCATTAATAAATTCCCCAACAGTGCTCAGAATTCCAAGTATGATACCTAAACAAATTGCAATGTAAATTCGTCGATCGGAAGATTGTTTCCAAAACCAAGGTGATAGTCGGAAAAACACAAAAGCGAGTGGTACATATAGAAGGATAGTTCCAAGTAAACCTGAGTCAATGCCATATAAGGTTCTAATAATTATCAATACTGCAACAAGGATTAGACCGATTCCGAGATATAAACCGCCAATGACGATTGGAATGATACGTAAATCGTATCGCACAAAGGGAACAGGATTGTAGGCGAATTGAATACATATCCATAATAATAAGACAGAGATAATGATGGTAGTCGTTTTGGAAAAAGGAAATTTTTTGCTTCTGTCAAGCCAAATTAAACAAAAGAGGAGCAATATCATTAGTATGGAAAGATTTAAGAAAAGGTGTTTTGTGATTTCCATCTATTTCACCGTCCATTGTGCTTATAGGAAAATTTTACATTCTTCTTCGTTTTAATACAACTAAATTTACTAATTATTTAGAATAAAAGCATGAATGGAGATGGAAAATGTGGAAATCTATCAAAAAAAGGAAGGCTGTATAAATACAGACCTTCCTTCTATGCAGTTGAGATGGTATTTCTTCCATTCATTTTTGAGGTATACAAGGAAGTATCAGCTAAATGAATTAAATCCTTAGGCTGCTTTTCTAAACTCGGAATAACAGAGGCAATTCCAATACTGATTGTAACGATATCAGATATTTCCGAACTACTATGTTCAATTTTAAGAGATTGAACCTTCCTTTGAACCAGTTCAGCGATAGCAATGCCCCTATCTAACTTTGTTTTGGATAAGACAAGGGCAAATTCCTCACCGCCATATCGACAAAATGTGATATAAGGATTATTAGCAACAAGGTTTTTTATAGCAGAAGTAATCGTTTGCAAGCATTGGTCACCAGCAAGGTGCCCGTAGGTATCGTTGTACTTTTTAAAATAATCAATATCAAACATAAGAAGTGTTAATGGTGAATTGGATGAAGATAACCTAGACCATTCCTTGTTAAGAATCTCATCAAAATGCCTTCTGTTTCCGATTCCAGTCAGCCCATCCATATAGGAAAGACGATTTAGGAGTTCATTTGCTTTGTGAAGTTCTTGTTCACTTTCCTTTAATTTTATTAGACTTAGATTTAATTCTTTTTCTGCAGCATTTGAGTTAGCAATATATACCGATAAGTGATAAGCGAAAAATCCACCGATTAAAGAAATAAGATAATGAAGCAGTAGTACATTTAAGAGCGTATTTGTATCTTCAATATAAATGGCAAAGACAATTGAAATAAAAAATAAACCAATAAGGTTCATAGTAAATGCTTTAATAGTGGGACGGATGTTCAATTTAGAAAACCATCCACATACGATTCCTGTCAGGAGTGCGCTGATGGCTGCAACAAAAGCAGTTTCAGTGATACCAAAAAGAGTAACCCTCCCTAAAGCAATTAGTATAGAAGCAATAATTGCAGGTACAACGCCACCAAAGGCAGCGGCAACGACAATGGCAAGGTGCCGTAAATCAGCAATCGTAGTAGAATTAATTTGAAAACTAAATACCATTAAGATATTTCCAAGAATACCATAGCAAATCCCCCAATAAAGCTTTGTTAAATGTGATGATGAGGGAGATAGTGGCAAATTTTTAAAAATTTGACCCATCACTGTAAATGATGCGATCAGAATAGTTGCATTTGAAAAGAAATCTTTAAACATTCTTGTTCTCCTAAAAATGAAAATGCCCATTTATTTTATTGAAAACTTAATTTCTTCCATCAACTTATTATAGAAGAAAAATAATCTTCTGTGAATTGACAAGTGTAAATATTTCTTAGAATAGAATATTTGGGGTAGTATCGCAAAAACTATATTGATGAATACTTTACGGGAGGATCTAATGAAAAGAAAAGGTAATATCATCATTTTGTTCGTTTTTGTGATTATTTGTTCCCCACTATTTGCGGATGCACATGTAAAATGGTTCACGGAAGTAACACCAGAAAAAGAAGAAATCGAACATATTTTATCACCTTTGTTTATGACACTGACTGTATTGATTGCTGCTTTACTTGCAGTTTTAACGCAGTTATTACCGATACTTGATAAAATTCCAATTACCAAGAGGATTGATACTGTACTCGATAGTCACCGTAAATCTTCAAGATATATTTTAAAATACGGTACTGCTATCGCCTTGCTAATACAGGTTTTGTCAGGGACGATATTTGCACCTGAATTTGCTATCGACAATTCAATCATCAGAATATTAATGTGGGTAACCATTATTCTCCTGTTGATTCCCATTCATTATGCGACAAAAGTTGGAGCTCTACTATTATTAGCCTTATTTATTTTTCAACTGTCTCACTCTGGATTATTTCATATGCTTGATTATGGCTTTTATTTAGCCATTATCGGAGTACTATTAGTGGGAAAAACAAAGTTAGAAGATTGGGGATTTCCTTTTCTTTATTTGGGAACTGGATTGTCACTATGCTGGGTGGCAGTCGAGAAATGGGTCTATCCCGCAATGAGTATGGATATCATTCACGAGCATGCAGTTCCTACATTTGGTTTTCCTCCAGGAACATTTGTCGTACTAGCGGCATTTATTGAATTTGTGGTCGGATATTTACTCGTTGTTGGGATACTAAACCGCCTTTTAGCTTTTGTTTTAACGTTGATTTTTATTTCAACTACGATGTTGTTTGGGGTCACTGAAATTATTGGTCACCTAATGATTCATATTGTCTTAATTATTTTTATCATTGAGGGAGTATCGTTTTATGATCCTCCAATTAATATACATCGGACTAAAATTTCACAAATGGTTTTTGTATTTTTGAATTTTGTATTTACAATAGCAACTTTCCTTTTGATTTATTACCGTTTTGCCTAGAAAAAGCTTCCTGTTAAAGGGAAGCTTTTCTTTATGCTATGACTGAAGAACTTGCATTTTTATCATTTCCTTGGCTGCATCGATCGCTTCTTGTTTCGCCTTTTCAACAATCTCAGAAACTTTTTGAGGGTATAGGTCTAATGCTTCAGCAATAATGGTGTCCATAACCTGAATACCGAGGAATTCAAGTGCGATTCTTAAATAGCGATCGCCACATTCTAACTCCTTCATTGGCGTCCCGGTATAGAGACCACCGCGGGTATTTATATGAATTGCCTTTTTACCAGTGAGAAGCCCCTTTGGACCACTTGCAGTGTGTGCAAACGTCTTACCAGCAATAAACAAGTTATCCAAAAAGGCTTTTAACACAGCCGGAGAACTCAAGTTCCAAATAGGGGAGACGAAAACAAAGTAATCATAAGAAAGGAATTCATCTGCTAGTGCATGCATTTTTAGAATCTTCTCTCTTTCTCCATCTGTTAACTGATCTAATGTATAACCATAGCCAGCTAATTTTCCTCTTGCGGACACTAATTCTGCATCCATATGGGCAATACCATCGAATGAGAATAAATCAATTGTCTTCATTTCCATTTCCGGGCGTTCTTCTTTAATGGTGCTGATAAATGCTTCGCCAATTTTTAGGCCCTTTGACTTCTCTAATCCCTTAGGATTTGCTGTAATATATAGTAGTTTTCCCACGTAAACACATCCCGTCAAGTTAATAAACTCATTAATGCTATTATAAGAAATATTGAATTCCCTAACTTTGTAGAATCAGTGAATATCTTGAACATTAGGTGTCGATTTTTATTTTTCATTTGGGGTGAATTTCGGCTATTGAAAATAATTTTCATTAAATTGTTAGAATTCTTGGTGAAACTTGGATTCTAATTACAATATGATATAGATACAAGTATTTGCAGATTTTACTAAAGGCGGAATTCAAATGAACCAACAAAATTCCCAAATGATTGAACTTAATGAACTAGAGAAATTAAAGCATAGAATAGCAGAATTAGAAAATAGAGAGAAACAGCTTTTAAAGAACCTTCGCTTGAATATTTCTCTGCATTCGAAGATTCTGGATGCGTTACCGATTAATATTTTTTTAGAGGACCCTGAAGGCCGAACGATTTTTGTAAATAATCAGGCTTGTAAAGCGCATGGTGTAACTGCCGAAGAGT
Organism: Neobacillus sp. CF12; assembly: GCF_030348765.1. Classification (GTDB taxonomy): domain Bacteria; phylum Bacillota; class Bacilli; order Bacillales; family Cytobacillaceae; genus Neobacillus. Next base: position 2,609,243 of record NZ_JAUCEU010000007.1, on the reverse strand, counting down.
TGGTTGGAAAAACGGTGTTTGACTTTTTTCCTAACGACATTGCTATGAAACATCGTGAAATTGACCTTGAGGTATGGGCAAGAAAAATACTTCAAACCAATGAGGTAGCCACAGAATTTCAAGGAAAAAAAGGTCATATGCTTACGGGAAAAACGATTATTCAGCTTGAAGATACAAACAAAGAATATTTACTCGGTTTTGGACTGGATATCACCGATTTGAAGAATGCAGAAGAGAAGATTTTTCATATGGCCTATAATGATGCCTTAACAGGGCTACCTAATCGATGGTTTATTAAATCCTGTTTAAAGAACTTAAACATAGATAAAAAAATACATACGATGAAGGGTGTACTGTTGTTAGATTTAGACCATTTCAAAGTGATTAATGATAGCTTAGGGCATGAAGCGGGAGATCAGTTACTGCAATTAGTTGCCAGCAGGCTGGGAGAAGTAAAGAAAGCTGAGAACGTTTTAGCTCGTTTTGGCGGAGATGAATTTATTATCATTATTCCTGAATTACTATCAACAGACGAGGCTCTTGATGTTGCAGAAGAAATAGTAAAAGTTATGAAAAATCCATTTTTTATTTATGGACAAAAGTTTACGATTTCACCAAGTATCGGTATTAGTTTGTATCCAAATCATGGTGAAGATATGGAAACACTAATAAAGAATGCTGACCTTGCGATGTATCCCTCTAAGGAGCAGGGAAGAAATTGCTACTCCTTATTTACACCCTTAATGAAAGAGAAAGCTATTGTTTGTATGAGCATGCTGATAAAATAAAAAAGAATCGTACCCAACTTTGAGTGGATTCGATTCTTTTTTTTCTGCATTTGATTTATTAAATAATAAACAAAATAACAAAATAAATAGCCATGGTTATAAGTCCAACGGGGACTCCAAAGCTTGCCCATTCTTTACTGGTAATGTTGAGTTTTCCTGCTGCTATAATATTTGGTATATTACCAGGTATTAGCATACCACCACTAATAATTAGCCCCATCAACACAGCCTGAATGGTTGCTTGGTCCATTGCTGGACTAATTTCAGCTGCTGCCAAGGTAGCATTATCTAAAATAGCGGAAATCATATTAATCCAATAAAGCAGCATTGGATGAAGTCCTAGAATGTATTCATTAATTAACGGTTCAAATCCATGACCAAGGAAGGTTAAACCCATAACAAATAAGTAGATTTTGGCTGATCGAATAATAATTTCTTTATAGCTCTCTACTTTTTGTTCTGCCTCCAAACCTTCAGCGCTTTGTTGTGGTTTAACTAAGAATATTGTCAATATACCAAAAATCACAACGGCAGGAATCACTTCAGGACCAATTAATTTCAATAAGTAGAAGAAGTCTTCATTTAACTTACTAAGAGTGATGGTTGCTAAAGGCTCACCGATGGGTGTGAGTGCTGCACCAAGACCGATCGAAAAACAAGCTAATACGGTAAAGCGGATTTCGGATTTACGGTCGAGTGGGAGGACATTAATGATGATAACGAGCACAATTGCAGCGATAATAGCCGTAATAACGCTAGATGCAAGTCCTAAAATAATGACCGTTAGTCCAAAGAATATCCTAGGAGAAAGGATTCTGTTCATCCATAATATTGATTTTTCTAACTGAACTTGTCCCCATTTACAGATTAATCCTGCTATTAAGACAGCTAGAGTGATATTGATAGGATCAATTAAAGCTTTTTCGATTAAATGAAGATTCATCATGCCGCTTATAGAAGCTGCCATAATTCCCATTACAAATAGAAATAATTCCAAATTGTGTTCGACCTTTTTTACTGAAAAAGGTAAAAATAAAACCAAAATTAAAATAATTATTAATCCAACCAATCATACCAAGTCCCTTGTCTTTTTTGTTTAATCGAAAAACTATAAATCCATTATAAACTTTTCGATTGGTTTTTAACAGAATATTAGGTTACTTATAAATTGTACTATTAGATATATAACGAAATTATCTTAAATATTTAAACAAATGTCAAAAAATCTTCCATTGATGAAGTACGTTTTCATTAAATTTACTGCAAGTCAAATCTACCGAAGTAAATTAATTTGTCCCGTTGCTCTGATTTCGTTAAACTATAGAAAGAGTGTAAGAATCATCCAAAAATCTATTTGGGAGTGAGCATTTAATGAATAAAAGAGTAGTGATTACAGGTATTGGAGCAGTCACTCCTTTGGGAAATGATGCTCATACATCATGGGAACAAATTAAGCGTGGTGTTTCCGGTATTGCCCCTGCAACCCTTTTTGATGTAGAAAAGGTTGACGTCAAAATTGCAGCGGAAGTTAAAGGCTTTGCACCAGAAGAGTTTATGGACAAAAAAGAAGCCAGAAGGATGGGTCGTTATAGCCAGTTTGCTATTGCAGCAAGTCAAATGGCTGTTAAGGATGCTGGGATTCAAATTGGAGAGGGGATACAACCAGAACGAGTCGGAGTTTGGATTGGATCAGGAATTGGCGGCTTGGCTGAATTTGAGGAACAACATCGGAAGTTTATTGAAAAAGGCCAACGAAGGGTTAACCCGTTTACGATACCCATGTTTATTCCCGATATGGCGGCAGGCCAAGTATCCATTTCACTTGGTGCTAAAGGAATCAACAATTGTTCGGTTACAGCATGTGCTTCTGGTGCCAATTCCATTGGTGATGCTTTCCGCGTGATTCAAAAGGGGGATGTGGATGTGATGATTGCTGGAGGAACGGAAGCAACCATTACCGGAATGACGGTTGCGGGATTCTCAAATATGACCGCACTTTCAAAAAATCCAGATCACGCCACAGCGAGCAGACCTTTTGATAAGAATCGTGATGGATTTGTCATTGGGGAAGGCGCGGGTATCGTGGTATTAGAAGAATTAGAACATGCATTAGCTCGAGGCGCTGCCATTTATGGAGAATTAGTGGGGTACGGAGCGACAGGGGACGCCCATCATATTACAACTCCAGCACCAGAAGGAGAAGGGGCAGGAAGAGCTATGAAATTAGCATTAGCAGATGCCGGAATTACTCCTGAACAAGTCGACTATATCAATGCTCATGGCACGTCGACTCATTATAATGATTTGTATGAAACGTTAGCTATTAAAGAAGTTTTTAAAGAACATGCCTATAAGTTATCTGTCAGTTCCACAAAATCAATGACCGGCCACCTATTAGGAGCAACTGGGGCAATAGAGGCGATTTTTTCTCTTTTAGCGATCAAGGATGGAATCATTCCTCCAACGATTAATTATCAAACACCTGATGAACAACTGGATTTAGATTATGTCCCTAATGTCTCAAAGATGCAGGAAGTTCGCGTCGTTTTATCTAACTCATTAGGATTTGGCGGTCATAATGCGACTTTGATTTTTAAAAAGTTTACCGAATAAATATCGTAACCATCGTCACTATAGAGCTCTATAAAGACCGAGAAAAAAAGAAGAGGCAACGGTAACTATTAGAGCTCTAGAGTGACTGAAACAAGAAAAGTAGAATCTGCGGTCACGAACTAGCTTATTTTTCATCGATTAAAATTGCTATATCCCAAGCTTCTTTAAAAAGTCAACCGTTTCCTGGTGTTCAGGTTTAATTAGTTTTAATAATTTTTTATCTGTCTTAATTAAAGAGTTTCCATTTTCGTCAGCAATAGGTCTTGTAAATGCTGTACTTTTTAAAACTTTCCATTTTCCAGCCTGAACTTCAAGCTGCAGATCAATAACTCCCAGCCTGCTTCCAAAGGCACCGGCCATGACAACTGGCTTTCCCTTGATTTTTCCTTCATCAATATTTGTCTTAGGTAAATCCTTGTAGGCGCGTCCAGGGAAAATACCATGAGAGTGCCCGGCAAGAATGGCATCAATATCTTGAATCTCACTTAGATAATAGACTGCATTTTCCGTTTCAGAATGGTATGGTTCACTATCAATACCTGTGTGGGCAAGTGCGACAATAATATCTGCACCCTCAGCTTTCATCCTTGGAACAAATTCCTTTGCACTTTCCACAATCGGCCGTGCAATCACTTTACCTTCTAAATTTGCCTTATCCCATCTCATAATTTGAGGCGGCATGAATCCAATAACCCCAATATTTAATTCATGATTTTGCCCCTGATTGTCCACAACACTCCTTTTTAAAATAACATAAGGCTTAAAGTAAGGTTTATTGGTTTTTGCTTTATATACGTTTGCATTAACCACGGGCATTTTTGGACCCTTTAGTGCATTTCTTAGAAACTTCAGCCCATAATTTAGCTCATGATTGCCGATTGCAATCGCATCATATTTTAGATAATTAAAGGCACTGTACACGGGATGTATTTTTCCTTTTTGAATACCTTTAATTCTCACCAAGTATTCACCAAGCGGGTTGCCTTTTAAATGGTCACCGTTATCAAACAGTAGGGAATTCACTGCCTCACTTCTTGCCTGATGAATAAGGCTGGAGGTCTTCACGAGCCCAATCGTATTGTCTGTTTTCGTCTGGTAATAATCATAATTCACTAAGGAAGCATGTAAATCCGTCGTCTCGAGGATTCGTAAATCGACGACTCCAGTGTTTTCTGCACGCATGTTAGAAGGAAATAGAGTTGCAGAGACGATAAACACGAAGAGTAAAAGGAAAAACTTTTTATTGTTCATAAACGTCAGCCCCTTCTAAAATGTTAATTTGTGTTATTATTTGGCAGACTTTATCTGTTCATACATGAGAATATCGGAATCATAGATATCCCTAAAAAGAACTCTCAGAGGAACAACCCATGTTCATTAAACTGTGACATTGGTCAACACAGATTTGTAAAAAGTTACTTTATAATAAAGTATATAATCGGTATTTGTTAGAATGTAAACGTTTACGCAGACTATGTTAAGGGGGTGTTAATCACATTGGAATTCAAAAGAAGAATCACTATTCTATCCGGTCACTTTGGGAGTGGCAAAACAGAGATTGCAATCAACCTGGCATTGAATGAGAAAGAGATACATAACAAAGTAGCTGTTAACGATTTAGATATTATTAACCCTTATTTTCGTTCTAGGGATGTTTCCAATCTTTTCGAGCAGCAGGGTATTGAATTAATCGCTCCTGCCAACCGCCTGGCAACTTCGGATTTACCCATTGTTTCGGGAGAAATCTATCGTGTTTTACATGATCATCGCTATCGAGTGATCATCGACGCAGGCGGCGATAAAGATGGAGCAATGGCTTTGGGGCAGTATTATCATGAATGGAAGCATTTAGAACCTGAGTTGTTATTCGTTTTAAATGCGAACCGTCCATATCTCAGTACCTTAGAAGGAGCAAGGTATACGATTGAGGAAATTGAAAAGGCTGCTCGTTTAAAGGTAACGGGAATCATCAATAATTCCAATATCGGCAGTGAAACGAGCATGGCCGAAATCCAGAGCGGATATGAATTAAGTGAGAAAATATCAAACATGCTTTCAATCCCGCTGCTATATACAACCATATCTGTGGATTTAGAAAAGGAAGCCAATTGTTTTGTAAATAGCCATCAGGTAATGTTCATCAAGCGCTTTATGAATTTACCTTGGGAAGGATAGGAGGGGTAACAGTGGAAAAGCGAGTTGTGTTTAATGAGGATATTTGTAAATCGTGCGGACTTTGTGTTCAGGTATGCCCGACGAACGTTATTTTTCTAGCAGACTATTTAAATGGAAAAGGTTATCGTCCAGCGGCCGTAATCGATCAGGAACATTGTATTAGTTGTGCAAAATGTGCGCAGATATGCCCGGATTGTGTCATTTCCGTCTACAGACCAGTAAAGGTGTTGCAAACTGTTTAATTTGAAAGGGGTTTATGTATGGGAAAAGTATTAATGAAGGGGAATGAAGTAATCGCTGAAGCAGCGGTCCAGGCAGGTTGTAACTACTTTTTTGGCTATCCGATTACACCCCAAAGTGAGCTTGTAGCATATATGGCGAGAAGACTTCCAGAGGTTGGTGGATTATTTCTTCAAGCTGAAAGTGAAATCGCTGCGATCAATATGGTTTATGGTGCTGCTGGGACGGGAGTCAGGGTTATGACCTCCTCTTCAAGTCCTGGTTTTAGCTTAAAACAGGAAGGTATTTCTTATTTAGTAGGTTCGGAGCTTCCTGCTGTCGTGGTAAACATCGTTCGAGGAGGTCCTGGCTTAGGGAATATCCAGCCTGCCCAGTCTGATTACTTCCAGGTAACAAAAGGCGGCGGTCATGGCGACTATAATATCCCCGTGTTAGCGCCAGCCTCTTTACAAGAAATAGTTGAATTAACAAGTGAGGCATTTGACATTGCAGACCGCTACCGAACACCCGTGATTCTTATGGGGGATGGGATGCTTGGGCAAATGATGGAGCCGGTTGAGTTTGGAGAGCGGACACAACCTGAACTGCCAGAAAAGAATTGGGCAACTACCGGAACCCGCGGAGACGGGCAGAGAAGAATTATCACCTCACTGGAATTGAATGCAGAGGCGCTAGAAACCCGTAACGAAGCTTTACAAAAAAAGTTTGCAAGAATAAAAGAAAATGAGGTTCGCTACGAAATCTACCAAACGGGAGATGCTGACTATATAATGGTTGCATTTGGCACAGTTGCTCGAATTACGATGAATGCTATTCATAAAGCAAGGCAGCAAGGTTTAAAAGTAGGACTAATCCGTCCAATTTCGCTGTGGCCATTCCCTGAAAAGCCTTTTATCGAAACGAGAGATCGAGTGAAGGGATATATTTCCGTAGAAATGAGTGCCGGGCAGATGGTTGAGGATGTAAGATTAGCCGTTAACGGTCATGCAGAGGTTGATTTTTACGGACGAACCGGCGGAGTTGTGCCGACACAGGAAGAAATTTATCAAAAGCTTTTATCTGTAACCGGGGGGATCACGGTATGACCATGAAAACAGTTTTAAAAAAAACAAACGGATTAACCGATAACCCTACACATTACTGTCCTGGCTGCACACACGGCGTCATCCACCGTCTTGTAGGTGAGGTTTTGGAAGAAATGGATATTTTAGAGGATACGATTGGGGTTGCCTCTGTCGGGTGTTCGGTTTTATCCTATGAATATTTTAATTGTGATATGACCCAGGCGGCTCATGGCCGTGCTCCCGCTGTTGCGACAGGTGTGAAAAGGGTGCTGCCTGATCGCTTTGTATTTACTTATCAAGGTGATGGGGACCTTGCTTCAATCGGCATAAGCGAAGTCATTCATGCTGCGGCTAGAGGAGAAAAAATTACAGTTATCTTTGTTAATAATGCAATCTATGGAATGACTGGCGGACAAATGGCGCCGACTACCTTGATTGGACAAAAAACTGCTACTACACCTTTTGGACGCGATGAAAGTATTCAAGGCTCACCGATAAAAGTCTGTGAAATGCTGGCAACTTTAGATGGAACTGCCTACATTGAAAGGGTATCAGCACATGATGTGCCACATATCCAAAAGGCAAAACGTGCGATTCGGAAAGCGTTTGAAGCACAAAAAAAAGGACTTGGCTTTTCTATGGTGGAGATATTATCAACCTGCCCGACAAACTGGGGACTTGATCCTTTCGAATCCCTTGAATGGGTAAAAGATAATATGATTCCTGCCTATCCTCTTGGCGTTTACAAGAATAAAGAGGGGGGCAAGTAACCATGTTGGAGGAAATCATTATTGCGGGATTTGGTGGACAGGGTGTTATGTCAATGGGTCAACTGTTAGCATATGCCGGCATGCTCGAAGGGAAAGGCGTTTCATGGCTGCCATCCTATGGTCCTGAACAACGCGGGGGAACAGCAAATTGTGCGGTGGTAGTATCCGATGAAACCGTGGGTTCCCCGCTTGTCACAAATCCTTCAACAGCAATAGTTTTAAATAATCCATCCTTTGATAAATTTGAGTCGCGCGTACGTCCAGGGGGATTATTAATTATTAATTCATCATTGGTGACAAGAGTTTCAAAACGCAGCGATATTGAAATGATTGAATTGACCGCTACCGATATGGCAGCTGACCTTGGAAATGCACGTGTCGCAAATATGATTTTATTAGGCGCGTTCATCGAACGAACCAAGGTCGTTTCAAGTGATGCCATCATCGAATCCTTGAAAAAAGTCCTGTCAAAAGGAAAGCACCATTTAATCGAAGTTAACAAACAAGCACTCAATAAGGGGAAAACCATGGTTTCCATTAGAGTATAGTAAAATAAAAAGCTTGGGTTTCATTTACCCAAGCTTATTTATCCAAGAATTAATAGAAAAACTCTCTATTTATTTACTTGGATCATAATTTTGGTGACGTAATCTTCATTATGATTCATGACCACTGTATCATAAATATACTCTTCAAAAACAAAATCACCTAAGGCTAAATTTAAACGATCCATCTCCGAAAATAGTCGCCTATATGTTTTATGTATTGTCTTTTCATCCCCAATATGATATCCAATTAGAAAATCACCCGTTACACTTTTAAAATACGGATACCCTTCCTTTGGATTTGGCTGCTCCATATATAAATAGCTGTAATTTGTAAATTCTCCTTTTAGGACTTGCTCCCGTTTCGTTATAACACCTATTGGATATCCAGTATCAAGTTTTGATAGGGACAATTCATTTATAAAATCTGAAACGACCTCTACAAATTCTTCATCTTTTATATTTTCAATATTTCTACTTAAATAAAGTGTTACTTCTGGTAATTGTTCCAGCGTAACTTGGTGAAAATCAAGGAGTGACGCTTCTTCCATTAAGGCTATTTTTGAATCAATTATTTTTTTCTTCGCTTCAATCTCCTGAAGCTTTTCCACAATCTCTTTCTTTTTTTGGTACATTAAGGACAAAAAACTTTCAGGCGTTTTATTTTGTGTATATTCTTGGATATCGTTTAGTGACATACCAATTTCCTTTAATAAATCAATAACAAAGAATAGCTCTATCTGTCGTATTGAATAAAACCGGTAACCTTTTTCGTTTTTCAATACTGGGGAAAAAAGCCCAATTTGATCGTAATAAAAGAGAGTTTGTTTGTTTACTCTGCATAGCTTTGCAAATTCACCTGTGGTTAAATACTTTCCATTTTTATTATTCATTTTTAATACTCCACTCTTGACTATATAGTTACTATATACACTACGATGGAATTTGTAAATAAATGAAAACAGTACTAATTGTGTTGCTGTAATTAGTCTTGTTAAGGAGAATGTAAAATATGAAGACTCATAATGTCACTTTAGCATTATTATTAATAAATTTATTCATTGCCTTTTTGGGTATTGGTCTTGTAATTCCAGTCTTACCCACGTTGATGAACGAATTAGGGATTACTGGAACAACTATTGGTTATTTAACAGCAGCATTTGCCATTGCTCAATTAATCGTTTCACCCTTTGCAGGGAAAGCTGCAGATAAATTCGGCAGGAAAATTATGATTGTCATTGGTTTATTTATTTTCGGGATATCCGAATTTTTATTCGGAATCGGAAAAGAAATCGAAATGTTATTTTTCTCTCGTATTTTAGGTGGAATTAGTGCTGCGTTCATTATGCCTGCCGTTACAGCCTTTATTGCTGATATTACAAATTTGGATACTCGCCCGAAAGCGCTAGGTTATATGTCAGCTGCGATTAGTACAGGATTTATTATTGGTCCAGGAATTGGAGGATTTTTAGCGGAATTTGGAACACGTATTCCATTCTTCTTTGCGGGAGCACTAGGAACAATCGCTGCTATACTCTCTATTATTCTATTATCTGAGCCAATTCGTAAGGAAGAGCATAATGAACAAGACTCAGCTGGAAATCTTGGCTATAAACGTATTTTTGCCCCAAAATATCTTCTTGCGTTTATTTTAATTTTTATTGCCTCATTTGGTTTAGCAGCTTTTGAATCGTTCTTTAGTCTATTTGTGGACCATAAATTTCAGTTTAAACCATCCGATATAGCCATTGTGATAACAGGAGGTGCAATTTTTGGAGCAGTTTCCCAAGTCGTTTTATTTGATAGGCTTACACGTATTTGGGGGGAAATAAAGCTGATTCAATATAGCTTAATATTATCAGCCTTACTTGTCTTTTTAATGACTGTTGTTCATTCATACTTCTCAATTTTACTTGTGACATTTATTGTTTTTGTAGGATTTGATTTATTCCGACCAGCGGTTACTTCATACCTTTCGAATATCGCTGGAAACGAACAAGGTTTTGTTGGTGGAATGAACTCTATGTTTACAAGTTTAGCAAACATTAGTGGACCCATTATAGGGGGAATATTATTTGATATAGATATTAACTACCCTTACTATTTTGCGACAGTGATTCTATTTCTAGGAATCGTCATTACATGGGTTTGGAAGAAGCAAGCAAGTAGTTTATCAAAAGAAGTGAAGGCGAGTGTAGCTGATTTTTAGCTTTTACCCTAAAAGAATTTGTTTACTGTACTAAGAAAATATGTGATCCTTACTAAAAAGATCTGGCTGCAAAATTGCAGCCTTTTCCTGCGGAATCGCATAATCAAAATCCAGTTTCAGTTACTGGATTTTGATTGAGATATGAACAATTGGTAAGGGTAAATAAAAAGAGCAAAACAAATCGAAATGAAAAAGACGTGTTTAGACTTGAAATTTACTAATTTATATACTCTTAATCTTTGCATTAACCAGTTGATTGGAAAGGCTAGAAATAAGTCCATCACCGTATTAGTCAACAGGTATAACCAGAATTTTCCGAAAGTCAAACGGAAAATCCAAATGGTTCCTATAAAAAAGGGTCCTAATATAAAGCTTACATCATTGATAACTTTATTTAGTAACCCGCCCTTTACTGTCCACCATTTAAAAGGAACAGATAACATACAATTAATAGCAACAAGTAAGGACGCGAAGATTGCAACGGGTGTATATTTTTTAAACACATTTTTGGGAATAAAGAAAACAGTTAACCACGGGATTACTAAAAGACCGATTCTAATTATTGCTACCAACATTTTTATGCTCCTTAGTTGTTTTCCTTTATGTTGCTTACAATAGCAAAAACTATACTTTGTCTTTTTAACTCCTTGAAACGATTAGAAATAATAAACAGTGATACGCTTCACTTAATTGAAAATGATTTTCAGTTAAGATATAGGTAGAGATCACTAGGAGGGAAAAAGGATGGAAAAAAATTCAGTTAAAGCCTACCAAGAGTTCAGCGAAGAGAGATTTACAAAACGGATTATTTACAAAAAAGGTGAAACGACAGCATTTGTGTTAAATTTCATGCCTGGACAACAGCTTCCCGTTCATAAGCATCCTGGAACAGAAGTTTATCTTTATGTCGTCACTGGGAATGGTACCTTCATTATCGATGGTCAGGAAACGCCAGTATCAGATGCAGATTTGGTTCATGTAGGCGGGGACGAGGAGCTTGCCTTTAACAATAATGGCAGTGAACCTGTCAGCTTATATGTTGTGTTAAGTAAAGTACCTAGCGAACAATACGCAAAAAATATCTAACTCTTTAGTAACTTGCTCCAAATGCTAAAATGTCCTTCATCGGTGTTATGAAGGACATTTCGTATTTAAGCATAGAAATCGGCGGTATAAAGGACTAATCATGAGCAATCATAGAAAGATTAGTCCTTCATCGGCGGTATGAAGGACAGATCATGAGCAATCTAGAAAGATTAGTCCTTCATCGGAGGTATGAAGGACAAATCATAAGCGACCATACAAAGATTAGTCCTTAATCGGCGGTATGAAGGACAAATCATTAGTTAACATACAAAGATTAGTCCTTAATCGGCGGTATGAAGGACAGATCATGAGCAATCTAGAAAGATTAGTCCTTCATCGGTGGTATGAAGGACTAATCATTAGTTAATATACAAAGATTAGTCCTTCATCGGTGGTATGAAGGACTAATCATTAGTTAATATACAAAGATTAGTCCTTCATCGGCGGTATGAAGGACAAATCATTAGTTAACATACAAAGATTAGTCCTTAATCGGCGGTAATGAAGGACAAATCATAAGCGACCATACAAAGATTAGTCCTTAATCGGCGGTATGAAGGACAAATCATAAGCGAGAATAGAAAGATTAGTCCTTAATCGGCGGTATGAAGGACAAATCATAATCGACCATACAAAGATTAGTCCTTAATCGGCGGTATGAAGGACAAATCATAAGCGAGCATAGAAAGATTAGTCCTTAATCGGCGGTATGAAGGACAAATCATAAGCGAGCATAGAAAGATTAGTCCTTAATCGGCGGTATGAAGGACAAATCATTAGTTAGCATAGAAAGATTAGTCCTTAATCGTTAAAATGAAGGACAAAAAAACTATCAGTATCGGAACTGAGTCTATATATCAGGCTGGCTTTTTCTTTCCTTCGTTTGTGCTTTATTCTTAAGTCCAAAAAACCACCAGTTCCAATCCCCGAACAACTTCATTAAAGCAGGAACCAGAGCCATCCGTACGATGGTGGCGTCAATGAAAATCGCAATCGCAATGCCGACGCCAAGCTGTTTAATCGGCATGACGCCTGTAAAAGCAAAAGCGCCTGTTACCACAATCATAATCGCGGCAGCAGAGGTAATAATTTTACTCGTGTAGGTTAACCCCGATATCGTGGCTTCTGTATTATCTCCTGTTTTTAAATAAAACTCCTGAATCCTCGAAATTAGGAAAACTTCGTAGTCCATTGACAGTCCAAAAACGAGCGTAAACACAAAGACGGGTAAGATTAACGCAATATCGACGGGCTCGATACCAAAATGCCCCTTCTGAAAAATCCAGACAACAATCCCGAACGTACAGCTTAGACTCAAGATATTCATTAATATAGCCTTCAAAGGAATGAGGATTGACCTGAAAGCAGCCATGAGAATGAAGAAGGTTGAAACAACAATTAATAATAACCCGTATGGCGCTTTCTTAAATATCTCATCAAAGATCTCCTGTTCGAATTTTATCGAACCACCAAAATGGGTGGTCAACTCACTGTCACGATTTGACCAGTCACGAACCCACTTTCTAGCCGCTGCCGAATGGTCAGTCGTTTTTAAATAAACCTCAATCAGCATTTTATTGTCTCTGACAAAATAGTCTAGTATTGGAGTTGTCTGTTCTTTTGGCCCAAAAGATAGCGTTTGAGACAATTCTTTCTCATCGGCAATGCCCGTTACCGAAAACGGAGAATCAACGGTATCAACTAGTTTTTCCTTCTCAAGGCTCTTTATATAGTTGCTGACCTTCATAAGGTTTTCCATTTCTAAAATAGATCCTTCAGTTTCAAGTACGATGGTTACTTTGTTATCGGTTCGTTTATCTTTAGAAATAAAATGATGCTCAAAGGTCTCAAAAGCGACTCTGGATGGATATTTAGCTGGGAGTGATTCTGTACCTGGAATCGACATCGTCATTTGTGCAACCGGAATAAGTCCGGCTAACAGAATGGCTAGGGATACTCCTGCCATCAGAATAGGATGTCTCATCACAAACGTGGCAAATCGATGCCATAGACTTGTGTTTGAATCCTTTGCCCGAATAATACTAAACTTATTAATTCTTGTTCCGATTACAGCCAGCAGAGCTGGGAGAAAGGTCAAAGCACAAAAGGCTGAAATAAATACGACGGCCATACCGCCTAATGCAACATTTTGAAAAATATCGATTTTAATAAACCATAGAGCGGATAAGCCAATAAAAACGCAAAGTCCTGAAAAAATAATCGAACGCCCGGCCGTTGCCACACTGATCTCTATTGCTTCACGGATGGATTTGGTATGTAATTCTTCTTTGTAGCGGTTAATTAACAATAGAGCAAAGTCAATACTTAGAGCGAGCCCGATCATGGGAACGATATTTAAAATAAAGATGGTCAAATCGGCACGATAACTAAAAAAGAAAACTGCACCCATTGTTGCGAGAATCGATACAACACCGATCACAATTGGGATTGAGGCTGCAATTAACCCTCCGAACGCTAGGACTAAGACTAATAGGGCAATCGGCAGTCCGATCATTTCAGCCTTGGCTAAATCCTCTTGGCTGGCAATATTAAGGTCTTGAACAATAATCGGTTCACCTGTCATGGTAACGGTTAGTCCCTGTTTATTTTTAAGAAGCTTGTTCAATTGTTCAATCTCATTGCCGAGCTCCTCTGCTTTTTTATCAAAAGCCAATACACCATAGGCAACTTCATCTTTGATCATTCCTTCCCGGTCAAATGGACTAGTAATGCTTTTGGCATCGTCGAAGTTTTTTAGATCTTCAAAGGTTGCTTTAATAAATTGATTCCAGTCACGCTCAGTAACGGTACGCTCTCTTCCGAAGACAAGGATAATGGATGACTTGGCTTGTCCAAAATCCTCTTCAAGGAGCATTCTTGTTTTGTTATATTCACCTTTGTATTCAAAGCCGTTGCCACTTAATACAGAAGGTAGTTTTAAGGCGAAAACTACCGATAGTGCAATGATAAGCAGCCATAGCGCCAGTACCGTTTTTCGGTAACGGTATATGAGTCCTCCGATTTTCCCCATTTTGTGACCTCCTTCTTGTAGGAAATATATCCCTGAACTTAGTATAGCAAAATCGGAAATTAGTGGTGGTTGACTATTTCGTGTCAAGGTAATGTACGTAGTAAATATGATAAGAATGATTCCCTCATTTATGAATGAAAATGCAACAGAAGTAAGGTAAAAATGTTCATTTGTGGTTTTACAAATGTAAAAGTATTAGGGGATTCTCTTCACTTCTTGTTATAATATTAAAAAAAGTGGAAACAAAGGTGATGAAAAGTGGACCGAGAAAAACTTAGCAAGGTGATAGAAGCTGCAAAACTATATTATTTATTGGATTATAATCAAAACGAAATAGCTGAGAAATTAGGTGTTTCACGCCCTACAGTGTCCCGTTTATTACAGCAGGCAAAAAGTGAAGGAATCGTTCAAATCAACATCATGGATCCATATGAAGACGTTGAAAATCTGGCTCGCGAGTTAGAAATTAGGTTCAATTTGAAAAGGGCAATTGTTACGCCTATTCCGCAATTTGAAAATCATATTATCAAAAATTACCTTGGGGAAAAGGCAGCATTGTATCTTGATGAAATTGTAAAGGACCAAGACATTATTGGGGTCACGTGGGGAACAACGTTGTATCATATTGCGGTTGAGTTGAGGCAGAAATATGTCAAAGACGTGAAGGTTGTTCAGCTAAAGGGCGGCGTAAGCCATGCTGAAACGAATACGTATGCGTCGGAAATCCTGTACCTTTTTGGCAAAGCATACAATACTACACCACTTAATCTTCCCTTGCCGGCGATTGTAGACCATGTTGTCGTGAAGCAGGCAATGGAGGCTGACAGGCATATTCATAAAATCCTTGACCTTGGCAAAAAGGCCAATATCGCTGTGTTTACCATTGGATCGATTAAAAAGGACTCATTATTGTTCCAAATGGGGTATTTTACAGAAAGTGATCAAAAGGCTCTAAACGAAAAGGCGGTCGGGGATATTTGTTCACGTTTCTTTGATAAAGATGGTGAAGTGTGTAATGAAAGTCTGAACGAAAGAACGCTGGGAGTTAAATTAGAGGATTTACGGAACAAGGAATACTCGATTCTTGTTGCAGGCGGACCGAATAAAATTGAGGGCATATATGGTGCTTTAAAGGGGAATTATGCCAATGTGTTAATAACAGATCAATTCTCTGCTAAGTTCCTTCTGGATAAAAAGTAAATAATTTACTCGACAAAACATTAAAGTTTTACATTTGTTCAAATATGCATTTACATATGTGCAGTCATTTTGTTATAGTTAGCTTGTGGATATAAACAACTAAAATATTATGCTTTTCATCTATAGGGAGGAAATATCTAATGACTCAAAATGTGACTAAAATGATAGATCATACATTATTAAAGGCTGATGCAACAAAAGAAGAAATCGTTAAATTAGTTGATGAAGCTAAGAAATATTCATTCGCATCTGTATGTGTTAATCCAACTTGGGTAAAAATATCAGCAGAAATGCTGAAAGATACCCCAGAGGTAAAAGTCTGTACGGTAATCGGATTTCCTTTAGGAGCTTCTACACCAGAAACAAAGGCATTTGAAACAAAAAATGCGATTGAAAATGGTGCAAATGAAATCGATATGGTCATCAACATCGCCGCACTTAAGGATAAAAAAGATGATTTAGTTGAAAGAGATATCAAAGCTGTTGTTGAGGCAGCGCAAGGAAAAGCACTAACAAAGGTTATTATTGAGACTTGTCTATTAACGAATGAGGAAAAAGTAAGAGCCTGTGAAATTTCAGTTAAAGCTGGAGCAGACTTTGTAAAAACCTCAACTGGATTTTCAACGGGCGGGGCAACTGTTGAAGATATTAAGTTAATGCGTGAAACAGTGGGACCTGAGATTGGTGTAAAGGCATCTGGAGGCGTACGCAGCCGTGAGGATGCACTTGCAATGATCGAAGCTGGTGCTACACGTATCGGTGCAAGTTCTGGAGTGTCTATTAGTAAAGGTGAACTTTCTCTAGACAATTATTAATCTTTAGATTTGAGGGAAATGAGATGAAGGAAGTATTATTAGCATTAATTGCTGGGTTAATTGTTGGTATCTTGTTTAAGTTTATGAAACTTCCACTACCTGCTCCTCCCGTGTTTTCTGCTGTAGTCGGTGTCTTTGGAGTATATTTTGGAGGCGTGGTCGCTGGTTGGATGGTCAAATTTTTCCAATGATAAAATGAGGATTGCGGGTGTGATTCACGATGGATGAAAAACGACTTATGGAAGAAGCAGTCAAAGCACGAGCGTTTGCCTATGTGCCTTATTCGAAATTTCAGGTGGGTGCTGCTCTTTTATCTACTGATGGAAAAGTATTTCACGGATGCAACATTGAAAATGCTGCTTATGGTATGACGAACTGTGCAGAAAGAACGGCTTTATTTAAGGCATATTCTGAAGGTATTACTCAGTTCGATTCACTAGTTGTTGTAGCAGACACGGATCGGCCAGTTCCGCCATGTGGAGCATGCCGGCAGGTAATCTCGGAACTATGTGATTCTGAGATGGAAGTTATCCTTATGAATTTGAAAGGTGATATCCAAAGAATCTTAGTTAAGGAACTTCTTCCTGGCGCATTTTCTCCAGATGATTTAAAATAAAACGTTGAGGCAGGATAACCGTCCTGCCTCTTTTTTCATGCAATTTAATAAAACGGGCATAATTTAAAAGAATGGCTGTGTTATAAGCCGATATTAATTTTGGCACTCTGTTGATTTGTGCGGAAGGCACGAAGACTCCTGCGGGAGGCTCCACGTACCGCCCGCGGAAAGCGAAGTGCATCGTGACAGGCAGAGACCGCCTGTCACTGCGGTGCTTATTCAAAGAAGCTTTCCTTAGTGGAGCGCAAATCAACAGCCAAAATTTACACAGCCAAAAGAATATTAAAGATATGGATGATTTTGAATATGCCAACGAAAGAGGAAACAATGAGTAGTAAAAATAAATTGTTTATATCAATCATTGATAATGACCTAATGGTCCAGACGTTGCTTGTAAGGATTCTCCATTCGATGAATATAGAACACTTTGAGATTAATATTGAAACATATGACGATGGAGTTCAATTTTTTGAATCTAACGCCTTAGATGAAAAAGGGGAACACCTTTTGATTCTTGACGGTGTTATGCCAATTATGGATGGTATCGAGATCTTGCAAAAGGTCAGAATTAACAGAAGTAAACATGTATATGTATTAATGCTTTCAGGCCGAAAAAGCCAGTCTGAAATTGAAAAGGCACTTAAATTAGGTGCTGATGATTATGTTACGAAACCTTTTAGTATTAAGGAACTCCAGGCGAGAGTTCTTCAAATCATTCAAAGGATGAAGTAAATGATGATAAATCAAGAGGTTTTGTTCCTTATTATAATTACTTTATCACTTCTGTCTTTACTAGTTCTTTTATTGCTGTATTTGATGTCTCGGAAACTTTACGAAAATAAAAAAAGAAGAAAGATTGAAGATTATAAAAAGAAAATTAACCCGCAAGTTCTTTCGATAATAGCAGAAGGTGACTTAGTCAGGGGGATAGGTTTTGAAAAAACAGCAATAAAACAAAAAGCAATGGAAGAACTCCTTAGTAAGTATGTGAAGATTATAGAAGGCGAGGAAGAAAAGAAAAGACTATCAGAATTGGCCACTCTCGTTCTACAGGATTACTATCGAAAACGACTTAAAAGCAAAAGATGGAGTCATCGTATGAATGCACTTTACCATATTGAGGATTTTCAAATGATAAATCTGCTAGATGATGTTGTTCTGTTGACAATAAAGAAGAAAATTTCTCATCAAGAAAGTATTCATATGTTGAGAATCCTTGCTTCGTTTCAATTTAGCGGTTTAAAAGACTTACTTACAAATACATATCATTATTTATCAGAGTATGACTATAGAAGTATTTTAACCCGTTTAGAACAAGTACTATTTGATCAGTTTGTATTAGGTTTTCATAAAAGCTCTACTCCACTGCAATATGCCATTCTAGATGTTATTTCTTTGAAAAGAGCTATAGAATATCGTGTATTTACTGAAAATGTTTTTTCAACCTATCAAGGTGAGGTAAAGCTTCGTGCATTAAAGGCTCTAGCAGAAATAGGCTATGTAAAAGATATAGAGCCTTGCTTAGAAATGATGCACTCCACTAAATGGCAGGAGAGAATGGTGGCAGCAAAACTCATAGGTGCGATTAAGGAAGAAAAGGGTATTCCAAGATTAATTGAACTGCTCCATGATCAGATTTGGTGGGTTCGTTCACAGGCGGGTCAATCAATTGGTCAGTTCCCTAATGGGAAGGCAATATTACAAAAGGTTTTAGAAACCTCAAAGGATGCATATGCAAGAGATATGGCTTGGGATTGGCTGCATAAAGGAGTATAGAATATGTTAAATGTGCAATGGTTGGATATCGTAGCTTTTTTCGGTTGGTTTATAGCAGTATATATGGTAATTGTTATCGTTTTTTATTCTGTTATATTAATCATTTCAACTTTTCAGCTTCGAAAAGAATACCAATTAGACAGAATACAGGCTTATGAAGATTACATGGATGAATTTAATACTAGACCTGTCTCAATAATTGTTCCTGCCTACAACGAGGAAGCAGGAATCATTCAGAGTGTCCGCTCACTTTTAGCCGTGAATTATCCAACCTATGAAATCATCGTAGTCAATGACGGTTCCACCGACCAAACTTTAAAAAAAATGATTGATCATTACGATATGAAAGAAATAAGTAGAATTGTACGTAAACAAGTTCATACAAAGCCGATTAAAACTATTTACCAGTCGTCTATCCTTTCTAACCTTTTCTTAGTGGATAAAGAGAATGGCGGGAAAGCGGATGCCCTGAATGTGGGGCTTAATTTTTCACATTATCCCTACTTTTGCTCTTTGGATGGTGATTCTGTATTAGAGCCAGACGCATTTTTGAAGGTTATGAAACCGATTATTGATTCAAATGAAGAGGTAATTGCGTCTGGCGGCAGTGTGCGAATTGCGAATGGCTGTGAAATTAAGAATGGGCATATTTTAAAAATTGGTTTATCAGATAACCCAATCGTTGTTATGCAAATCATTGAATACCTACGTGCTTTTCTAATGGGGAGAATAGGTTTAAGCAGACATAATCTTCTTTTGATTATTTCGGGGGCATTTGGGGTTTTTTCAAAACATTGGACGATTGAGGCGGGAGGCTATAAGACAGATACCGTTGGAGAGGACATGGAGTTGGTTGTTAGAATTCATCGCCTATTGAAAGAAAGGAGGGTAAATAAAAAGATTGTCTATGTTCCTGACCCGGTATGTTGGACGGAAGTACCTGAGGACATGACAATCTTAAGAAGGCAAAGGCGGCGCTGGCATAGAGGACTATTTGAAAGTTTATGGACACATCGTGGACTAACCTTTAACCCCAAATACGGTTCCATAGGAATGATTTCATTTCCATATTTTTGGATTGTTGAGTTTTTGGGACCTATTATTGAGTTTTTAGGTTATATATTTATGATACTTTGTCTTTTTTTAGGCGGGGTTTATATTGAATTTGCTATATTATTATTTCTTCTATCTTGTCTTTATGGCTCACTTTTTTCAATGACAGCCGTTTTATTAGAAGAATGGAGTTTAACAAAATACCCAAAAGTATCAGATATTGTAAAGCTCTTTTTATACTCACTGACGGAAACAATATGGTATCGGCCAATGACAGTCTTTTGGAGATGCGAGGGAGTATGGCAGATGCTAATAGGGGATACGAGTTGGGGAGAAATGAAAAGAAAAGGTGTTTCAAAATGAAAAAACAAACTTCACTCATTGTTTATGCCATTCTCTTTCTTATTATCTTATTAAGCCCTTTTTGGCTTTGGAAATTCCAGCCCTCTAAAGAATTAAATGTACTTATCTTTGATAAAACCGTACCGGATCAAACGTATAGGGAACACAAAGGATTAACATGGATATTAAATAATGCGAAATATTTCAAGGAAAATCAAAAGCCTTATGAGATAAATGAAGATTATAAAGGGTTTGTTCCAAAAGAAGGACAACAATATTCCATCACATCTTTACCTGATGATTTAAGAAAATACGATGTTTTTTATTTCACCGATCAGTATGGAGTTTACGATGAAGATTTCAATGGTAAAAACGATACGGGGAAGAAATCTTCCATTATATATGGCGGATTAGAGGCTGCCGATATTGATCGGATTGAACAAGAATTACTTGCCTCTAATGGGAAGACCTTTATTGCAGAATTTAATACCTTTGGCAGTCCTACTCCTGAAAGTGTCAGGGATAAAATTGAGAACCTGTTAAATCTGGAATGGACGGGTTGGATAGGCAGATATTTTCCTAATCTGAATAATAAAGAAGTACCTGAATGGGTAAGAAAGCAATACGTAGAAAATGGCGGCAAATGGAATTATAAGGGAGAAGGCTTTGTATTTGTAAGTAAAAATAATGAAATTGTAGTGGTAGACGAAAAGGATGTAACACAAAGCGGCGCACTTTTTAATCTGACCAAACAGGGAAAGAACTTTACGAATAGGGAACTCCAAGGGGAATATCAATATTGGTTTGATATTAATAGTGCAGGAAACAAAGAAGAAATTCTAGCAGAATATAATCTGCCAATCACAGCAAAGAAGAAAAAAGAGTTAAAAGGCCTAGGGATACCAACCAACTTCCCGGCAATCATCCATCACAAAAATGCTAAATACAATGCTTATTATTTTGCAGGCGATTATGCAGATGAAGCAGAAGTACCGGCAATCTACCAAACAAAAGGCTTGGACTTGTGGAAGAAGCATTTCGGAACGCAAGATTCCTTCTATTGGGAAGTATATGTTCCAATGATGAAAATATTATTAGCTAGTGGTCTTAATCAGACTGTGAAACAGGAGCAAGTAGAAATTGTCCATAATAACGAGATAAAGTCAAATAGCATCACCGGTGATACCTATATTCAAATTCAAAAGAACGGTAAGTGGGACGACTTCTTAATAAAAGGAGTCAACATGGGAATTGCCAAACCAGGTTATTTCCCTGGCGAAACAGCTATTAGTAAGGAAGACTATTCACGTTGGTTTAAGGAAATTGGCGAAATGAATGCCAACGCCATTCGAATCTATACACTCCATCCACCTCAGTTTTACGAAGCATTCTATGAATTCAACCAGGTTGCTGAAAAGCCATTATTTCTTTTTCATGGTTCTTGGGTGAATGAAGAAAAACTACTTCGTAATCAAGATGCCTTCGCTTCTGAAAATGTGGAGGATGCCAAAACAGAAATTAAAAATTTGATTGATATCATTCATGGACAAGCTGGTTTACCTAAACAACCAGGGCACGCGTCTGGTGTTTACAAATATGATATTTCCAAATATGTGCTGGGCATAATCGTTGGCACTGAATGGGACCCATATATGGTTTCCAACACGAATCTTAAACACAGCGGTATCGGGGAATATGAAGGGAAATATTTTAAAACAGTTGATGCGAGTCCATTCGAAGTTTGGTTAGCAAAATTATTAGACTATGCTGCTGAATATGAAACTACACATTATAATTGGCAGCATACAATGAGTTTTACAAATTGGGTAACAACAGACTTTTTAGAACACCCCTCAGAACCATTAGAAAATGAGGATTTAGTATCAATAGACCCAAATCATATTAAGGCTGCTGATGGCTTTTATGCTGGATTATTTGCCTCCTATCATATCTACCCATATTATCCTGATTTCCTTAATTATGAGAGGAAATATCTAGAGTATGTCGATCATGAAGGCAAAAAGAATAATTATGCTGGATATATACATGATTTAATCGCAGTTCATAAAATGCCAGTCCTAGTGGCTGAATTTGGCGTTCCATCTTCTAGGGGGTTAACACACAAAAATGCCTACGGAATGAACCAAGGATTTCACTCTGAGGAAGAGCAAGGCTTAATAGATCAACGACTATTTAAGTCAATCGTTTCGGAAGGATATGCAGGTGGATTCATTTTCACTTGGCAGGATGAGTGGTTTAAACGAACATGGAATACCATGGACTTTGATAATCCAGATCGACGACCATACTGGAATAACCCGCAAACAAACGAACAACACTTCGGACTGCTGTCATTTGAACCAGGAACGAAAGATACTGCAATCCTTGTAGATGGTAAAAGAATGGATTGGAAAGAAAACAATAGTAAGCAAATCCATCTGTCGAATGAAAAGACAAGTGCAATAAATGAGGTAAGAGTTTCCTCTGATAGTGGATATTTATACTTTCTGCTTTCCTTTACGAAACCGGTAGACTTTGCTAATCAGGCTGTGTATGTACTTCTCGATACAATCGAAGAGCAAGGCCAAAACAATATCAAATTGTCAAAGAATTCGATAGTACAAACAGATCTAGGAGTTGACTTCTTAATCAATCTTTTAGGACCTAAGGATTCAAATATAATGGTAGACAGCTACTATGATACCTTCTATTACCAATATGCACATTTACTTCATATGGTCAAAAAAGAGTCCTACGCCAACCAGAAAAATAATGGCGTGTTCCATCCCATTCGTCTTGCTCTTAATAAAGAATTGCGCATTCCATCAACCAATACATTAGTACCTTTTGAGGATTATGAAACAGGTGTCCTAAAGTTTGGCAGTGCTAATCCTGAGGATGAAGAGTTTAACTCGCTAACAGATGTAAGCATAAGTAGTGACCAGCAGTTAATCGAAATAAGGATACCATGGCAATTAGTGAACGTTAAAGATCCTAGTTTAAAAGAAGTAATGGGTGATGTATGGAAATCTGGTTTAACTAGTAATGAAACGATCGAAGGGATTCGGGTTGCGGTTGCAGTAGCAGAGCAAGGTAAAATCATGCAGACAATTCCCAAACATACAAATAACATACTCCAACAAAAAGATGTATTTTTCTATTCATGGAATGAATGGGAACAGCCGATATATTATGAGAGGTTAAAAAAATCGTATGATATTATTAAAGAAACATATGGAAAGGCAAAAATTGAAAAAGATAAAGAAGGTGTGGAGGATTGAATAAAAAGATTGGATTTATCGGTGCGGGGAAAATGGCTCAAGCGATGATAGAAGGAATCCTTAAATCAAAGATGATTCCAAAAGAAAATATAATCGCAAGCTCTAAAACAGAGAGAACAATTGAAGAGATTAAATCTAATTACCAAATAATTACGACCAATCATAATCAAGAAGTTGCAAGGTTTTCTGACATTCTGATCATCGCGGTAAAACCAGACCAACATTCAAAGGTTATTGATGAGATAAAAAATTACATTAATCATGAATGTACTATTATTACTATTGCGGCCGGAATTACATTGGCTGATATCGAAAAGGAATTTGGTTATAGTGTAAAAGCGGTTCGGACAATGCCCAACACTCCTTCGTTGGTTGGAGAGGGGATGAGTGCTATTTGTTCGAATGAGAGGCTTAGTGAGGAAGAGATATTGGAGGTTGAACGTCTTTTTCATACGTTTGGTAAAACAGAGAGGCTTGACGAAAAATTAATGGATGCTGTACCAGCCATAAGTGGATCATCCCCAGCCTATGTATATATGTTGATAGAAGCAATGGCTGACGGAGGTGTCAAGCAGGGAATCCCAAGAGATAAAGCATATCGTTTAGCAGCGCAGGCAGTTCTTGGCGCTGCTAAAATGGTACTAGAAACCGACAGTCATCCAGGAGAACTTAAAGATAATGTGTGTACGCCAGGCGGGGCAACGATAGAAGCAGTAGCAGAACTTGAAAAGAGGCAATTTCGAGGTTCCGTATTGGCTGCAATGGAAAGCTGTACCGAAAAAGTGAAGTCATTATAAAAACCTGCGACTTTGTTGCAGGTTCTTTTATTTTCGTTAAGCAAATATTAAAATTCCTAGACGTGTGGATAACTGTTCGTTAAAATGGTCGTATACTAAAAAAATGTCTTAATAGTTGTGTTGACACAAGAAATGAAAACGATTACAATGAAAAAAGAATAATTATTCTGAATTTTTTTACGTTTTTTGAAAAGTATTCAAAGGGGTGATTAGAGAATACCATTATGTATTGGAGACTATAAGAGTATATCAAGTCTTTTTTTTGAAACTTATTACAATAAAACATAATACGAGATAAATTTACTGGTAATAAGATTTATCGTTCATTACTTACCCTTAAAAAAGGGGAAGAATGTTTCAATATGCTTCTTATTACATTAAAAGTTGTTATGTATTAATTTTTATTGTTCTTAGTTTGGTTAATTTTCTTAATAATATAATGGGGGAATGTAAGATGAAAAAGAATTCTATTAAATTGTATCTTCTACTTATTAGCATAATGCTCGTTATAGCAGGATGCAGTTCAACTAGTACACAAGTAGAGAATGAATCTACATCGTCTGATTCTCCAACAAAAGTTGTTTTCTGGGATTTATTTAGTGGAAACGATGGGACGGTAATGACTGAGATGGTCAACGAATTTAACAAAGAACATCCATCCATTAAGGTTGAAAAGATTACACAAGAGTGGGGAGAATATTATACAAAATTAACTACTTCAGTTTTAGGAAATAAAGCTCCAGATCTTGGAATATCTCATGCAACTAGAGTCATGCAATTAGAACATGAGGGAGTTATCCAACCGATGGGTGAAATTGCGGAAGCCAATGGAATCAATTTTGATGACTTATCTGAAAATGCAGTGAACTCTACTATTATTGAAGGAACAAATTATGCCGTCCCACTAGACTATCATGCTTTCTTGCTTTTTTATAATAAAAAGCTGTTGGGTGATTTGAACTTGCTAAATGATGAAGGAATACCTGAGTTTAATAGTTACGAGGAATTTATTAGTCTTTTGGAAAAAGTGAAAGAAGGAAATCCGGATATTACACCTTTGGCACTTAGAGGACAGGGTACTCATCCACTTCGTTTATGGTACACATTTTATAAACAGCAAGGCGGGGGAGATATATATAGTTCAAAAGATGCTAAAGCGACAATTGATAAAGAGATTGGTAAAAATTCATTAGAGGCAGTTTATGATTTATATAATACTTACAAAGTTGTGCCTCCTAAAATTGAGAATATTGATGAAATGTTTCAATCTGGGAAGGCTGCATTTATGATCAATGTCACTGGCGCTGTTGATAATACGTATAAAGTTTTGGGTGACGACTTAGGTGTTTTAAAGTTCCCTACTTTATTTGATAAGCCAAGTGTATATGCTGATTCTCATACATTTATTTTGCCAACTAATCCTAATAGAGACGAAAAGACTACTAAAGCTGCCATGACATTTGTTAAATGGGTCACCGATAATGGATGGAAATGGTCAAAAGCTGGGCATTTGCCAGTTTCTAAAAATGCATTAGATTCAAAGGAATTAAAGAACCAGCCATTCCGTTCGGAATATGAATCGGAATCGGAATATATGGAATATTTACCACCAAATGAAAAAGTATGGTTCGCAAATTCTTCAGAACTAATGGATGTACTTGATAGTATTTGGATTAAGAACGTTTCAGTAGAAGAAGGATTGGAGAAAGTAGAACAGGTAATAAACGATCAACTGCAAGATTAATAACTTACTTAAAAAGGCATGACTTAAAACTGGGTGTCAGACACCCCCTACAATATCAAGGTGATCTGTGGAGGGGTGTCAGGCATTATTGTTCACACACTTGTATTCAAAATTGGGAAGGAGGAAAAAAGGATGGAACAAATTCCCGAAGTAACGAGTAAACAGGCAAAAGTAAGGATAGATAATGAGGTAATTCATTTTTCAATAAAAGAGTCTATGTGGAAATTGATCAAAAAAAATGTTAATTCGTATATTCTTCTATTACCTTTTATGTTGATTTATTCTATTTTTACTTTATATCCTGTTGCGAAGGGTTTTTTTGTAAGTTTTTATGATTGGAAAATTCTCGGTGATAAAACCTTTATTGGTTTACAAAATTATATAAAAGTCTTAACTGACCCGATATTTTTCAGCTCATTATGGCATACGCTATTATTCGTGGTTCTTTCAACGCCAGTGATTGTACTCGTAGGATTTATCCTTGCCTTAATTGTTCACCAACCACTAAAAGGTCAAGTTATTTTCAGGTTAATCTTCTTTATGCCCATGGTGTTAGCGGTCTCTGTAGTTGCAAGTGTTTGGGAAGCGGTTCTAGATAACTACAGTGGAATGGTAAACTCACTTTTAAAAGTAATAGGAGTCAAAAATGATATTTTATGGTTAGGAGATCCTGTTCTAGCATGGGTTTCAATTATTGGTATTACGTTATGGTGGACAGTTGGATTTAATATGGTTATCTATTTAGCAGGGCTTCAAGATATTCCAGATGAACTATATGAAGCTGCTAAAATTGACGGCGCCAGTCCATGGGATCGATTAAAACATATTACAATTCCATCATTAAAACGGGTGACACTTTTAGTAGTCTTCCTACAAATAATTGCTTCATTTAAAATCTTTTCACAAGTTTATCTGGTAACACAAGGGGGACCTGCTGGCTCTACTCGGACTATCATTCAATACATTTATGAGGAAGGGTTTCAAAAGTATCAATTTGGGACAGCGTCAGCGATGTCTTATCTTTTTTTTCTTGTTCTATTAATATGGTCCTTTATTCAATTTAGGCTACAAAATAAAGAAGGTTAGGGGGATGAAAATGGGGGATTTTATCGAAAAAAATGGACTCAAAATAACGTATACTGTTGCATCCATTCTAGCCTTGTTATGGGTAATCCCATTGATCTGGGTTTTGCTCGTTTCTTTTAAAGCGTCAGGTAGTCTTCTATCAGTTGTCAATTGGTTAAAGCCACCTTTTTCGATAGAAAACTATGTTCATGTATTTAGTAATGCACCAGTTCTTTTGTGGCTATGGAACAGTTTTCTAGTTTCAACGATTACAACGGTTTTTGTCCTTATCTTATCAGGATTAGCCGCTTTTCCTTTTTCAATAAACCGCTTTCCAGGAAGTCGTATTCTATTTTGGATTATTTTAGCAGGCCTTATGGTTCCAGGTGAAGCAATTCTAGTTCCTTTATATATTTTATTAAGGGATTTGAATCTATTGGATACATATAGTTCTTTAATTCTACCAGTGATAGCAGTTCCATTTGGAATGATTTTTTTAAAGCAATTCTTTGATGGGTTACCAAAAGAACTATATGAAGCTGCAAAAATAGATGGGTGTGGAATGTATCGAATGTTATTTCTAATCACATTACCTCTTTCACGATCGGCTATAGCTGCACTTGGTATATTCACTTTTCTTAGTACATGGAAAGAATTTTTGTGGCCTTTCATTAGCATAACCTCAGCAGACAAAATGACGATACCCGTCGGAATCCCTTTCTTTAATTCAGGGTTCGTAGTAGATTATACCATTCCGATGGCGGCAAATGTAATTGTATCTATTCCGGTACTCATTGTGTTCCTGATTTTCCAAAAACAGATAATAAAAGGGATTTCATTTACTGGTATTAAATAAATCAAATTCAAAAGGGGAGAGAATCAATGGAAAATATAAATAAAAATTGGAAGGTAGAAAAAATTGAATGGGCAAGGTTAACCGGAATACGTCCTCGTCCTGCAGGATGTAATGCTAGATTAGGCGTTCATGGATGTGAAATACCTATTGATATTGTACGAATTACAATTGGTGGGCTACAAGGTTTTGGGTGGTCTCGAATTACAAAGGAGAGTGCAGAGAGAATAATTGGTCTAACCGTAGGAGATTTGTTTACTGACGGGGGAAGAGTTAAAGAAAACTACTATTCAGTTGAGTTTCCGTTGTTGGATTGGATCGGGCAGGCTACAAGAATGCCTGTTTATGAAATAATATCAGGCTTAAAAACTTCAAACTATTCTGTACCTTGTTATGATACATCCTTATACTTTGATGATCTTCATCTCGACAGTGATCAAGAGGCAGTTAAGTTAATGCAGTCACATGCGTTAGAAGGGTTTAGAAAGGGTCATCGTCATTTTAAGATAAAAGTAGGTAGAGGTGCCATGCACATGCCTCTAGAAGAAGGTAAAAATCGTGATATTGCCATTATTAAAGGTGTTCGGGAAGCAGTAGGTCCTGATGCGAAAATCATGATTGATGCAAATAATGGCTATAATCTGAATTTAACCAAAGAAATACTTGCTGCAACAGCTGATACTAAGTTAACCTGGATAGAGGAGCCGTTTCATGAGGACCCTGAATACTTAAAGGACTTAAAATTATGGTTAGATAAACAAAACTTAAATATCATGGTTGTTGATGGAGAAGGAGATGCCTCTCCATACCTAGTAGACTGGGCCAAGGAAGGACTAATCGACGCCATTCAGTATGATATTCGATCTTATGGTTTTCATAAATGGTTGGAACTTGGAGCAGAATTAGATCAATGTAAGATTAAAACAGCACCACATAACTATGGTGGTTCATTTGGCAACTTTGCACTTGGACATTTAGCACCAAATATAAATGGATTTTTATTTATTGAGTGGGATGAAATGAACATCCATGGAATAGATGATACAGCTTATAGGGTTAGGGCAGGAAAGGTTTCCATTCCTAATTTACCTGGATTTGGATTAAAATTAGACGATTCCTATTTTTTAAAGGTTGTTGAATCTGAGGGGTGGTCTGTTAAAATGAATACAAAGAAGACCCTGTCAAAGTGAACTTAATTATCATATTTCTGCTTTTTTAAGCTGACAGATAAGAAATAAAATAAAAAGGATTGAAGCGCTACTCTAGTAGTAACCTTCATTCCTTTTTTAGGAAGGAGCCATATATGAGAGACTTAAAAGTTTCTATAGATGATGAGGGACTGAAAGTTTTTAAGGCTTTATCAAATGAACAACGATTAAATATTCTACGTGCTTTGAATCACGGACCATTAAACGTAAACGAAATTTCTGAAAAACTAAAACTTCCCTTTTCAACAACTGCTGTCAATATTCAAAAACTACAGGATTCAGGGATTATAACAACTGAAATAATACCAGGACATGGCAACCAAAAGGTTAGTTCAAAAAAATACGACAATATCATAGTGAATTTAAGTCCAGTGGAACCGGCAAACCAGGAAGACCATTATATCATTGATTTACCAATTGGCGACTATGTTGATTGTCAGGTCGAACCCACATGTGGTTTGGCAGATGAAAATGGTTATATAGGCCCATTAGATAATCCTCGAATTTTTTTTGAGCCCAATAAAAGACATGCTCAATTGTTATGGTTTCGTAAAGGGTACATAGAATATCGATTCCCAAACCGTTTACCTTTAAACGCAGTAATCAAAGAATTAGTCATCTCAACTGAAGCTTGCTCCGAAGCACCATATCATCGCGAGGATTGGCCTTCTGATATCACGATTTGGGTGAACAATATTGAAATTGGTACTTGGACATGCCTTAGTGACTTTGGAGGAGAAAGAGGTTTATATACTCCAGTTTGGAGAAAAACATCGAGTACCCAATACGGTGAATTGAAGTATTGGAAAGTAGAACAAAGTGGGTCCTATCTTGATAATAAGAAAATATCTAACATTACTTTAAAAGATTTGTCATTAGAATCCTTACCATATTTCCCTGTTCGAATAGGTGTAAAAGAAAATGCCAAAAATGCTGGTGGGTTAAATTTATTTGGACAAAAATTTGGAAACTATAAACAAGGGTTAGTTATGAAAGTTAGCTATCATACAAACTAAATCATGGTTTTCATGGTTTTCATGGTTTTCGTGGACGCTGTAATTCTTAAACAGAATGAGCAGAAGTCCATAATCGGATTCCACCGTTACAAGGACAACGTATTAATGTACGTTTGTAGAGGGTAGTAAAGTGTTATTCAAACATTTATTAAACAAGAGTGGTACCGCGAGTTTCAATCTCGTCTCTTAATGAGATGGGATTTTTTGTTTACATTAATAAGTTTCTGGTCTTTTTATTACTGTTAAAGAAGTCATTAAACCAACACAAATAATGGTTAATAGAGAATAAAAGAATTTTTCTAATCCCACCACTTGAATCCCGCTAGTAATGACAAGACCATCAATCAAAAAAATAATGATACCTATATTAACAGAAGTAAATTTAGTAAGTATCTGGGCCAGTAAGTCGGTTCCACCCGTACTCGTTTCATAGCGAAGCATTAGTCCTATTCCCACTCCTACGAGCATGCCGCCTATTACAGTACTTGGTAATATGCCAACCTGTATTTTTCCATTGATAAATGAAAGCAAGTCAATACAAAAAGAAGAGATGATTAATCCATGCAAACTATAGTAAAAATAACGTCTTTCAAAGAACCATGCCAAGATATAGAGTGGGAGACTTAATACAATCATACTAAGTCCAGTAGGCCATCCGTAAAAATAGTGAATGATTAACCCTAACCCTATTACGCCGCCATCAAGCAAATGATAAGGTACTAAAAAACCATTAACCCCTAGGCTTAATAATAAACTGCCAATGAGCATTGCAATAATCTTTTGTCTCACTTAAAATCACCCCAAACTTGTCCCTACCTAAAAAGTATGAAAATGAATGTAATTTAGAAGTAGAAAAAATAAAAAAGAGGATGGGAAATCCATCCTCCTTACAAGGTTATTTAAAAGAAAAGATTTAAAATGAAATAAGAAATTGCCGCGATACCTGCTGAAATAGGGAGTGTAATTACCCAAGTAATGAGCATTCTTTGAGCAGTGTCCCATTTAACGCCCTTTAGGCGGTGTGAAGCTCCAACCCCTAAAATTCCTGAAGAAATAACATGTGTGGTACTAACAGGAACATGTAAGAAAGTTGCTCCAAATATTACTGCTGCACCAGTTAAATCTGCTGCCACACCATTAATGGGTCTAATTTTCATAATCTTACCACCAACGGTTTTAATAATCTTCCATCCTCCGACAGATGTACCTAATCCCATTGCCAGCGCACAGGAGAACTGTACCCAAAACGGAACTTCAGCATTACTGCCAAGGTAACCATTAGCAATTAAAGCCATCGTGATAATCCCCATTGCTTTTTGGGCATCATTCGTTCCATGTGAATAGGACTGCAGGGCGGCAGTAGCTATTTGCATAAAACGAAAATTCCGATTGGTCTTTGCTAAATTTGCATTCTTAAAAACCACTTTAAAAATACTGTACACAATATAACCAACCGCAAATGCTAATATAGGTGAAATAATGAGGGCTTGAAGGATCTTCAAAAAGCCAGTGTAATTTAGTGCTCCAAAACCTGCTGAAGCCAAGGCTGCTCCCGCAATCGACCCAATGATTGCATGAGAAGAACTGCTCGGAATTCCGTAATACCATGTTAATAGGTTCCAAAAAATAGCTGCAATTAGTGCTGCTAGAATAACTACCGACCCATTTTCAAGCGTAAAAGGATCAACAATATCCTTAGAAATTGATTTAGCTACACCCGTAAACGTCATGGCCCCTACAAAGTTCATGATTGCCGCTAAGAGAATCGCCTGGCGTGGTCTTAGTGCCTTTGTAGAAACAGAGGTTGCAATCGAGTTTGCGGTATCATGGAACCCATTAATAAAGTCAAATGCAAGGGCACCAATAACAACTAAAATAATTAAAATTTCCATTTGTTTGCTCCTTATGCATTTTTCATAATGATGGTTTCAAGTGTATTCGCAACAGATTGGCAACTGTCAGCAATATCCTCAAGATTTTCGTATATTTCTTTGTATTGAATAATTCGAATTGGATCTTTTTCGACTGTGAATAAATGCTTAATCGATTGACGAAGGATATTATCGCATTTTGATTCGTAATCTTTTATTTTTATAGCATGTTCCCTCATCTGTGGAAGCTTTTTGTTTGATAAGAGTACCATTGCTTTATCAATTTCATGGACACTTGATTTTATTGCAGCAACAAATTGAAGCATAAAATCATCTGCCTGTGTGATGGAATACATTTCAAATAATGCAGCTGTTGCTTCTAGGCCGTCTAACACATCATCCATACTGTTTGCTAGATGGAGAATATCTTCACGTTCAATTGGAGTAATAAATGCATCATTTAGTTGTTTAATTACTTCATGAATATATGTATCGCCCTTTGTTTCAATCTCTTTCATCTTTTCTGAGAAGATCTTCAGATCGCTAATGTTTTTTAATTTATAATCGGCAAAGTAATTTGCTCCTTCCTTTAAGTTAGAAGAAATATTACTTAATAGAGCAGAAAATTTATCAACCTTTTTTGCCATTTTTTAAATCCCCCTAAATAGTATGTAAAAAGTTTTTATACTAACGGAAAACATTGTATCGAAAATATACCGAAAAAACACAAAAAGTTAACCTAATTTACAAAAACTTAACAAAAGAAAATTCAGAAAATAGGCATATGATATTTACTTTTAATTATTTTTTTAATGTTTCCGAAAGCCAAAAGTATTATGTATATTATCAGACTGAGTACATTCCTATGAATGAAATAAAAGAAAATGGGTACTTTAATGGTTACACGGCAGCAATATTTATCAGATAGAAACCGTGTGATCTAAGAATCATTACAAAAAAGGAGTGTTCTAAATGAGTTTCATTTGGGCATTAATCGTAGGTGGAGTTATTGGCTGGTTAGCTGGTCTTATTGTTGGAAGAGATATACCAGGTGGAATTATAGGTAATATAATTGCTGGGTTTGTTGGAGCATGGCTCGGTACATTACTATTAGGAGATTGGGGGCCAAATGTTGCCGATTTTGCTATTATCCCAGCGATTATCGGTTCTGTAGCTTTAGTCTTCCTGTTATCATTGATTATGAGGGCATTTAGAAAAGCTGATCGATAATAAAAAAGAGGTCTCCCGAAAATGGGAAGGCCTCTCTTTTTGGCTCATAAGCTATTTACATCAATCCCTATAAACATAGGTGGTTGGTCAATAAATGGGGCGTAGCAGCAAATTTCTTCGCCAGTGATGGGATGAGTAAACTCTAACTTTGCAGCATGCAGTGCCTGCCTTTTAAATAGCGGTTTACCTCCATATAATATGTCACCAACTAAAGGATTTCCTATATGGCTTAAATGTACACGTATTTGATGTGTTCTCCCTGTTTCAAGCCAGCACTTTATATAGGAATGACCTTTTTCAACTTTTATTAATTGGTAATGTGTAATAGCGTCTTGACCGGATGGAGAAACTCTTCTTCTCGTTGGGTGGTGCCGATCGCGCCCAATTGGCTCGTGTATAGTCCCCTGCTGCTTTTTTAAGTGGCCATGGACAATGGCAATATAGGTTCTCTTCAATTCATGTTTTTCAAGCATTCGGTCTAAGATTGCACCTGCCAATGCATGTTTAGCAAAAAGGATCGCCCCTGTAGTATCTCTGTCTAAGCGATGTACATGCCGTATGTCAACTTGATCGCCCTTTGAGTACAGATAAAATTGTGCAGCATGTAAAAGTGTATTTTCATCCATTTCGTCATTAGGATGGGTGTTCATAAATGCCGGTTTATTAAAAACAATCACATGGTCATCCTCAAATAGTACCTGAATATCATGGAAGAAATAGGGCGTGTTCTTTAACTCCTCTTCAGCGGATAATTTAATTAGTACTTTATCACCTATATTAAGTGGTAATTTCCAATTGGCTTTATTTCCATTTACCAATACGTTATGTTCCATCCTGTATAAATGAGTTAGTTTCTTAGGGACCTCCCATTCTGTTCGAAAGATATCCTCAATTGTTTTCCCATTCCAGCTATTTGGTGTAATAATTTCCATCCAATTGCCTTTTCGCGTTGTTTTTAGCATTTTAACTCCTTTATTTTCGAGATTCCTCCAAAAGTTAAGGCGTGGTTATAATTACCACCCAAAATTTACTCGTATTTATGCTATTCTAATGTATATTACGATAAATTATTGTTATCGCAAAGGTGGGTTACAAGTGAAAATTGTTTTTGCCTCTACACCAGGCCAGGAAGAAGAAATTTGTGGACTTGTGAGGTATATCTATTCAACTGTTTTTCCACTCTATTTTACGGATAAGGAAATTAGTGAGTTTGAACAATTAAAAGTATTGCATACACCAGATGACTTTAATACCTTAAGGGACGCTTTTCAAGTGATGACAAGTATGCAAACAGTCGTTTCCATACTTGAGTCACCAACTCTCGATGAGCAATATGCAGGACTATTTAATAAAAATGTTGCCAACCTACAAGAATTTGGTCTTTTCTTTCCGTTTGAGTTTGAACAATTCGTAGAAGCAAGAAATATGAAAAACAGTGTGTTTAGTATTTATATCAAAGCCGCAAATGAACTACTTGTATAGTTTCTAAAGAAAATGTCTGCAAATGCAGACATTTTTTTTATATTATCCTTGAACTTATAGATTTAAAATATAAAATAAAAAGAAGGTGTAAGTTTATTGGAAATTCAAACAATATTAATATGGAGAAATAAGGAGGATAAAATGATGAATTGGAAAGAAAATGCAAATAGGTGGATTGAGTTTTCAAATTTAAATGAAGAACTAAAGCAGCAACTTGAGCAAATAAAAAAAGATGAAAAACAACTTGAAGAAGTTTTTTATAAAAATCTTGAGTTTGGTACCGGTGGTATGCGAGGTGAAATTGGGGTAGGAACCAATCGGATGAATCTCTATACGGTTCGTAAAGCTTCTGCTGGACTAGCTACATACATAGACGAACAAGGTAGTGAAGCGAAACAACGTGGTGTGGTAATTGCCTACGATTCACGTCATAAATCTCCAGAATTTTGTATGGAGGCAGCCAAAACACTTGCAACAAAAGGGATTAAAACCTATGTGTTTGACGAGTTAAGACCAACTCCTGAACTATCATTTGCTTTACGGCATCTAAATGCATTTTCCGGAATTGTGATTACAGCAAGCCATAATCCACCAGAGTACAATGGATATAAAGTATATGGCTCTGACGGCGGTCAACTTCCTCCAGCCGCAGCCGACGAGGTAATTACGAAAGTTAATGAAATAGAAAATGAATTATTGATAGAGGTTGATACGGAGGAGAACCTCAGAGCACTTGGGTTAATTAACACAATAGGCGATGAGATTGACCAAGCTTATATTGAAAAACTAAAAACGATTTCAGAGAATCCTTCCATTTCAAAAGAAACCGATGTAAAGATCGTATTTACTCCCTTGCATGGAACAGCAAATAAACCTGTTCGCCAAGCATTATCAGCATTAGGTTATACCAATGTTACAGTTGTTAAGGAACAGGAATTGCCAGATCCTGAGTTTTCAACCGTGAAAAGCCCAAATCCTGAGGAACATGCAGCATTTGAATTAGCCATTCGGGATGGTAAAAAAGTTGGTGCAGATCTTCTAATTGCAACAGATCCAGATGCAGATCGTTTAGGAATTGCTGTCCTTAACCATGAGGGTAAGTATGTTGTTTTAACGGGAAACCAAACAGGTGCATTATTATTAGATTACATACTTACACAGAAAAAGAGCAAAGGTACATTGCCTGCAAATGGGGCTGTGCTTAAGACGATTGTTACCTCAGAAATTGGCAGAAAAATTGCAGAATCCTACGGATTAAAAAGTTTTGATGTATTAACTGGATTTAAGTTTATTGCTGAGAAAATCAAGGAATACGAAGAATCCGGAGAATTTACTTTCTTATTTGGCTATGAGGAAAGCTATGGATATTTAATTGGAGATTTTGCAAGGGATAAGGATGCTGTCCAAGCAGCCATTTTGGCTGTGGAAGTTTGTGCCTATTATAAGAAACAAGGCATGTCACTTTATGAAGGGTTATTACAAGTTTTTGAAAAGTATGGTTATTATCAGGAAGGTCTTAGATCGTTAACGTTAAAAGGCAAAGAAGGTGCGGAACAGATTGAGCGCATTTTGGCTTCTTTCCGTGCTGAACCAATAAAGCAACTTGGTGATTTAACGATTTCAATGTCAGAGGATTACCTAACTGGAATTAGCCAAACTGCTAGTGGTGAGAGCAAAATAGATTTACCAAAATCAAATGTCTTAAAATATACCTTCACAGATGGTTCATGGGTTTGCTTGAGACCGTCTGGTACAGAACCAAAAGTAAAATTCTATTTTGGTGTCAATAGTAAAAGTTTAGAGGAAAGCAGAAGCAAATTACTCGAGATAGAAAAGAATTTTATGGATCTTGTTGAAGAAAAAGTCAAAATGGTATCTGGGAACTAATTTTTCAGAAAACTTCTTAGAACTTCAACACGGAAGGATAGAAAAACATGCTAAAAAATCAAATAGCGATTGTTACCGGAGCATCCAGAGGAATTGGCAAAGAAATTGCTGTAAAACTTGCAGAGCAAGGAATGAAATTAGCGATCATTGGCAGTTCAGCACAAATATCTGAAACTGCCGATGAACTCAAGAAAAAAGGTTTCGCTTATATACTTCCAATTCAGGCTGATGTCTCAAAGGAAGAAGACTTACATCAAGTGGTTAAGAAAACCATTGATGAATATGGACAAGTTGACTTGTTAGTGAATAATGCAGGCGTTGGATTTTTTAAATTAACAGAGGATGTTTCACTCGAAGAATGGAAAAAGGTGTTTGAAGTAAATGTACAAGGTGTTTTTCTAGCTACGAAAGCTGTCTTGCCTCACATGAAAGAGCGGAAATCTGGTACCATCATTACCATTTCTTCTGATGTTGCGAGATATACCATTCCAAACGGTGCCGCTTATACGGCTACAAAATATGCTGTCCAAGGCTTTTCTGGTTCAGTTGCACAAGAAGTGCGTGAATATGGTATTCGTGTTGGTACCATTAACCCAGGAATGGTTGATACGTATTTTGCTGAATCTACACAAGGTTTACCAGAAAAACAAGATTGGCTAAAGGTGGAAGATATTGCAAACGCTGTGGTATATATGGCTTCTGCTCCAAAGTATATGCTTATTGATGAGATCGTTCTGCATCCACTTGTTCAACAATATCCAATTGCTTAAAATATAGGCTTTGTTAACGTTGTATGTTGATATTGGCACTCTGTAGATTTTTGCGGAAGGCACGAAGACTCCTGCGGGAGAACGGGGCAGTGGAGACCCCACAGGCGCTTCAGCGCCGAGGAGGCCCCCCGTACCGCCGGCGGAAAGCGAAGTGCCTCGTGACAGGCAAAGACCGCCTGTCACTGCGGTGATTATTCAATGAAGCTTTCCTTAGTGGAGCACAAATCAACAGACCCAGATAACAAAGCCAAAATATAAGTAAAAACGGCTCCGATTAGGAAGCCGTTTTTTTGTTGGTGGAATTCTTTGGTCCGGTAGTTAAATATTTTCTCAACAAATTTTGTATCCACTTGAGTTTTCAGGAAAGACTATACATCGGTAACTCATTATTATCATGTTCCACCGTTTCGTTAGCATGGTCGATATAACGAAGCAGCGAATATAAACTTTTTTCAATTACTGAATAATCACGTTCAAAGTTATAAGCATGCAGGAAATGCTCAATCCTCTTTGATAAAAATTGATCTTTTGTTCGTACCATGAGTATCAGTAAATTATCCCATTCAGAGCGATGTGTATAATACAAGGCTCGATCGTAATCCATTTTATTCATTTGTTTTGTCTCCTCCTTACTAGGAGTTGAGTTTATTTTATGATATTTTGCAGATAACTTTCACAGAAAATGTTGGACAAGCCGAGATAACGCTGTTTTCAACTTTTACCTGTATAACAAGCAAGGTATTTGTTTAGAAGTGGAGGTCGTATGAAGAAGATACTATTTTTATTTTTGTTTATATCCTTACAAGTTGAGGATGTTTCTTATGCAAAGATTGTTAGGACAAACCAACCCTATTCCTACGAAAGGATGGAACGTGATATTGCAAAAATTCATGATACGTATAACTCAGTAAAAGTAAAAAGGATTGGAAAGTCTCATTTTGGCAGAACGATTTATGCAATTAAGCTTGGCAGTGGCAAGCAAAATATCGTTTTCGTTGGGGCACACCATGGGCGTGAGTGGATAACAAGTATGCTTTTAATGAAGAAACTTGAGATGTATGCGGATGCTTATCAAAATAAAACCAATTTTGGACGCGTTTCTACAGATATATTAGACGATGTTTCTATCTGGTTTGTTCCTATGCTCAATCCAGATGGCGTAGCCATTCAGCAAAATGCACTAAATAAGTTCCCGAATAAACACCAACAACGTCTAATTACAATGAATGATGAAATCAAAAATTTCGAACGTTGGAAAGCAAATGGGCTAGGAGTGGATTTAAATCGACAATATCCTGCAGGCTGGAAAGAGTTAGATAAACAACCTAATTCCCCTTCTTTCCAATTTTATAAAGGAAAGGAGCCTATGGAGGCGAATGAAGTTCAGGCATTAACAAAATTCATTCGGAAAATAAATCCCGAGATTGCTGTTGCATACCATTCAGCAGGCAGAGAGGTTTTTTGGAATTATCATAATGGCAAACATCTTCGTCGAGATAAACGTATTGCAAAAAAAATA
Source organism: Neobacillus sp. CF12 (assembly GCF_030348765.1). Lineage (GTDB taxonomy): Bacteria > Bacillota > Bacilli > Bacillales > Cytobacillaceae > Neobacillus. The sequence continues at coordinate 2,570,197 of NZ_JAUCEU010000007.1, read as the reverse complement.
TCAGGGTTGACCGGATATAAGCTTAGTAAACCTCCTAAAAAGGCTACTGGAGGAGGGTTTACCGATTGGTTTATTACAAAATATCATCGCCCAGCAATGACAATAGAAATTAGCCCGCTTGTTGGGGAAACCTCCCCGCCTCTGTCAATCTTTGAGTCAGAATGGGAAAAAAATAAATATGTTGGACTAACCCTGGCTAATGAAGCAAAGAGTTTGAAAAATCGAAAATAAGCAGGTAGACTTGTTGTTTTTTACATCTTGTTTCATCATTCCCAGTTTTTCTTCATACATTGTGGTAAGAGGAAAAGGGGGAATGGCGATGAATGGGGACGATCGCAAAGCTCTTGAATATGCAATTAGTGAAATTACCGAAATTGCACGAGGCTTTGGTTTAGATTTTTATCCTATGAGATATGAAATTTGCCCAGCAGAAATCATTTACACTTTTGGTGCCTATGGAATGCCTACCAGATTTTCACACTGGAGTTTTGGAAAGCAGTTTCATAAGATGAAACTTCATTATGATCTAGGACTAAGTAAAATATATGAACTCGTTATCAATTCAAATCCGTGCTATGCCTTCTTATTAGATTCGAATTCACTAATACAAAATAAATTAATTGTTGCACATGTACTTGCCCATTGTGATTTCTTTAAGAATAATGTTCGTTTTCAAAATACCAAGCGTGATATGGTTGAAAGCATGGCAGCAACAGCAGAAAGAATTCGTCTTTATGAAATTCAATTTGGAAAAAAAGAAGTTGAGACATTCCTTGATGCAGTGTTGGCAATCGATGAACATATTGACCCTTCACTTATGAGACCAAAGCTTACATGGTCACTAGAAGATGATTTTGAAGATGAACCTCAGCAGGCTGCAAGCCCATACGACGATTTATGGAAATTAGATGAAAAGGATAAAAAAGCAACAAATCAACCGAGGAAAAAACAATTTCCGCCGAAACCCGAGAAGGACTTATTATTATTTATCGAGACATATAGCCGAGAACTTACGGACTGGCAACGAGATATTTTAACAATGATGCGTGAGGAAATGCTTTATTTTTGGCCACAGCTTGAAACGAAAATTATGAATGAGGGTTGGGCTTCTTATTGGCACCAACGAATCATCAGAGAGATGGACTTAACGAGTGGGGAAGCAATCGAGTTCGCAAAATTAAATGCTGGTGTTGTACAGCCTTCAAAAACAGGAATAAACCCATACTATCTGGGCATTAAGATATTTGAGGATATTGAAGAACGATATAATAATCCAACTGATGAGATGATAAGAAGAGGAGTTCAGCCAGGTTCTGGCCGAGAAAAAATGTTTGAAGTTCGTGAAGTTGAATCGGATATTTCTTTTTTACGAAATTATTTAAATAAAGACCTCGTGATGAGAGAAGATATGTATCTTTTCCAAAAACAGGGAAGGGATTATAAGATTGTTGATAAACAATGGGAACATATTCGTGACCAGTTGGTTAATATGCGTGTGAATGGAGGGTTCCCGTACATTACAGTCAATGATGGCGACTATTTGAAGAACGGCGAACTTTATCTAAAGCATTGGTATGAGGGCGTAGAATTAGATGTGAAATATCTGGAGAAGGTATTGCCTTATATTCAACAATTGTGGGGAAGACCTTGTCACATTGAGACCATGATCGAGGACCGAAGAATGTTGTTTTCCTATGATGGAAAAGGCGTTCACCGGAAGTATTTATAAACGACAAGCAGCTATTCAAACAATGAATAGCTGCCTTTTTGTATGGATTAGAAGGGTGTATAATCAACGTTTGCCGTATAGTTGTTAGTTGCATTCCATAATAAGTACTCATTGATTCCCTGTGCATGTAAAGCGCGGATTTGATCCTCGACTTCTTTCTTTCCATAAACCTTATAGTTGCCTGTTCCTAGCCAGGATGCGGTAAAGTCCTGTAACCAAGGCCGGGATATTGGCGGGTTGGTGATTTGTCTTAGCCGGACATTTTCCACTTTGGCATAGCCCTCAACGAGGTGATATGGCTGTAAATCAGGTTTATGAATGCCGAATATTGATGTCCAATGGCTAGGATAAATCATAGCGGAAATAACATCTACATTTTGAGCTATCTTAGTGAAATTCTGTCCTATTCCACTTGCTTCGGGAATGACGGTCGCATTTCCAAATACATCAACTGAAACCTTAACATTGTAGGGCTTGAGTTTTTCTTTAGCATATCTTACAAACTCGCTTACCGCAGAAACCCTATTCCCTTGAAATGCTGATTTATCGTAGATAAGTTGGTTTTCCACTTTTTCAAACTTCTCAGGAAATCGTACATAATCAAATTGAATTTCTTTGAATCCTAATTTTACAGCTTCTATAGCCATCCCTATATTATAATCCCAAACTTCTTTAAGAAAGGGATTCGTGAAAGAATCTCCCCGTCCATTTTTCCATAACCCGTTAGTGTTCCTAAACGATAGACTTGGATTTTTATTTGCTAAAACATTGTCTTTAAAGACAACAATTCTCGCGATAGAGTAAATTTTATTGACCTTTAATGTATTCATAAGAGAAGAAGGATTCTTTATATATGGACGACTTACTGGGTAATATGGTGAATTTTTTGAAGGGATGAAGGTTAAATAACCTTGGTCATCTTTAATATCAATGACCATTGCGTTTAAATCGGTCTTGTTGACGAGTGAAAGTAATTGGTTGAACAAGGGTTTATTTGTATTGGGAGCATTAACATAGATACCTCTGATGGGTTCTGGAAAAGGCTTAGAAGCTAGTACTATTTGATGAAATGGAAGGCTGAAGGTTAGTAGGATTACGAAAAGGGTGAGTAAATATTTTCTCATAACATCGCTCCTTTGTTATTTATTCCTACTAGATTGTGCATTAATGGTGATTTTTATAAAAAAAAGCTATCTTGAAGATCAAGATAGCCCGTTACTAAAAAATTAATTTTAATCCCACAAGGATGAGTCCTATCATGAATCCGCAGACGGCTCCGTTTACTCGGATCCATTGCAGGTCTTTACCAACATTGTTTTCAATCATATCAATGAGTGTTTTATTATCGAGTTTTTCGAGATTTTCTTCAACGAGTTTCCCAATTTTCGCATGATTATTGTCAACAAACGTGGAGATTTGCTGCTTAATCCAGAGATCGATTGCATGTACTCTTTCTTCATCCTTCCTAAGGCTTTCAAGTGCCTGAGATAAAAGAGGAAGGAGGTAGCCCTCGTAAAAGCCAGGTAACACGATGAGTGCTGAGGCTTTATCTTTTAGCTGGTCTATGAATTCGATGATTTTACTCTCTAGGTCCCACGATGCAATCAATTGATCCTTGATATTGTTTAACTCGGAGGATAGGTTTTCATCGGTTTTGATATCCTGAAGCTTAGTGTTGATATGAAAAAGTAACGTTTGTCTATTGTGATTAAATGGGTCTTTGAAACTGCCTACACCTTTTTGGATAAGGCCAGTAATAATACTACCTAGCTTATCTTCATTTACAATATTTGTAAATGACTTTAAAGCAAATTGCATAAAACCATCTGCTTTAATATTTTCCAGGGCGTCAACGGCCATCCTGCCCAGTCTTTCTTTTGTAGTCTCTTTTTTGGACCAATCATCAATTTCCTTTAGAACAAAATCAAGTGCTTTTTCATCATATTTCCGCTGAATTAATTGATCAATGGCGAGAGGAAGATAGTTACTCGTATTCAAATCCTGCAACTTTCCTTTTAATTCTCCTTCAATTACCGGAGCAAGCTTTTTACTATCAACAGAAGATAGTAAATGTTGAATTAGCTTAATCGTGCCATTTTTCACTGGCTCGCCTGTTAATGCGTTCTCGGCTATTTTAAATAGCCTCTCGGGAAATTGAATGCTTGATACTTTCTTTCTAATACTTTCTTTTGTGAGCCAATCATTTTCAAGCATAGAAATAATGGCAGAGATAATTCTTTTCCGATTTTTTGGTAAAAGTGCAGTATGTGGTATTGGCAAACCTAAAGGGTGACGAAATAATGCAGTTACTGCAAACCAATCGGCAAGACCACCAACCAATCCTGCTTCAAAGCCCCCTTGAAGAATTATTCCCCAAAGGGAATCTTGAAAAGGGATGGTTGCTACAAATCCTACTCCCATGACAGCTAGAGATATCGTCGCAATATGCTTCGATTTATTCTTTTTTCTCGACATCTTTAAATCCCTCATTTTTAACTAAAATATGGTTGTTTATTGCTATTATCTCAATATCACCAAAAAAAGCAAAAAAAAACTCCTCATTTTATTGAGAGGAGTTCTTCACTTTTCTTTTTTCAGGTTTAATATGGGTTATGAGTCCATCCAATTCAGTAATATAAAACTGTGTTTCAGGTTCAGATTTAAGATATTTTTCTTGAACCAACAAGTAAATGTTAACCCTCCGATGGGGGTCAAATTGGAGCATTGGATATTCCTTCCGTTCCTTTACATACAAGTCGACTGCTTTTTGTATCATGTCCATTTCAACGGGAATCTTCTTTTCATTTTCCTCAAAAAGATCATAGGTCTCTTTTGACATATAATACTTCTTAGAAGGAATCCCGCCTAAAATAGTTGCTAGTTGGTTGAAATCAATGCTGTTATCGTCAGGAGCAAGGATGGTACGGTATACACCCTTCGGCAAATTATCAGAGAATTGTCTCACTGCCTGCCGAACCTGATCCATTGTAACATCAATGATTGGGTAGTTTTTAGCTTCAATCTGTTCTCTTTTTGAAACATTTTCAACGGTGGAATTCTTATCTTCTTGTTTGTTAAAATACTTTTGAAACATAACGTATCCAGTAAGTCCTCCAATCCAGATTCCAATAAATGTAAAAATAACGGTTAACCAAGGATGAAAACCGAAGCGGACATCTAAGAAAGCACCTAGTTTATAAAATCCAAAAATGCTTAAGGCGATTGTTAATCCAAAAACCATATTTAATGAAAGGGTTTTCATTAAGAAGATAATTCACTCCTTTCCATTTTTATTACCTTTTATATTATGGTAAGAGGTGAGCAATGTAAACCATAGTAAGTGTAACAAATATGAAGCCTGAATAGCACCAATAAAGACTTAGAAAGCCTGCCAAATGAGCATTGGAGGGCGGCCAATACAGCAACACCGAATCCCTGAGTTACAGCGCCAGCCAGTAAAGTAAGCATTACCTCTCCAGCATAAATATTACCAAATAATCTAAGCCCTAACGTTAAGGTTGTCGCAAATTGTTCTAAAATATTGATTGCAAATAAGGCTTTTAATGGTTTGAAGAAACTAAGCAAGCAGTGTTTAAAACCGTGAAGACGAAAGTCGATGAAGTGGGTGTAGGCAATGATCGTGAGGCTAATTTTCAGAATAGTCCAGTTAGCAAGGTTACTAACAATAATAATATATAGTTGGTTATACAATTTATATTGATTGGAATAGTATTAATAAAGGAAAATGGGCAGCCATTTATTATGGCTGCCCTAATTTATAATTGAGGAAAACTAGTTTACGCGAAAGTTTCCTTAAAAGTTATTTGAATTTCATTTACCTCGTCGTTAAAGGACAGGCTTGTTTCAGTGTCCTCGAAAAACCAAACATCATTTCCTTCTACAAAGAAGTTGATACCATTTATCTCTTTGGTAAAGCCAATATTTGATGGTGCCTCTGCTGAAAAAGCAAGGCTAAAGCCCTTGTTCTTTTCACCAAAACCATCATATTGCGGAAACATTCTTACTGTATTGATCTCAAATTCATTGGTAAACCACATTGCAGCTTTTTCATCAATAGTAATCAACATATAATATACACCAACCTTTTTAAAATGGGTAATATCCATAACTAAGATTGAAAACCTGGAAAAATTAAAAGAAATAATTTCATTTCTTATGTAATTAGATTAAGGCTTTTTGATAAAAATGCATGTGATATTTTTCACAAGGATATCCGATAAATGCACTAATTAAAAAAATGTTCAAATTTCCGCAATAAACATTATGAAAGGTAAATAATAAATAATATATAAACTGCTCAATATTGTTTCGGAATTTGTAACATATATAAAATGTTAAAGGTGGTAAAATGGATTTATAACGAAAAGGGAGTTAGTAATTATGGAACATAAACTTGATAAATTGACTGAGAACATTTCCGATATTAAAACATTAATTCATACTTTTAATAAAACCTTAGAAAATATTGAACACAGACTTTCTCGATTGGAGCAGATGGATAGCATAGAACATCGGGTAGAGGTAAACCAGATAGACTTGTCAGATATTAAAGAATCACTACAGCGCATTGAAGACGTACAGAGCACTGTCGTTAAAGACTTAAATGAAAAATTAGGAAATGGGGAGGATATTAAACATATTAATCGCCGCCTAGATTCACACCTAATTAAATTAGCCAAAGCAGAAGAAGAAATTATTATTATAAAAAATAGGTAACACAAAAGAAAAAGATCAGATGTAATAATCTGATCTTCTAATTTCATAAGATTGTAATCGCTTCCGAATTACTTGCCAAATAATGCTTTAAGAGCTTTAAAGATAAATGCTAAAGAAAAAACAATCATTGTTAATGAGCCTACGATATCAAAAATTGGACCTAGGAAGCTTAAAAATGATACCAGTTCAACACTCATTAATACAAATCCAGAAAGTATAGCAGCTAAGAATAATAAAATTAATTCCATCGTTCGTTTCCCCCCTTTACTGTAGAATATGTTTTCAAGGGGGATGGTGATTGGATTTTCAGAAGGATTATTACAAAAATATTACAAAAAAAAAGACCAAAAATGGTCTGCTCTGTAAGGGCCAATTATTAAGATAGTACCTCTGTTTGAGACAAGGGGATATTTTTTGAATTGGATTCTTCATCTTTTACTTTCTTTGTTACCTCAATATATTTTATGTGGTGTTCCTCCATATCCAGTATTTTAAAGTTATAGGATTCATGATGGATGGAGTCCCCTTCTTTTGCTTCATAATTTTCAGTTAATATCCAACCGCCGATGGTGTCAATATCTTCATCATCGATATCGACCCCTAACAGATCATTTACTTCTGTTACTAAAACCTTCGAATCGATAATATAGTGGTTCTCCTTAATTTTCCGTATCATTGGAATTTCATCTGAATCAAATTCATCACGAATTTCACCAACAATCTCTTCAAGGATATCTTCTACTGTCACTAAACCAGATGTACCGCCGTATTCATCCATTAATATAGCCATATGCATCCGATCCTTTTGCATTTTTACAAGTAGGTCATGGATTGGTATGGTTTCAATAACCCTTATAATCGGACGGGTATAATGCTCAAGCGTTTTGGTTGAAAGCGTTTCTTTACTAATTAAATCTGTAACCATTTCCTTAATGTTAACTAGACCAATAATATGGTCTTTATCACCGTCTATTATGGGATATCTCGTATATTTTTCTTCACGGATAACTTGGAGAAAAGTATCCAGTGTATCATCTTTAGAAAGTGAAACAATTTCAGTCCGAGGAACCATTATTTCTTTGGCTATGCGGTTATCAAACTCAAAAATTTTATTTACATACTTAAACTCAGATTGGTTAATTTCACCACTTTTATAGCTTTCTGAAAGGATAATTCGAAGCTCTTCCTCAGTATGTGCCATTTCATTTTCAGAAACAGGCTTAAGACCAAAAATACTCGTAACGATTCGTGCTGACCCATTTAATAACCAAATGAAGGGGTACATCACTTTATAAAAGAGAATTAGAGGCCGTGACATGACTAGAGTAATCAGTTCAGCTTTCTGTATAGCCAATGTTTTAGGTGCCAGTTCTCCAACGACAACATGTAAAAATGTAATGGTCGCAAATGCAATCCCAATTGATAATATGTGGGAAACACCTTCTGGAATTTCTAGTCCATTAAAAAGGGGAGTGAGCATATGCTCAATGGTTGATTCCCCAATCCAACCTAAAGCAAGGGCTGTAATGGTAATTCCCAACTGACAGGCTGAAAGATATTCATCCAAGTTTGAAATTACTTTTTTTGCTGAAATCGCACTCGAATTACCTTCCTCAATTAACTGATCAATTCTTGAACTTCGAATCTTTACAATAGCAAACTCTGAAGTTACAAAAAAAGCAGTTAATGCAATTAAAATGGCTATTAAAACCAAGTTAAATATGTCCAAATAAATTCCCTTAGCTCGTTAAATACGAGTTAAGGAGTCACCTCCTAGTAATTTAAAAAAATTAACTCGTTACATTCAAAAGGGATTTCGTTATGACGATTTTACCATCATTAGATTTGTTGTGAATTCTAAATTTAAAAATAATTATAGTCAATTACAACTGTACAGTCAAACGTTCTAGTTTGTATATTAGTGGGTATAAACATTTTATGAAAAAAGTCCTGTTAGTATGAATCAGAAAATTATTAATTTTCAAAAATAAGTATTGCAAATAAACGTCTCCTACAAAGGAGACGCTGATATAGGTAATTTAATTGTAAATATTGTAATTTCTGGCGTTGAAGAACAAGTTAGTTCACCTTTATGTTTTTCAATGATTTCTTTGCAAACAAATAGACCGAGACCCGTACCAAGTTTTTTTGTTGTAAAAAAGGGCTCGAATATGGTTTTACTTAATTCAGAAGGAATCATTGGACCATTATTGGAAATGGATAGAATAACATGTGTATTATTATCTAGATAGCTTTTGATCTCAATGGTTGGATTAGGGTTTCTGTAATGGTTTAATACGTCAATTGCATTAAAAATAATATTAATGAGTACTTGTCGCATTTCATCAGCATATCCATAGAGTGTAATCTCATCTGCTATTTCTTTCTTAATCTTCACTTTACCGTCAAGAATACTAGGATATAAGAAATTTAAGACTTCATCAATTAATTTATTAAGATGAAACTGTTCTTTTTCCTTTCCAATAAGTTCTTTTTTTGAAAGAAGTAAAAATTGCGAAATTCGAAAATTAAGTTGTTCTAACTCACTAGAAATAATTTCTAAATATTTCATATTAGGATAATCTGCCTTAAGAAGTTGAATAAACCCTTGTATGGACGTAAGTGGATTTCTAAATTCATGGATGAAACTTGATGTCATTTGTCCGAGAAGTGTTAAACGGTCCTGATGTGTTGAATCAATAAACATTGTTTTTTCTTCAATGATTTTGTTTTTTGCTTCTGTATAATGGGTCACTGCATAATAGAGAAATTTATCAAAACAGTAATTTATCTTATTAATTGATTCCTGAAGGTCGGACCATTGTAAACCAGATTTACTAAGGTAACTATATAACACAGTTCTACCAAGATTAACATTATAAACAAAGTCTCCAATATTTATATTGGCGAGGGCTCTTTCTTCAGAAATTTCTAGTGCGTGTTTTTGTATAATCTCTAACAACTCTTGATCACTCATGGTATGCATAGATAGAACAATATTAAATATAGCTATCCCATTGAGACGTATTTTTTCCTTATAGGGATCTCCGTTAGATATTACTATTTGATTTTCCCACTCACGTACCAAACTCTCTCTATTTCTATCAAAAAAGTCTATTAACTCAGTTCGTCCTTCAGATAACATCACTGGATCCTCCTATGCATTGCCGAATAAGAATAGTTAATTCGATTATACCATGAATGGAAGTTTTTCCTTGTAAAAGTATAAAAAAAATAGTATATTCGAGTGAGAAAACGAATTAAATATTTCCACAGGGGGAGCTGCTTTTGGCGGCTGAGAGTGAACGTTCGAGTTCTGACCCTATGAACCTGTTAGTTAACGCTAGCGTAGGGATGTGGTTTGCCAACTATTAAAAGCTAACAATGCAGACAATCCTAAAACGGACTGCATTGTTTTTTTGTTTTTAAAGGCGCCATATTAATTTATAGGAGTATACCTATCGAACGTTCTCCAAAATACAAACACAAAAGGGGAAACATGTATGGAGAAAAAACGTAATAACACCTTGTTTTTAGTTGAAGTAGCAGTATTTTCAGCACTAGCCTATTTGTTAGATTTTATATCGGGTCTTTTGTCCTTTAAGATTTGGCCGCAAGGCGGTTCGATATCAATCGCAATGATTCCAATCTTCTTAATGTCATTTCGTTGGGGGATAAAAGGAGGAATCTTATCTGGGTTTTTACTAGGCTTACTTCAATTCATCCTTGGTTTTTCTCAAATTTACACATTGCTTCAAGGGATAATTGATTATGGAATTGCTTTTTCAGTTGTTGGTTTAGCGGGTATCTTTGCTTCACAAGTAAAGAATTCACTTGCAAATAATAATAAAAGAAATTGGGTTACATTTGTTCTATTAGGAACGTTTCTAGGAAGCGCCCTGCGTTATCTTGCCCATGTCCTATCAGGGATTGTGTTTTTTGGCGAGTATGCACCTGAGGGACAGCCAGTTGCTGTTTATTCCTTCCTTTACAATGGAACCTATATGCTCCCAAGCTTTATCGTAAGTGCCATTGTTGTAATTCTTGTCATTAGTGCTGCACCGAAAAAAATGATATAGGTTGAAAAATAGAAAAGTCTGTGACTTTTCTATTTTTTTTTCGAACTTTTGTCACAAAATCAGCCATCCTTCAATGGTAAAATGAGGTTATAAATAAAGATAATCATTCTCAATTAACATAGGTAAGGGTGATCGTGATGTTCGGTTCATTTAAGGTGGGCGAGAAAGGTAAAATCGTAAATATATCAAAAGTTGGTCGAATGGTACAGCGACGGTTACTGGACCTAGGAATAACAGAAGGGTCAGAAGTTTGCGTCAAATGTGTGATGCCTTTTGGAGGACCTGTGATGATTGAATCATGTGGACAGTGTGTTGGACTTCGTCGTAATGAAGCGCGCTTAATAGAAGTGGAGAGATTTTAATGGAAATTGCCCTTATTGGAAACCCGAATACAGGAAAAACTTCATTGTTTAATAACCTAACAGGGTCCTATGAGTATGTTGGCAACTGGAGCGGAGTAACTGTTGAAAAGAAAGTTGGAGTTTTTAAGAATAATATAGGAAGATTAATTGATTTACCTGGGGTTTATTCACTCAATCCATTATCAAAGGATGAAGGGATTGTTACTTCTTTTTTCTTAGAGGGGCCAGTTGATAGACTGCTCAATATACTGGATGCTTCTCAAATAGAACGCAATTTACACTTAACCTTACAGCTCCTTGAGTATGAGAAACCAGCATTAATCGGTTTAAACATGATCGATGTCGCGAATAATCGAGGTGTTCAAATTGATGCGGAAAAACTATCCGGGATTTTAGGAGTACCAGTCGTTCCCGTGGTAGCAAGGAGCGGTAAAGGCTGCGATCGCTTAATTGAGGTCATTTCAACAAGTTCGAATCATTCAAAGGTAAAAAAACATGTTTACTATGGAAAAACAATCGAAGACGCTATAACCAAATTAAGTATTGAATTAATAGGGAAAACAGAACATTCACCTAGGTGGCTTGCCATTCAACTGTTTGAGGGAAATGAATACGTAAAAAATTATCTTTCTAACCTTATCAAACCAAGTCAATTAGAATCACTAATCTCTCATTTAGAGTCTGAAGTCATCCAAGAAAATAACCATGTGAAATCGCTGACAAACTATATATATGTGAAAAGGAAAGAAGTAATAGAAATAATCCTGGCGGCTTCTGTTCAAAAGGTGCGTACAGTTGAACCAATGTCAGAAAAGATTGATTCAATCGTAACGAATCGTTATTTAGGAATGCCGATTTTCTTAATATGTATGTATTTAATGTTTATGCTGACCTTTGATTGGCTGGGGACGCCACTTTCTGACGTTCTGGATGGAATACTAACTGGCCCAGTAACAACAGGTATTGTAACATTTCTTAGCACGATCAACGCTTCAGACTTTATACATGCATTAATAATTGAAGGACTAATAGCGGGTGTCGGCGGCGTACTAGTTTTTGTTCCTCAGATTTTTATTCTTTTCTTTTTTATTTCACTTTTAGAGGATTCTGGTTATATGGCTAGGGTTGCCTTAGTAATGGATCGGATTATGGAGTCTGTTGGGCTAAATGGAAAGGCATTTATTCCCATGATGATCGGATTTGGTTGTAATGTACCTGGTATTATGGCTGCAAGAACGATCGAAACACCACGTGAGAGACTAATGACCATATTACTTACACCATTAATGTCATGCTCTGCACGTTTACCGGTTTATGCATTATTTGTTGGAGCATTTTTTGTCGGCCATAAAGCCCTTGTTGTATTAAGTCTATATGTTCTTGGAATCGTGATTGCATTAATTCTAGCGAAAATATTCACGAAAACATTATTAAAATCAGAAACATCGCTTTTCGTAATTGAACTGCCACCGTATCGACTGCCTCAATTTCAATCATTATGGAGAAGTACCTGGGATAAGGGAAAGGGTTTTGTAAGAAAAGCAGGAACATTTATTTTTGCTGGCTCTGTATTTATTTGGTTGTTATCGTATGCTGGACCCAGTGGATTAAAAGTGAATATGGACGATAGCTTTTTAGCTGCGATAGGGAATTTGTTTGCACCACTGTTAGAGCCAATTGGATTTGGAACATGGCAGGCAGCAGCATCATTAATTACAGGATTTTTAGCAAAAGAAGCAATTATTTCAACTATGAATATTATTTACTTTGTGCCTGAAAATGCGAGCCTGCAAGGGTTACTAAGTAATTACTACACACCGCTTGCTGCCTATAGCTTTATGGTTTTTATATTAGTATATATTCCGTGTTTAGCAACCGCTGCAACGATTTATAAAGAAACAGGTTCAAGAAAATGGACTGCCTTTTCAATGCTTTACGCCTTATTTATTGCCTATATTTTATGTTTGGTCATTTATCAGGGCGGGATACTGTTTGGATTAGTCTAAGATTAGGAAGGTGATCTTATGGCAGTGAATTTCATCATTGGTGCTGCAATTTTTGGTTACGCCACGTGGGCTTTAGTGAAATTTATCAATAAATCGAAAAAAGGGAAATGTGCGGCATGTGATCTTGAAAAGTCCTGTTCGGGTCAAAGCCAGTGTGGAATTCCACCAAAATAAAAACCTTGAAAACTGCTATCCTTAAGACGTTAGCAGTTTTTTTCTTTTCAATATGATAGAAGTTGTGTAAAATTACACTAATAGGTATTGAAGGAAGGGTTTTTATTGAATAGAGAAGAAATCATTAGGCTCGTTTCAGATAAATTGCGATTAATTCGTACAGAAGCAGGGTATACCCAGGATAAAATGGCAGAAATCATTGGTGTATCAAAGAAAACCTTGGTTCAGATTGAAAAAGGGAGAGTTCTAGCGGGCTGGTCTACTGTTGTCACAATTTGTGCTTTATTTAGAGAAACGGAAAGTGTTCAGTTTTTATTTGGGAATGAACCACTTGAAGTTTTGGAGACAGTTGCGCGGGAAGGAATAGACTATCGGAGAATGAAAACATTTGGAGGACGAATTTGGTGGCGTGAAGTCTCTAGAAAAAACGGACTTATCCTTCAGCAAAATATTCTAAGCAAGCATTTTCGAATTTTGGATGATAAACATTATCGGATCTATAGTAGTTTTGATGAAAAACAATCGAAAATACGTTTTAAGGAATTAACAAAAAATGAATAAGGTATAAAACAAGCAATCGACTCATAACTCGATTGTTTTTTTCTTTTTATATCCAATAAATGGTTAATTTTTCCCTTTTTAGGGAAAAAGAAAATGATGTCCTTCATCTCGTATTTTTCCATTTTAGGAGGCAGTTATGAAAAAGGTAGTGAATAATTGGAAGCGATGGCATATGAACCAAGTGATGGTTCTTTCGTTTTCTCTTTTAGTTTTGGGCTTTCTCGGCATTTTATATGCTTATTCGATGGATGCGGATATTTCTTCACTGAAGAACGAACTTCCTCAAGCCACGGTATTTTATGATTTGAATGGAGAGGTTGCAAGTAAAGTATCAGCCAATAAAAATGAAGGTATTTCCATTAGTCAGGTTCCCGACTCAATGAAAAATGCAGTCATTGCCATAGAGGATCACCGATTTTATGAACATCACGGTGTTGATTATATCGGTATAACAAGGGCACTTATTCGGGATATAAAAGCTCGTGGAATGGTAGAGGGCGGAAGTACCATTACACAGCAATTAACAAAAAACACATTGCTCACCTCTCAGAAAACCTTAAAGAGAAAAGTAGATGAAGTATTTTTAGCCATGAAAATTGAGAAACAATACAGCAAACAAGAAATCCTTCAAATGTATTTAAACCAGATTTATTTTGGTGATGGTGCTTGGGGAATTAAGCATGCAGCCCGAAATTATTTTGCTAAGGAGGTCAAGGACTTATCAATAAGCGAATCTGCTTTGCTTGCAGGTATAATAAAAGCGCCTTCTGCATTAAATCCATATCATCACATGGAAAAAGCCGCACAAAGAAGAAATCTAGTTTTATTACAAATGAAGAATCAAGGTTTTATTACGACTCCACAATATGAGCAAGCCATAAATGAAAAAGTAATCTTAAATAATAAAGGCGGCGATCCGTTTCGCGGGAAGTATCCTCACTATGTCGATCAAGTATTTGAAGAAGCGATTAAGGAATACCATCTATCACAGGATGAATTACTAACAGGCGGTTTTCAAATTTATACCGAACTTGATCCTTCTATGCAGAATGCCTTGGAACATACCTATCAAAAAGAGAGTGTATTTCCGAAGGGGAACGACCAAATTGTCCAAAGCGGAAGCATATTAGTTGATCCCAAAACAGGTGGCATTCGAGCAATTGTTGGTGGACGAGGGGAGCATACCTTTAGAGGTTATAACCGTGCGACGGGATTAAAGGCACAGCCTGGTTCCACGATTAAACCGCTTGCTGTCTATACACCTGCACTCGAAAATGGATGGAAAATAACAGATATGTTAAAGGATGAACCAATGAGCTTTGGCGAATATGAACCTCGTAATTACAATCATGAGTATGCTGGGGAAGTGCCAATGTATGAAGCAGTGAAGGATTCAAAAAATGTGTCAGCAGTTTGGTTATTAAACGAAATTGGGATTGAAAAAGGAATAGATTCAACCAAGCGATTTGGTATACCACTAGAAAAGGGAGATCGTAATCTATCACTAGCACTTGGTGGATTAGAAGAAGGAGTATCTCCATTGATAATGGCTGAGGCTTATTCTGTCTTCCCGAATAATGGCGTTCGGATTAAAGCACATGTAATAAAAAAAATAGTGGATGCAGAGGGAAATACAGTTGCCCAGTGGAAGGAAAAAAAGGAAAGAGTCACATCAAAAAATGTGACAGATCAGATCAACACGATGCTTCTTGGCGTTGTTGAACATGGTTCCGGAAAAACAGCTCGAATACCAGGAAGAGAAATTGCTGGAAAAACAGGCTCAACACAAGTGCCAATTGAAGGAGTTAAAGGTGTAAAAGATCAATGGTTTGTAGGCTACACACCACAACTAGTTGGTGTGGTGTGGGTAGGGTACGATAAAACTGATGAAAAACATTACTTGAAAACAACAAGCAGTGCGGGAGCAGCGATAGTGTTTCGCGAAGTTATGAAAGAAGTATTAAAGGATACTCCAGCAACGAGCTTTGATGTCCCGCATATTGACACGTTAATTGATAAAAAGCAGAAGGAGGAGGAGGACAAAAAAGGTAAAAGTATGGAAGAACATTTTAATGACGGGGCAAAAAAATGGGAGGAAAAATGGCGAAGACAAAAAGAAAAGTGGGAAAAGCGTTGGAAAAGAATCGGTCCTAAGTTGAATTATTAAGAGGAAGGCGCGAAGAAATTCGCGCCTTTTGTGATACAATTTAAATACTTCATGAACGAATTGTATACATACACGTCTAATACATAAATGACAAAAAGAGGGTAGATGGGGGAAAGAGAGGAAACGCGTGATGGATCCGTTAATAAAAAGTGCCAAAGAAGGGGATCATCTTGCATTTGCCATGTTGTTTAAAGAAAATTATCCATTCCTTGTAAAATATTTAATGAAAATTACAATGAATCCAGATATTGCAGAGGAACTAGCACAAGAAACAATGGCAAAATGTATACAAAAAATTCATCTTTATAATGGTCAAAGTAAATTTTCCACTTGGCTGATTTCCATTGCTACTAATGCCTATATAGACCAATGTAGAAAGCAAAAGAGAGAAATCCAATGGAAAGGACAAGAAGAAGTTTATCGTAAGTTAAAATGGCATTTTGAAAGCCGGAATGAGGAATGGAACGATGCCTTGGAGGCATTAGGTAAATTACCCGTAGATGTTCGGGTGCCCATTGTACTTAAGCATTATTATGGATACTCCTATGATGAGATTGGGGCTTGGATGAAAATATCCTCTGGAACGGTGAAATCAAGAGTACATAATGGAATTTTGGCAGTAAGAAGGGAGCTGAAACTAGGTGAAGAAACAGAAGGTCGTCATACTCGAAAACGAACAACAAAATAAACATGACTTGGATGCTATTCACAAGCTGCAAGAAGGATTAAGCAAGGTTGATCAATTCCCTGTCTATACTCCGGACCTACAATGGTTTGAAAAAATAGTCCTTACGGAGAAGGAAAATAGCAGAAAAAAGTTAATGAAGGAACTATCCTTGTTTATTATGATTGCATTATTGATATTAAGTGGAATCATCGTTTCTTTTTATCAAATGCCGGTTGTTTTTATCCTCATTCAAATCATTACACCGGTTTTTATTGCATTCTATACAGTTACTGGGTTTCGTAAGAAGGTGAAAATCAATGAGTAATGAATTATCACCCACTGTAATAATTATGGTTGCAGCTATCCTTTTACTGCAAAGCATCTTTTTATTTTTAGATGCTCGGAAACGTAATCATAACTATTGGTTATGGGGAATCGTCGGTCTTATTCAAGCTCCAATGCCAACACTATTTTATTTACTATTTATTCGTAAAATCTTTCGCAAGAAGACTGAATAAATTATAGATGAAAATTCTGAAAAATAGGAATTGACATATAAATAAACTGGTGATAATCTAACAAAGGATGTAAAAAAAGGAAATGGAGGGTTACAAAATGATTGTTTTACACAGAACTATATCAGCAACTGAATATTTGAATGTAACCTGTTCCACTATTTCCCTTTTTTAGAGAGTCTATTTTATTAATGGATAATGACAACACAGGTTGCGTTCTTTTTCGTACGTAACGTGTGTTTTTTTGTCTCTTTTTTTAGTTTTGAGGCATACTGCACTCTTTTGCGGTATGCCTTTTTTGTTTTTTTTACAAGGGGGGTAATGGTATGTTTTCGGTGTTAAAGAAATTAAGTTGGTTTTTTAAAGAATATTGGAAACGATATGTTATTGCAATTTCCTTATTAATTCTAGTTGGGATTCTAGATGTAGTTCCACCTAAATTAATAGGGATGGCAATTGATGATATTCATCTTGGCGAAATGAATAATGGAAAAATATTTAAATATGTAGGCTATCTTTTCCTAATCATAGTTTCTTCATATGGAATCACTTATGTGTGGATGTATAAATTGTTTGGTGGTGCTTTTCTAGTTGAAAGAAAGCTTAGATCCAGATTTATGAAACATTTGTTAAGGATGTCTCCAACATTTTATGAGAAGAATCGTACTGGAGATTTAATGGCAAGGGCAACAAATGATTTAAAGGCAATCTCGATCACCGCAGGCTTTGGGATATTAACTTTAGTTGATTCTAGTGTTTGGATGCTTACACTAATTATTACAATGGGACTGTTAATTAGCTGGAAGCTAACCATTGCAGCCATACTCCCACTGCCAATTATGGCTTATATCATGCAAATATATGGAAATAGGATTCATAAACGCTTCATGGACGCACAGGATTCATTCGGGGAATTAAATGATCGAGTACTAGAATCAGTTGCTGGTGTAAGGGTTATTCGTGCATATGTCCAAGAAGAGGAAGATGGCAGACGATTTCATCAATTAACAGAAGATGTCTATGATAAAAATATTAAGGTGGCAAGGATTGACTCGTTATTTGATCCAACAGTAAAAATACTGGTTGGTATAAGCTATATGATTGGCCTTGGATATGGTGCTTATTTAGTCTTTAATCAGGCGATAACCTTAGGTGACCTAGTTGCCTTTAATGTCTATTTAGGAATGTTAATATGGCCGATGTTTGCAATAGGCGAGTTAATAAATATTATGCAAAGGGGAAATGCTTCCCTGGACAGAGTAAATGAAACACTGGCTTTCCAAGAGACAGTAGAGCAGCCTTCACAGCCTATTAAGGTCGAAAGTGCTGACAGAATTGATTTTAAACAGGTGGGCTTTCGCTATCCGTCTTCAAAAGACGATAATTTAATCGATATTTCCTTTCAATTGCTTCAAGGTCAGACACTGGGTATCGTCGGAAAAACAGGGAGTGGCAAAACTACTCTTATCAAACAGTTGTTACGACAATATCCTCTAGGTTTAGGAGAACTGTCCATCTCGGAAGTTCCACTCAAAGAGCAGACTGTAAATCAGATCCGCAAGTGGATTGGCTATGTTCCACAAGACCATGTTCTTTTTTCAAAGAGTGTCAAAGAGAATATCTTATTTGGGAATAAGGAAGCAAGTGACGAGGAGTTGGATACGGCTATTGATTTAGCTGCTTTCCGGAAAGACTTAGAAATGCTCCCTGAAGGTTTGGAAACACTAGTCGGTGAAAAGGGTGTAGCCCTTTCTGGCGGTCAGAAGCAAAGAATTTCAATAGCCCGGGCACTCATAAAAAATCCTGATATTCTTATTCTTGATGACTCCTTATCAGCGGTGGATGCTAAAACAGAAAAAAGAATTATTGACAATATCCGTGATATACGCAAACACAAAACAACGATTATCACCACCCACCGAATGTCAGCCGTTGGGCACGCAGACCATATCCTTGTTCTGGATGAAGGCAGAGTGATTGAAGAAGGTACACATGAACAATTACTTTCAATCGAGGGCTGGTATAAAGAACAATATTTACGCCAACAAGTAGAAAATAATTTGGAGGAGGGGTGACAACATGAGCACAGGCCGGCGGTTAACGAAATATGCCTTAAATTATAAAAAAATTATACTTGCAGCACTAGTTATGCTGACCATTTCCGTTGTTACCGATTTGGCTGGTCCATTCATCGCAAAAAATATTATCGATACTCACATATTAGGGATTGAATCGGTTTGGAATGAAACTAGTAATGAAAAAAACACTGCAGAATATAAAGGGAAATTTTATAAAAAAGAAAAAAACTTTTCCGACGGTGAGGAAAAGGGCAATGAAATAAGAATTCTGCAGGTAGCTGCAAAGTTTGTCATCGTCGAAGGGGACCTTGAATTCGATGGTAAAAGAACTTTTAATGAAGGTGTTTTAACGGTTCAAAAGGATAGCCAAAAGGCGGAATATGACGCACAAGTCCTTACGACGAAAGAGTTAATGGCGTTTTATCAGCTGGAGATTCCAGGGATTATTACCCTGCTAGTAATTTATCTATGCTTATTAGTAGTTTCCGCGATTTTTCAATATGGCCAGCGGTTTTTACTGCAGAAGTCAGCCAATCGTATTATTCAAAAAATGCGGGAAGATGTATACGGACAAATCCAACGACTTCCGATACAATACTTTGACAATCTTCCAGCTGGAAAAGTGGTAGCAAGGATTACCAATGACACGGAAGCAATCCGCGAGCTATATGTAACAGTATTAGCGCAATTTTTTACGAGTGCCATTTATATCACAGGAATCTATGCAGCGCTGTTTATTTTAGACGTGAAGCTGGCAGCAATCTGTTTAGTATTATTACCGATTCTGTATGCATGGATGAAATTTTACCGCTTTTTCGCTTCAAAATACAATCATGTTATTCGTTCTCGAATTAGTGATATTAATGCGACAATCAATGAATCAATTGGCGGAATGAGTATCATTCAAGCATTTCGTAGGGAAAAGGATACAGAAAAGGAGTTTGAAAATCTTAATACCGAACATTTTACCTATCAAAATAAGCTGTTAAGCCTGAATGCTTTAACTTCTCATAATTTAGTCGGTGTCCTTAGAAATCTCGTTTTTGTTGCTTTCATTTGGTATTTTGGGGGTCAATCGTTAAATCCTGCTTCCGTCATTTCTCTTGGTGTGCTTTATGCTTTCGTTGATTACATTAATCGTCTTTTTCAGCCAGTACAAGGGATTGTCAATCAATTAGCTAATTTGGAAACAGCCCTAGTTGCTGGTGAAAGAGTATTTCAACTAATGGATGAACCAGGTGAAAATGTAAGCCCAGAACGAATAGACCGCTTTAAAGGCAATGTTGAATTTGATCATGTTTCTTTTGGGTACAAAGAGGGTGAATATGTCTTAAAAGATATTCATTTTGAAGCTAAGCAGGGGCAGACTGTTGCCCTTGTCGGACATACGGGCTCAGGTAAAAGCTCCATAATGAATTTGCTTTTCCGTTTCTATGATTGTCAAAAAGGAAAGATTTTAATTGACGGTAAGGACATTACAAGTATTCCCCGCCAAACGATACGAAATCATATGGGAATTGTCTTGCAGGATCCATATTTATTCACGGGTACCATTGCCTCCAATGTGAGCCTAAATGATCCATCGATAACAAGAGAAATGGTCGAAAAGGCCTTAAGGGATGTTGGGGCAGAAAAGGTGTTTAAGAACTTAGAAAATGGCTATGATGAACCTGTTATTGAAAAAGGCAGTACGCTTTCTAGCGGACAACGTCAGTTAATTTCCTTTGCTAGAGCACTAGCTTTTAACCCAGCTATCTTAATTTTAGATGAAGCAACATCAAGTATAGATACCGAAACGGAAGCAATCATTCAAGAAGCCATGGATGTCTTGAAAAAAGGAAGAACTACGTTTATTATTGCGCACAGGTTATCTACGATTCGTAATGCTGACCTAATTCTTGTTCTAGACCGCGGAAAGATTGTCGAGCGAGGCACACACGAGGAATTGATGTTAGCAAACGGAAAATATTATCAAATGTATGAACTTCAAAAAGGGAATGCCATCCTAGCAGGTTGATTGTTCACAAAAAATTCGATTTTATATTGATAACCTGTTACTTTTATCACAGGTAAAATCCCCTTATTATGATATTTTAAATGTGTTTAAGCTCTACATAATAAAGGGGTGGAATTAAATGGAAGATTATTCAATCGTAAATGTAATTGGTAGTTTCTTAATTCTTTCGTATTATATAGGTTATATAATCGTTAAACACTAGGTGCAGACATAATGTCTGCATTTTTTTTTGCTGAAAATGAATAAGAATAAGGATATAGTTGCAAAAAGAAAGTAGAGAGGTGGGATAGCTATGGAAAAGTTTAGATTGGAAAAAGATACACTCGGTGAGGTTCAGGTCCCAATTGATAAATATTGGGGAGCACAAACACAACGCAGCAGGGAAAACTTTAAAATTGGCAAGGAAAAAATGCCCTTAGATGTTGTGTATGCTTTAACTATTGTAAAAAAAGCAGCAGCGACAGTTAACCATCAATTAGGTAAAATAGACGAGACTAAGATGATCGTTATTAATACCATTTGTGATCAAATCCTTAATGGAGCATATGACCAGCATTTTCCGCTTGCTGTTTGGCAGACAGGTAGTGGCACACAGACCAATATGAATGTGAATGAGGTCATTGCCAATCGAGCAAATGAATTATTAAGGAATCAGGGAAGTTCAGAAAAAGTTCACCCAAATGATGATGTGAATATGTCACAAAGCTCTAACGATACCTTTCCTACGGCCATGCATATTGCTGCATACATAAAAATGACTGAGGAATTAATTCCAGCTATTAATGAGTTAAAGAACACCCTGTTAAAGAAGGAAAAGGACTTTATTAAGATAGTCAAAATCGGCAGAACCCATTTACAGGACGCAACCCCTTTGACACTAGGTCAAGAAATTAGCGGGTGGAGGGCAATGCTTGAAAAGTCAGAAAAAATGGTCATAGATTCAAGCAACTATATACTTGACCTGGCAATTGGCGGCACCGCTGTTGGAACCGGAATAAACGCCCATCCTCAATTTGGAGATAAAATGGCAGAGCAGATTGCATTATTTACTGGTTATCCATTTAAAGCTTCCTCAAACAAATTTCATGCATTAACAAGTCATGATGAAATCGTATTTTTACATGGTGCTCTAAAAGCGTTAGCAGCAGATTTAATGAAAATTGCGAATGATGTCAGATGGCTTGCCAGTGGACCACGAAGTGGTATCGGTGAGTTAATGATCCCTGCTAATGAACCTGGTAGTTCTATCATGCCAGGAAAGGTAAATCCAACACAAAGTGAAGCATTAACGATGGTCGCATGCCAAATCTTTGGGAATGATGCCACAATTGGATTTGCAGCGAGCCAGGGGAATTTTGAATTAAACGTTTATAAACCGGTGATTATTTATAATTTAATTCAATCGATTGCACTTCTAACGGATAGCATGCGTTCTTTTAATGAAAATTGTGCTATAGGAATAGAGGCAAACATCGAAGTCATTAATAAGCATGTGGAACGTTCTTTAATGCTGGTAACAGCACTAAATCCCTATATCGGTTATGAAAAAGCGGCGGAAATAGCCAAACTTGCTTTTAAAGAAAATAGTACATTAAAAGAAGCCGCCGTTAAAACAGGCTATGTGACGTCGGAGCAATTTGATAAGTGGATGAAGCCCGAAAACATGGTATAGAACTAAATTTAAGTAAAATGAAAGCCCCCTCCGATAATGGAAGGGGCTTAAGCCATATTATTTATTTGTTACTGTGTTTTCTTAAAGATTAGCGTTGGAATCCGCCAAGTTGTTGTTCTGCCATTGCAACAAGACGCTTAGTGATTTCTCCTCCAACAGATCCGTTGGCACGTGAAGTTGTGTCTGCACCAAGATTTACACCAAATTCTGTTGCAATTTCATACTTCATTTGATCAAGTGCTTGTTGAACGCCTGGTACTAAAAGTTGATTAGAGTTGTTGTTACTAGCCATAGTTGAATAACACTCCTCTTAATAATTTTGGGGTCAGTATGGAATTGAACCATTCTGGTTATGATAACCATTGCCACCATGGCCTAACCCATTTTAAAAAGTTATTAGATATTGGAGTTGCTTCATGTTAATAGAGTGTGGCTGGGTTAGCCGGACTTGCACCGGCTTTTGACCCTTAGTTGTGAAGGAAATTTCCTGATCACTTGGTAACCCATCGATGTAAGGTTGTTGCTTGCTTTGTAATATTTATTATGATTAAAAATGGACAACTTATTCAATTATTTTTACTGGTAATTGATTCCTCTACATAGTGCTGAAATAGTAACGCAAACTAACTCTATACAATAACTTAAAGGGTGAATAGAAATGTCAATATGCCCAATATGCAACGGTTTACGTGAAGTAAATCTAGTATGTACCCATTGCGGGGAACAAATGATGGATAGCGGACGGTTAATGGATTACTATGATGATTACAGTCCGTACATGGAAATTGATTTAATGAAGATGGAAGATGGGTTTCCGGACAGTAATTCAGGGGGACAATGCCCGCATCTTTATCAATGTCCATCCTGCCAAAAAGATCAAGTAATCTTTATAAAAGAATAGAAATACATATGTAAAAAAGGTCCCGCTAAAAACGGGACCTTTTTGTGCTTAATTTATTCGTTAGCCACGCGAATACGAGACTCAGTTTCAATGTCAAAGAAATGACCTTTGTTTAAATCAAATGCTAGGTCTAATGTATCACCAGGGTGAATGTCAGCTCTTGAGTCCAGGCGGGCTACAAAGTCCTGACCATCAATACTAGAGTAAACCATTAATTCAGCACCAGTTAACTCGGCAACATCTACATTCGTTGTAATTTTTGTACCAGCAGATGCTTCGATAAATACAGGCTCATCATGGATATCTTCAGGACGAACACCAAGGATAATTTCTTTTCCAACATAACCTTGCTCACGAAGAACTTTCATTTTACCTTCAGGAACAGCGATAGAAGTTTTGCCAGCTACAAACTTGCCATCTTCAAGTTTACCGTTGAAGAAGTTCATTGCAGGAGAACCGATAAATCCGCCAACAAATACGTTTTCAGGCTTTTCATATACTTCTTTTGGAGTTCCCACTTGTTGAATTAGACCATCCTTCATAACAACAAGTCTTGAAGCCATAGTCATCGCTTCTGTTTGGTCATGCGTTACATAAATAGTAGTTGTGTTTAAACGACGGTGTAGTTTTGCAATTTCAGCACGCATTGCTACACGAAGTTTTGCATCAAGGTTTGAAAGTGGCTCGTCCATTAAGAATACCTTTGCGTCACGGACAATCGCACGGCCTAATGCTACACGCTGACGTTGACCACCAGATAAGGCTTTTGGCTTTCTCTTTAGGTAAGCTTCTAACCCAAGAATTTTTGCTGCTTCGTTTACACGACGATCAATTTCATCCTTTGGAAACTTACGAAGTTTTAATCCAAAAGCCATATTATCATAAACTGTCATATGTGGATAAAGGGCATAGTTTTGGAATACCATCGCGATATCACGGTCTTTAGGAGCTACATCGTTAACTCTTTTTCCGTCAATATAAAAGTCACCTTTTGAAATTTCTTCAAGACCAGCAACCATACGTAAAGTTGTTGATTTACCACAGCCAGAAGGACCAACGAATACAATAAACTCCTTATCTTGAATATGTAGATTGAAGTCTGTAACCGCTGTTACCTTATTATCGTAAATTTTGTAAATATGATCTAATTTTAATTCTGCCATTTTGAAAACCCTCCCTGTTCTGATTGACTTTAGTTTACATGAAAAGGTTTTCAAACAATATGGACACACTGCACAAACTTCCAAAGTTATTTTTTGTGCACATTGTCCAGTTCATATAACAAACATGCTAAAAAGACTGTAAATGCACCGTAAAAGTCCTTCAACTGAACTCCGGTTTTTTCAATAAATTTGTCTAATCGATATTGAAGTGTATTACGATGGATATACAATTTTTTTGCTGTTAGACTTGCATTCAGGTTATTTTCAAGGAAGACTTTTATGGTTAAATATAATTCGGGATCCTCTGTAAACACATTTGAAAGCTCAATATTAACCTTATCTTTAATGTGTTCAGGTAGATTAAATGCAACAAAGGCTGGGAAAATCTTTTCGAACGTCATAATATTAGTGGTTGTTAGATTTTTTTTCGCAAATTCAAAATACGCTTTTTCTTGTTGAAATTGTGTGCGCAAATGACTGGAGAATGGGTAGAGTTTACCGATATAGAACGAAACTTTTACATAAAAATCACTTTCCAATGTATCAGCAATGGAAGTTAGCTCGCTTTCGGTAAGGGATAGTTGTCTGCTTTCTTCAATAACTATTCCGCTATGGATATCCTCCCAAATAATTTGAACTTCATCCGAAAAAAAACCTTTAATGGCGGATTCAATTTCTTCTTGGTCAACCCCATGACC
The DNA here is from genome assembly GCF_030348765.1 of Neobacillus sp. CF12. Taxonomy (GTDB): domain Bacteria; phylum Bacillota; class Bacilli; order Bacillales; family Cytobacillaceae; genus Neobacillus. The sequence goes on along the minus strand of NZ_JAUCEU010000007.1, from coordinate 2,544,671 downwards.
TTTAATATGAAACTGAATGAATCGAAAATGACTTTCTGAATTTTGTGATGGAATGGATCCATTCGATAGTAAAAACTCATACCATTTTTTTGATAATGAAGTTAATGCCATAGAAGGAATATTCACTAGTTCATAAAGCATTTGAAGAAGGTTTAATTCTCTTTCTGTTAGATTTATTTTTGGAATAGCAAGCCAATTCCGCTCAGATTCGTCAAAAAGTATGTAAAATTTATCAGAGATATGATTGGGCTTTTCTGAATATAAAATCGAATTTTTATATAGGGGCATGATTTTTTTTAGCAAGGTCCACTTCTCCATTTTTTTATTTAGAAAATAATGTACTCATTATAGCATTTATTTTACCATTGAAAATAAAAAGGCTTACACGTGATTTCCTCACTGTGTAAGCCTTATTCTTACTTTAATCATTTAATTTTGAAGGGGGTTCCTCTTCTGTTAAATTTCGTGCTTCTTCAATATTTGTTGTGTCATGGCGAGAATGAACCGATCCACCTGACAAACCCTCGTTAATTATTCGGTCAATATCTAAATAAACTTTATCTTTCCCTTCAAACGCCAAGTCTTTTTTTTCATTCACAGCTATCATCCCTTTCCTAGTTTTTCTTTAGTTTGTGGAAAGGGCATTATTTCATTCAGTGGAATCATTCATAAACATGGAAAAGCATTAGCTCATGAATTTGGCTGGTTAAAGTATCCTTGTCATCCTGTTCAGGAGTTTTGGCTGTCCATTCAATTTTTCCCGTTTGATGGTATATACCTGAATATCTTTGTTTTTTATAGTAAAAAGAAAAATTCCAACCCGGAATACTTTTATTTTCAAATAACGGCTTATACTGAAAGTGTGACAGCATCAATAACATCTCCCTTTTGTGCTAGTGGTTATTTCTAGCTTACGAGAAAAACAATATACATTCCAGCATAATTTTTTGTTAGTCCTGATATCCAGTGAGCTGCAGGAATAATCGGCAGAGATGATCAATTTTTCTTTCTTCTATTTCAATTTCATCAAAACTCATCGGTTTTGAATTGACTTCGTAGATGTAGTACTTACCCGTTTGACTGATACCAAGATCGATTGAAAATTCACCAAAAAAGCCAAACTGTTCAGATAGTGCTTGACCGATTTGTTCGACAATGGTTTGAATAAACAGATCCTGATCCTCCGTTTGTAAAAGCTGGTAAGGTAAAAGTTTTCCCCCTGAAGGTATATGAGTGGTTATTTCCTGCATCTGAGATTGTCTAATCCCAATTCCGGTAACCATATAATGATCATTTTCTGCATGGGCAAGAATTCGAAAATCAAACCGTTTTCCATCATAGGTCTTGGATTTTATTTCCTCCTGCGCCAAATAGTTATTCTCCTTAAGTATGGTTTCCCATTCAATCCAGAAATGATCAAAGGAAATGAACTGATTATTATCTTTTACTCCTCTTAGAAGAATAGTATTCTCTGTATCCTGTTCTAAAATATAAATCCCTTTTCCTCTTGCCGACTGTGCAGGTTTTAAGTAAATCGAATGAAATTGGTTAAAAAAAGATCTAAGTCTATGTTTATCATTGGCTGGGATGGTTGCAGGAAGAAAAGAATGGAGATATGGGTGGTTTTTTAGGAGATGGTATAGTTCAGATTTATCTATAAATCCTGGATTAAAAAAAGGAATATTCTTTTCTTTCAAGTGGGTAAAAAAAGGATTTCTTTTTAATGCTTCCTCCGATTTTCGAAAGGGGATACGGTTGTAAACAAGGTCGGGAAAAGGAGAATTTATCTGTTCCCAACTATTCTTTTCTGGATTAAAGATAAATCCATTGATTGAATCATCTTGGACCCCATCCAGAGTAAAGATAAAGCTTATTCCATTAAGTGAAATAAGCTTTTTTTGAAGTTCGATAAATAGGGATCCATTCCCAGCAATTGTGCCATCCTTTTTTCGTGCAGTCAAAATTCCAATGACGGGAACCATTCTTTTGCTCCATGGATTGATTACGACCATTTTATAACATCCTCTGGGTATAGAATGGATTGTTCCGTCAAAAAAATCGCAAAGGACATAGATAACTTACATGTTAATTTATCAAAAGCCTTAAGTTCTGGGTGACTAAAAATAGATCTCCCTGGTTTAGAATTGGCTTCAAATAACCAGACGTCACCATGTTTATCAATTCCTAAATCAAAGCCAATCTCAGCAATTATGCCTTCCATATTATTCGCTAAACTGTTACTTAACTGAAGAGCAGCCTTCACAAGCTTTTCTGTATAAAGTTTACATTCATCCTGCTGGAAAATTTCTGCTAAAGTTTTAACCTCGCCGCCACTTCGGGCATGGGTAGTTACACTGCCTCGACCAGCTATTTTTGCAGCTAGGGCTGTAACATGCCATTCACCGGAATCATCTTTATTCGTGTGTATGCGAAAATCAATGGGCCGCTGGTTTTGGCGAAGTAAGTGAATGCCCTGTTGAACAATCATCTTGTCTAGATTTCGATTACCCAAAACAGTTCGAAACAAACCTTCTAATGAAGAAAATTTCTGCAGGCGATTCACACCCTCTCGGTCCTGATAACGGCAATAATACTCGTCTTGAATTTTATCATAAAGGATTTGGTGAACACCTAAGCCTAAACTTCCATTTATTGGTTTAAGATAAATGTGGCCATACTTGGAAAGCATTTGTTCAAGCAGCGAAAAAGATGTAAATGGATGTGTTTCCGGCAAATAAATACCGACTGAATTATCCTGCTGCAATCTTTCATAAATATCCAACTTACTGAAAAAACCGGGATTATACCAGGGGATTAGATAATCCCTTTGCAGAGTCTCTCTCACCTTAACTAATTTAGGATTCCTTTCTGTTTTGCGGTTTGGCAGTCGATCATAGATAACGTGTGGAAACGGTACTTCGATGGTTTGCCAATTGTTTTCATGAAACAAATATCCATTAATCGTACCCTTTTCCCAGTTAATATGCTGTTCTCCAAACACGAAGGGGATGGCACCTACATTTGTTTTTACTGATAATAGTTTCGAAAAAAAGTTCGTTCGATCGCCGATCGGACGGAGTGGGAATGGAGTGAAGCCCGCTGTAAATATTCCAACAAGTGGTCCAATATTGAGAACTTGATGTTCGATAAAAACATGAAGTTTGATTGCAAAATCAGGAAAATATAAGAGTTTTTGAATTTCTTTGCTGATTACAAGACAATTGTTTTTCTTAGGGTGTGGTCTAAAGTCAACTTCGATGGCCTTCGACCCAAATGCAATTTTATTTATTTCCTTCCCTTTCAAGAGCTCTTGAGGACAATAAACAACTAAATTGTTGTTTGCAGCAATTTCAATTGTATAACGTTTTCTCATAGTAGCTCTTCCTTTCTCTATGATCAGACTGAGCAAGATATTTTCCATATAGTAGGGGAGCATAGAATAGTGTTTCTTGTATATCTGGCTGAGTTTTTACGATTACTTTTCTCCCAGGCTTTGAATTCACATCAAGAATCCAAAGAGCGCCATTCTTGGCGACTCCAATATCAATACCAATCTCAAATAAAGGTAAAATTTCTTTTTCCAGTACATGCGGGAGGTTGGTTGTAATAAAATTCAATTCAGTTAAGATGTATTCCTTGCTGGCTAATGATAAGGTGGAGGACCAAGTGGCAAAGTCAATGACTGAACCACCTGCGCTTAAATTTGAAAGAATCCCACCAGTATTACCCATACGAATCCCTTTTCCCCGCTCAACCCAAGAACCTTGTTCATCTTTTTGTAAGAGAATCCTAAGATCAAACGGCTGTGAAGAAGCATTAGACAGTTCAAGATAGGGCTGTAGCAGGTATGGGCGAAAACTAATTAATGGTTGGAGCCATTGAAATAACTTTTTTTCATTTGGAAATATTCTTGAGATGATTTTCTTGTTTTTTTCCGTTTTGACATGTATGGTTTTATCATTTTTCTTTAAATAATAAATCCCGTAACCTTGGGATCCATTTATTGGTTTAATAATGATTTTTTTCTGTCTATTTAAGACGTTGGCAACTTGTAAGCAATTTTCTATAGCCAGTGATTGGGGGAGGTAAGGCGCTAAAACAGAATTACGTAATGTTTCATATAATTCCAGTTTATTTGGTAATCCAAAACCTAAAAAAGTGATATCATCTCTGCTTTTTAGCCATGAAACAATTGGGAGGCACTGCTTTGAGTGTTCATCATCCCCGTAAAAACAGCGATCATAGATAAGAGAAGGAATTGAAAACTCATCTTCTACCCAACATTGTTTTTCTGCATCAAACACTCTCCCTAGAACTTGTGTGGTGAGAGGATTAATATTTGAAGGTAGAAAATGAAAACATTCCATACCGCAAGAATGACTACGGGCAGCAATTTCATTAATATACGCTGCTTCACTTTCTAGATTTAAGGTCATAATTCCAAAGGTGTTCATCTATGAATCCTCCATTTCTGAGGTTGAATCCGATGCAAGTTTTGTACAAAACTGGATAATCGCTTTAGCTGAAGGTCTTATTTTCATTTGACCATCTTCAAAGTTTTTAGAGGGCTTTGAATTAACTTCAATTAGCCAAGGTTTACCAACCTGATCGATTCCAATATCGATCCCAAGTTCTCCGGTTATTCCGGACGACTTTCTTTCAATAATCAGAGCCGTTTCAATGGCAAGTTCTTTCATTTGGGCAATTAGCCACTTTGCATCACTAATACTCATAGAATCTTTTAAGGCATTGAGTGGAGTCATTATTTCTCCGCCCCTGGCAATATTCGACACGAACTCATCCTCTGCCGAAATCCGGGCAACTACTGAAGTAACAACCCAGTTGTCTTGCGGATTTTTATGGCACAATACTCTATAGTCCATTCCTCTATCTTGGTAGGTAAGGAGGGGAATTCCTTGCTGAATAATATAAATTCTATTGTTTAATAAAGGTTTAATAAACGGATATATCTCCTCAAAGGACAGGTTGATTTCCTCTTTTTCTGATTGCTTCCTAATAGAAGATTCTAATACAAAATGGGAATTTTCTTTTTTTAGTTTGAATATATTTCTTCCTTGACTTCCATGTACAGGTTTAATAAAAACAGTTTCATATTTTTCTGCAAATACTGCTAGATTATCTTTTGTAAAAAGATTCGTATCAGGTATATAGGAATGCAGGTGATTTTCATGAATTAAGTGCTCATGGACTTCCCATTTGGAAAGAAAGCGATCATTAAAAATAGGAATATTCAACTCAGTAAGCCTGCTTCGAAATAAATGGTATTCTTTACCAAATTCAATTCTACGAGAATGAATACGATTATAAATAACATTAGGAAGAGGGAGAGTCGCAGACTTCCAGTTTCCACTTTCAAAGAAATATCCCTTATCTGAAAAATCTTGATAAGAAAATACGTATAAGAAACCTCCATTCTCCGTTAGACCTTGATGAAGTTCTTCACAAAAATTGTGGATCGAACGAAAATAGGGTTCTTCATTTTTTTTATGCTTAAAGTCTGTTACCAGACCAATGATTGGACCTAAAAATAGTGAGTTCATTTCTTCCTTATAAATAGCATGAAGTTTATAGCGTTGACTGGGTAAACAAAAAAGTTGAAATAGATTTTCGGGGAAATGAATCTCGTTAGGAGTCATCTCAACCGTTCTTATTTTTACCTTCACTAATTTCTTTCCTATAGAAATCTTAATCTCATCTGTTTTAAACTGCAGTTGTTTAAAAAGTTGTGAGGACATCTGGACAAAAAAATCTGTCTTGATTGCTATTTTTATAGGAACAATTGTGATTAGGGGCATAGTCACTCCTCATTTATTGGCGAATATGTGTTTTTTCGAAATAGGCATTCTTTGATATGGTATCGTATGTTATCGCCCAATGGTTTGTGATAGATAATTGCTGCCTAGTTGAACATCCTCGCATTTACAAACATAGTTTGTTATAGTTATGAAGATTATTGTTTAGAGGAGTGGAATAAATGTCCGTTAATTTATACGATGCAGCCTATGCATTAGAAAAAGCAATTCGTCAAAGTGACGAATATAAACACTTACAGCAAATGTATCTTGAAATAAATGCTGATCCAGCAGCAAAAAATATGTTTGATAACTTCCGTCAAATTCAAATGAATCTACAACAAAAACAAATGATGGGCCAGGAAATATCAGAACAAGAGGTCCAGCAGGCGCAGGCAACGGTAGGACTTGTACAACAAAATGAAAAAATTGCCCGACTTATGCAAGCAGAACAGCGAATGAGCATGATCATTGGCGAGTTAAACCAAGTGATAATGAAACCCCTAGAAGAACTTTACGGAAATATATAATACGCTAACAAGAAGCTTCCGGTTTTTTCCGGGAGTTTTTTCTTTTCTTCCCCCTTGTTCTATCTTTAGGTAAAAAATCATAAAAGTGATATAAGGGTAATTTCACCAAGAACAGGGGGCTTACGGAATGATTTATCGTTTGCTTGCATTAAATATTGATGGAACTCTATTACAGAGTAACGGAAAAATTCATAAGTCAACAAAGGAAGCCATTGAGTATGTTCAGCAAAAGGGAATTTATGTAACGCTTATGACATCCAGAAGTTTTCCCTCAGCCAAGAAGGTTGCAAGGGCATTAAAAATAAAAAACCCGCTGATTACTCATCAAGGAGCATTTATTGCTAACATTCAAGATAAACAGAATCTTGTTCAAAGAATAAATGAAAATGTCACGTATGATACAGTTCGTTTCTTAGAAGGAATGCCGTGTCAAATTAGGCTGGTAAATGAGCAATTTTCACTTGCAAATAGGTTAAAATTAAATAATAATTTATTAGCAAAAACCGTTTTTACGTCAGGAGATCCTGTTTTTTATTCGCAGCAGTTTGTTTCGTCACTAAGTGAATACTTACATGATCAACCTGTTACACCACCCAAAATCGAGGTTTATTTTGAAGAGGAAAGTGATCTTCAGGATGCGAAAAAGGCTATGGAAAAGATGTTTAATGAAGTTGAAACCATCCAACTTGATCGATTGCGGCTAGATATTGTCCCAACAGGTGTGTCAAAATTGAAGGGTCTAACCTTTCTAGGAAGCCAACTCGGTATTCAGTTAAAGGAAATGGTCGTCATTGGCGATGGATTAGATGATATAGCTGCCATTGAGGCAGCGGGGTTAGGCGTGGCCATGTGGAATGCCGACTTTGAAGTGAAACGAGCAGCTGACTGGGTAACTAGATCAAAAAATGAGCACGGTGTCGCGTATATGGTAAAAGAACACTTCAGAAAGCAACAACCAATCGAGTTTTTAAGAAAAATGAACATTATTAAAAAGTAAATTAACGGACATCATCGAAACCTGCGGTGATGTCTTTTACGGTTGAGTTGAGAGCCCGAAAATAATAAAAAGAAGAAAAAGCGGTCACTCATAGAGGTTATGAGAGCCCGGAAACTGCAAAAAGAAGAAAAAGCGGTCACTCATAGAGGTTATGAGAGCCTGGAAACTGCAAAAAGAAGAAAGAGTGGTCACTCATAGGGGTTATGAGAGCCCGGAAACTGCAAAAAAAAGAAGGAGTGGTCACTCATAGGTGAATGCCCGGAAACTGCAGTCAATGATTTCCATTATATTGACCTTATATTATTGATTATGTAAACTTAAAGGAGTTTTAAATATTGTCTAGCTTCAGCGCCTAGGCGCTGAAGCTTTTCTATAGAAAAGGTGATTTTGTGAGAATTAGTATTTTAGGTTTAGAAGATGAACGTTTTAATCGGATGTTGCAGCTCATCGGAAACTTATTTTTTGAAGAAACAGAGATTATAAAAGTAAAAGATGATGCTGCTGATATAATGATAAATTTTTCTTTAGTGGAAAACGACTTTATTAGTGTTTCTGCTGTTTTGAACGATAAAGAAGGACAATCCTTTACGGAGAGCTACAAAAAAGAATTCCTTCCGTCTCAATCAGAGAAGGAAAAATTTAAGCAGATAAAGAATGCCGTTGCACATGTTTATTTAGTGCTTTTACAGAATTGGACAGGAATTACCCAAAAGTGGGGGATTCTTACTGGTATCAGACCGACAAAGCTTTTACATCGTAAAGTCCAAGAGGGTGTGCCACAAGAAATTGCCCACCAGCAATTGAAGGATGATTATCTGATTACAGATGAAAAAATCAATCTGATGCAGCAAATTGTAGACAGGCAGCTGGCCATTGTTCCTGATCTGTATGACCTGCAAAAAGAAGTCAGCATATATATAGGGATTCCATTCTGCCCAACAAAATGTGCCTACTGTACATTTCCAGCCTATGCGATAAACGGTAGACAAGGTTCAGTTGATTCGTTCTTAGGTGGCCTTCATTATGAAATCAGGGAAATGGGTGAATGGTTGAAGACAAACGGTGTACGGATCACAACCGTTTACTATGGTGGTGGGACACCTACTAGTATTACTGCAGAAGAAATGGATATGCTCTACGAGGAAATGTATGCTTCATTCCCAGATGTTGAGAATATACGTGAGATTACAGTTGAAGCAGGGCGTCCGGATACAATCACCCCTGAAAAATTAGAGGTATTAAAGAAATGGAAGATTGATCGGATTAGTATAAATCCACAATCCTATACACAAGAAACATTAAAAGCAATTGGGCGCCATCACACGGTAAAAGAAACGATTGATAAGTACCATCTAGCAAGAGAAATGGGCATGAACAATATTAACATGGATCTTATTATTGGTCTTCCTGGTGAAGGGATGACCGAATTTACCCATTCACTTGCGGAAACAGAAAAGTTGATGCCGGAATCATTAACTGTTCATACATTATCCTTTAAACGTGCTTCTGAGATGACGAAGAACAAAGATAAATATAAAGTGGCAGATCGGAATGAAGTGGAACAAATGATGAACTTAGCAACAAAGTGGACAGACAGTCATGGTTATGTTCCCTATTATCTCTACCGGCAAAAAAATATTCTTGGTAATCTTGAGAATGTCGGCTATGCGTTCCCAAATCAAGAAAGCATCTATAATATCATGATAATGGAAGAGCAGCAGACGATTATTGGTCTTGGGTGCGGAGCGGCAAGTAAATTTATTGATCTGAAAACAGGAAAAATTACTCAGTTTGCCAATCCGAAAGATCCAAAAACATATAATGAAAGTTATAAAGCCTATACCGAAGAAAAAATAAAAATATTAGATGAACTATTCTCTTAAAAAGGGGTCTCCTGCTTAATCGGCAGGAGTTTTTTTTATGAGAATTTGTTCTTTATAGAGGAAATGTCATATTTATGGCGAATATTTTATAGGATATCTGTCATAGAATACTATGATTTGAAAACGCTTTCAGTTAGGGAGGAGATTTTAGTTATGATGCAAACGCCATTAACAATGACACAGATGATTGAGAGAGCAGAAAAGTATTTTCCAAAAAAACAAGTAGTTTCTAGAACATCAAGCGGCATCCATCGTTTTACGTATAAACAAATCGGTGAAAGAACTAGAAGACTAGCAGATAGTCTAAAAAAACTAGGAGTAGAAAAAGGTGATAGGGTAGGAACACTAGCCTGGAATCATCATCGCCACTTAGAAGCATATTTTGCAATTCCATGTATCGGTGCTGTTCTTCATACGATTAACATTCGACTTTCTCCGCAGCATATTTCCTATATTATCAATCATGCAGAAGATAGTATCCTCTTAGTAGACCCAGACCTGATTCCATTACTTGAAACATGTGCAGCACAACTAAAAAGCGTTAAAGCATATGTGATTATGACAGATGACAAGGTACTTCCTGAAACCAAGCTTTCTCCAATCTATCATTACGAAGATCTTTTAGCTGAAGCAAATCCTAATTTTACCTATCCTGAAGATATAGAAGAAAATGATCCAGCTGGGATGTGCTATACCTCTGCGACAACTGGAAATCCAAAAGGAGTTGTATACTCTCATAGAGGGATTTTCCTTCATAGTATGGCGTTAGGACTTGCCGATAGTGCTGCAATGAGTGAAAAAGACATTGCGTTACCAGTTGTGCCAATGTTCCATGCCAACGCATGGGGAATGCCATTTGCTGCTGTATGGTTTGGGACATCCTTAGTGTTGCCAGGACCCTATTTTACACCAAAACTACTAGCTGAACTTATAGAAAGTGAAAAGGTAACGATTACAGCAGGTGTTCCAACGATTTGGCTGGGATTATTAAAAGAACTTGATGAGGGCTCATATGATCTTAGTAGTTTAAGAGGAGTACTCTGTGGCGGCTCAGCAGCGCCAAAAGGGATGATCAAGGCATTTGAACAGCGCCATAACGTACCATTCTTACATGCCTATGGGATGACTGAAACGAGCCCGCTTGTCGTTATTTCCACTTTAAAGAGCTATCAAGAAAATTTAGATTATGAGGAAAGACTAGAAATTAGAGCGAAACAAGGTGTTCTAGTTCCGGGCTTAAGTATAAAAGTAGTCGGCAAGGACGGAGAAGTGGCTTGGGATGGTAAGGAGATGGGTGAATTATGCATAAAGGGTCCTTGGATTGCCTCTGAGTATTATAAGGATGAGAGAACACTAGATGCATTTCGTAATGGCTGGCTTCACACTGGAGATGTTGTAACGATCGACGAGGAAGGCTTTGTAAAAATTGTCGACCGTACCAAGGATTTAATCAAGAGTGGTGGTGAATGGATTTCATCCGTCGATTTAGAAAATGCCTTGATGGCTCATGAATCAGTGTTTGAGGCAGCAGTTGTAGCAGTCCCGCACGAACAATGGCAGGAAAGACCGGTTGCTTGTGTCGTGTTAAAAGACGCCTATAAAGATAAGGTGACAAAGGAAGAGCTAATGGCATTTTTAACACCACAATTTGCTAAGTGGTGGCTCCCTGATGAAATCTTATTCTTAGAGGAAATTCCGAAGACCTCTGTAGGGAAGTTTTTAAAGATGACCTTACGCGAGCAAGTGCAAAAGGAAGTATTAAGAAAGTAAATTGAAAAGGACAAAGAGGCAGCTCTTTGTTCTTTTTGTCGTAAAAAAGTTTTAGTAATTAGTCGTAGTGAAAATTCCATATATTATGAAAATTTATTTTTTATCGTACCATTTCAAGCTATAATGGAAATGAATAAAGTTTCTGGGAGGCGTTTAGTTGTGAGTATTAATTTTGTAACAGATAAGGTAAAGGTGAGGGTAAACGGTCGGGTTGCAACGGTGGAAATGAATAGACCGGAATCATTAAATGCACTAGATGTGGACATGATAAAGGGGTTAGTTTCTAAACTAAAAGAAATATCTGAATCAGATGACATTGACGTAGTTGTATTAACAGGTAACGGTAGAGCTTTCTCGGCAGGCGGCGATATTAAAACAATGCTTTCCGACTTGAATGAAAGCGAATTCTTCCCAGTTATGGATTGTATTAGTGAATTAGTTGTTACTCTTTATAGTATCCCAAAATTGACAATAAGCGCCGTAAATGGTGCGGCTGCAGGGATTGGGCTAAGTTTGGCATTGGCTACTGATCACATTATTGCAGACAGTAAGAGCAAATTGGCAATGAATTTCATTGGGATTGGATTAATACCTGATGGTGGTGCTCACTACTTTTTAGAAAAGAGATTGGGCGAACTAAAGGCAAAGCAGGTAATATGGGACGGGAAAATGATGAAAGCGGAGGAAGCCTTAGAAATAGGGCTAATCCAGGAAGTTTCCGATAATCTAAAAGAAACGTTAGAAGCAAGGATCTCTGACTGGCTGAAACGTCCAGTGCAGGCCATGATAAAAACGAAAAAAATATTAGCAGATAGCAACCGCCCACAATTGCTTAAGATATTAGAACTAGAAAAACAAGGTCAATTAAAAATGCGGCGAACCTTCGACCACCAAGAAGGAATTAGGGCATTTATAGAAAAGAGACCAGCAAAGTTTATCGGAAAGTAAAGTAGAGAAAAAAGAAGCATCTGCTGCTTCTTTTTTCTTTTTAGGAATGGAATAATATGAGTTTCCCGCTTGGTGATGTGCAGCGATGTGTTTTCTCGAGTAAATTCTTTTCTGCTAACATTTTTTCTGCTAATTCCTTTGCTGCCTCGTCATGATCGGCTTGAAACGCTTCATCTACTAATTTTTCCCCGTTTGCTTCAAAGGCTGTTAATTTGTAAGTCTTCATTCTATATCCTCCCAAAGTAATAAGTGATATTATAATATTTGCATAATTCTTGATATTTTGCAAAAGTGAAACTTTTCCTAAGGAATTTCGTATAGTAGTTTTTAAGAGGGGGAATTTGTATGGTCTTAAAACTTGAACATGTAACAAAACGATTTGGCGATTTTACTGCTGTAAAGGATTTATCTATCACTATACCAGAATCAGAAATGTTTGGCTTTTTAGGAGCAAACGGTGCAGGGAAGACAACAACGTTTCGAATGATCTTAGGGCTGCTGGATTCTAGTGATGGAAGAATCACCTGGGACGGGAAGCCAATCAATTATTCCACAAGCCATTTAGTTGGTTATCTTCCTGAAGAAAGAGGTTTGTACCCAAAATTAAAAGTTAGCGAACAAATTGTTTACCTAGCGAGATTAAGAGGAATGCCGAAAAGTGAAGCAGTTTCTGAATTAAAAAATTGGCTGGAGAAATTTAAAGTTCCAGAATATGAAAATAAAAAAGTAGAAGAACTTTCAAAAGGAAACCAACAGAAAATTCAATTCATTGCGGCAGTCATACATAAACCAAAATTATTGATTCTCGATGAGCCCTTCAGTGGTTTGGATCCTGTAAACGTCGAAATGCTTAAAGAAGCAGTTCTCTCATTAAAGGAAAAGGGAACAACGATAGTATTTGCAAGCCATCAAATGCACCATGTAGAAGAAATGTGTGAGCATCTTTGTATTATGCATAAAGGAGCCCCAGTTGTCCACGGTTCATTAAAAGAAATAAAACGGGCCTTTGGTAAAAAGAACCTGGTTATTCATGCCGATTTTCCATTGGAATTTCTAAAGAATTATCCAGGGGTAGTGAAGACTAAATCGACAGCAGAAGGAATCCATCTCCAAATTGAAGGAGAATATATAGCTGAAAAAATCCTTAAAGATATCGTTAATAGAGGCTTCATCCGAAAATTTGATCTTGAAGAGCCTTCTTTAAATGACATTTTCATTGAGAAAGTAGGTGATTCCTATGAATAAGTTTTGGATTATTTTATTTCATACGTATTTAAGTAAAATAAAAACAAAGTCATTTTTGATTACCACATTGTTGACGCTATTAATCACTGTAGCGTTAACCAATATGAGTAATATCATTGAAGTTTTTGATAAAGGCGGAGATAAAGAAAAGGTTGCTGTATTAGATGAAACAGGACAGCTATATCAACCGCTTAAAGAGCAAATGAGTACATTAAATAAAAACCTTCAACTGACAGAGTTTGACGGCACCGATAAAGAGGCAGAAAAGGCAGTAGAAGAAGGAGAATATACAGGATTTGTCCAGCTTCGTTATAATGCAGAGCAATTGCCTGAAGCTACCTATAAAGCAATGAGTGTTGCTGAGTCAGCAATATTTACTGATCTTCAGGCAGGACTTCAGCAAATGAAAACGATGTTAGCAGCTTCAAAAATTAATCTAACGCCTGAGCAGCTTGGGCAACTATATGAACCAGTGTCTTTCGAGAAAATTGCTCTGGAAGAAAATGCAAAAACAGAGGAAGAATTGAATCAAGCTAGGGGACTTGTTTATGTCCTGCTGTTTATCATTTATTTTGCTGTTATTATGTATGCCAATATGATTGCAATGGAAGTGGCTACTGAGAAGTCCTCGAGAGTAATGGAAATTATGATATCCAGCGTATCGCCAATCAAGCAGATGTTTGCAAAAATACTAGGTATTGGTCTGTTAAGCCTAACTCAACTTGCAGTACTTTTATCGGTAGGATATTTCTCCATAAAACGGAATTTATCTTCTCTAGAAGGCGGTTTTTTTGATGCATTTGGATTTGGTAATATTTCGTTATCAACCATTGCATATGCTGTTATTTTCTTTATTCTAGGCTATTTCCTCTATGCTACCCTTGCTGCCTTTTTAGGTTCGTTGGTAAGCCGGATTGAGGATGTACAACAAATGATTACGCCAATGACATTACTTGTTGTTGCAGGTTTTATGATTGCGATGTTTGGGCTTGGCAAGCCGGATTCACCATTTATCGTTATAACCTCCTATATACCATTTTTCACCCCAATGATTATGTTTTTACGGGTAGGAATGTTAAATATTCCTGTTTGGGAAACGGCATTAGGAATAACCATCTTGGTGGGAACAATTGTATTTTTAGCTATCTTTGGCGCTCGAGTCTATCGCGGCGGTGTACTCATGTACGGAAAATCAAATTCCTTCAAGGATATTAAAAAGGCATTACAATTAACCAAAAAAGAATAAAATGTGAAGGGCTTTGTCAAAAAAGGCAAAGCCCTTTCAATATTTTCCTTAAGAACGTGCATTCGTATTTTCAAGATGTTACAATGAAAGAAAACTCACTCAAAGGAGTTCGATTATGAAACAGATATCATTTATACACGCTGCCGACCTGCATTTGGACAGTCCTATGGTTGGCCTAAAGCATTTGCCTGCTAATATCCTTTCCAGAGTGAGAGAGAGTACGTTTGCGGCTTTAGAAAGGCTTATAGCAGCTGCCATTGAAAAAAATGTTGACTTTGTTATTTTAGCAGGGGATTTATATGATGGTGAAGACAGAAGTTTACGTGCACAATCACGATTTCGGAATGAAATGCAAAAACTCCTGCAAAAGGATATTCCTGTTTATGTTATTCATGGAAACCACGATCACCTAAATGGTTCGTGGGTTCACCTTGATATGCCCTCGAATGTTCACATTTTTGGCAGTGAAGTTGAAATGAAGGCATTTCACACAAAACGTGGTGAAAAGATCCATTTATACGGCTTTAGTTATCTACAGCGGCATATTCTTGATAAAAGAATCGATGAGTATCGCAAACAAGAGCCAGCAGATTTTCACATTGGGATCCTACATGGGAATGAAGGTGGAGGAACAGACCATGATAATTACGCTCCATTTTCTATTAAGGACCTTTATGAGAAACAATTTGATTATTGGGCCTTAGGACATATCCATAAACGGACGATTCTATCAGATCATCCTCCGATTATTTATCCTGGAAACCTCCAGGGACGCAATAAGAAAGAGACAGGTTTAAAAGGATGCTACTATGTTACCCTGAGTGAGTTTGAAACCACTAAGACGTTTATCGAAACATCAGACGTGGTTTGGGAAGAAGTCTCTGTGGACGCTTCTACTGCACATAGTTTCCAAGAAATTCTTCGGTTATGCCAATTAACAATTGAACGTTTGCGCAAACCTGGTATCGGTACGCTGCTGACGCTGAACTTAATAAATATTCAATTAGATGATATTCAAGATAAAAGGACCTTAGATACCCAACTGCTTGAATTGCTGATGGACGATGAAAATGACGAGGAATCTTTTGTCTGGATTGTGGGATTAACTGTACATGACTCCCAGCCTTTGGAAAGGAATCATCTCGTAAATGAGGCTGATTTTTACACAGAACTTTTTGCTGCTATCGATAATTATCAGAACCTTGATCGGGCAATTGCACCGTTATACGAACATCAAATGGGGCGAAAGTATTTAAGTGGGTTAACTGAAAGTGAACAAAAGGAATTATTGGAAAGTGCTGAGAAACTCTTAATCGGATTATTATATCAATAGTGAAAAAGGGGATGATTGATTGAAAATCAAAGAGATACATATATATGGCTATGGTCAACTAAATAATGTAGTCATTAAGGACCTATCTGATTTTCAAGTGTTCTATGGTGAGAATGAGGCAGGAAAATCAACGATAATGGCATTCATACATGGAATTCTATTTGGGTTCCCTTTAAAGCAATCTACCGAACTGCGTTATGAGCCCAAAAACGGGTCCAATTACGGCGGTAAGCTAAGGATGTTTTTTGACGAAGTTGGCCATGTAACGATTGAGAGGGTTAGAGGTAAGGCAGCTGGGGACGTTACGGTATCATTGGAAGATGGAACGACGGGTGATGAACTCCTGCTCAAGCAGCTTATTGGAAATTTGGATAAGGGATTATATCAAGCTATTTTTTCCTTCAATATCCATGGATTGCAAAATATCCACCAAATGAAAGGGGAGGAACTTGGCAAATTTTTATTCTCCACTGGCACACTCGGAACTGAAACGCTGGCAAAGACAGAGGCGGAACTTCAGAAGGAATTGGAAGCCCGTTTTAAACCGAGCGGCAAGAAACCTGAGATAAATGAAAAGTTAAAGGTTATTCACGAGCTTAACAGTGACCTGAAGAAAGCTGCAGCCAAGAATCAAGGCTATGAGGAATTAACTGCAGAAAAGGACGCTATTAATCAACAAATAAGGGAAATAAATCATTCACTTCAGGAAATAAAACAAGAAGTAGAGAAATTAAACGAATGGCAGAAAATTCATTCCCTCGTCAATGAGGATAAATGGATTAACACAGAAATAAAATTATTGGGGAACTTTCCATTTCCGGCTAGAGGAATAGAGCGATTGGAAAAATTAAATGGGTTAATCCTTCCTTACAATGCTCAGATTTCTAGTTTAAATGAAAGAATTACACAATTAAAACTAGAAATAGCATCCATCCAGCCTCAAATAGAATTTCTTGAAGACGAGTCACAGATTCTGGCTGCTTTAGAGCAGATTCCTCTCTATGAACAACTGACGCTTGAAAAACAGCAATGTGAGCTAAAATTAGTGGATTTAGAAGAAAAGCTTAATTCGTTAAAGGAAAAACTGCATCTTCCACTGAATGAAGAAGAAGTCTTTACCATCAATACAAATATTTATATGAAAAATCAAGTTGAACAAGTATCTCGAAAAAAGCAAAGGCTTATAGAAATCGAACAGGAACTGAAGGAGAAATTCCTAGAAGAAAAAAATACTCTTGAGGAACTAGAGACAAAGGTCACTTCCACTCAAACGCAAATCATTTCTGATAGTGATAGAAAAAGACTCGAAGCGGTGGTCAATGATGACCATGAAAAGAAAAACGTTGAATTAGAATTAAAAGCTGTTCAAGATAAAATAGAATACTATCACCATTCCAATGAACAGGACAAGAAGACATTTGCTAAAATCAACAAGCAAAAACAATTTCAGTTCCTTACTATCGGTGTGTTATTGCTGGTTTTATCGCTATATGGATTGTATACAAAGCAGTGGGGGCTATTGGTGATTGGAATAATCGGCAGTATGTTAATTGGAGTGTTCCTCAGCAAAAACTTGAGGCCAAAAAACGATCATACCGTCAATGTGGCTCTTAGTGAACTGTTAGAAACAGAAAAACTGCTGCTTCAAAAACTGAAAGCTTTTAACCATAGTAATATCCCAGGGATTCTGGAAAGATTGAACCAAGATAATAGGGTAAGAGAGCAACTGCAGTTATTAAAAATTAAGCGTGAACAACAGCAGACGCAATACGATAAAGTGGTCAGGAAATATGAAGATTGGGAAAAGGAAGCTGCAGACAATCAAGAGCACCTACTGAAATTATCGGATGAACTTAACATTCCAGAATATATAGCAAATACCTTTCTTCTTGAAGCATTTCAGTTGATCGAACAATATAAACTAGTGGGAAGAGAAAAAAGAAATTTGCATGCTAGATTGAAAGATATTAAACTTGATCAGGCAGCCATTAAAGAAAGACTGTCTTATTTTTCAAAGGAATACTTGGAAAATCAAGGGGATGAATTGTCCAAAATCGCATATCTATTACGAAATAAACTTAAAGAAGAACATGCGAAGGTAATTAAAAATGTAGAAAAGCAAGGGAAGCTTGATGACCTGGAGGCAGACTTAAACCAGATGAAGCAGGAGCAGGCCCATTTGATTTTGGAAAGGTCAAAGCTTCTTAATGAAGCCGAGGTTGAAACAGAAGAGCCATTCTATGAACTTGGAAATAAGGTTGAAAAGAAGGCTAGACTGATTGAACGACAGACCGATATAAACAAACAGTTACGATACACATTCCTAGAGGAAGCGGACCTTGAAAGATTCCAGGAAATTCATAACGCCGACGAATTGTTGAGCAATTACCGCAACGAGATGGAACTTTTATCCGGGAGATTAAGTGAACTGCAAGAGAACCTGGCGGCTGCTAACTACCAGATTCAGATTCTAGAAGAGGGCGGATCATACTCTGAACTTCTTCACCACTTTAAGCAGAAAAAGTTTGAGTTAGAAGAAGCGGCTAAAGAATGGGCCCGTTATAGTTTGGCGCAGAACATTCTATCGCAAACGGTGGAAAAGTATAAAAGCGTGCATTTACCGAGAATGCTTGCAAAAGCAGAGGAGTATTTATCCTATCTTACAGACAAGCATTATCACCGCATCCACCTCCAAAAGGCTGGTACTGGTTTTCTGATTGAAAGAAGCGACCACACTTTATTTGAAGCAAATGAGTTAAGTCAAGCAACCACAGAGCAAGTATATGTTTCAATCCGATTGGCGCTTGCCGTCACACTTTACGAAAAGTATCAATTTCCAATTATAATCGATGATAGCTTTGTAAACTTTGATGGTAATCGAACCCAAAAGGTCATGGAGTTATTAACTACACTGAAACAAAACCAAATTTTATTCTTTACCTGTCACACACATTTACTTCCGTTTTTCCAAACAGAAAGTATTCATTTGCTTCATAAGGGAAATGTTGAAGTAATTTCATAAAGAGAGATGTTATACTTGTACTATCGGAGGGAGCGAAAAAGATGAATAAAGGAATTCTAGATTATGATTTTGGAGTACAGGTTGATCTTTATTTACTAATTAAAAGCGCCACGAAGGGAATTGCCAGTAATGGAAAGCCATTCTTAACGCTTATCCTTCAGGATCAAAGCGGAGATATCGAAGCAAAACTTTGGGATGCAAATGAAGAGGATGAAAAGAATTACATTGCACAAAAAATTGTTAAAGTTATTGGCGATATTCATAATTATCGTGGCAAAAGTCAGTTGAAAATTCGCCAGATTCGAAGAACAGGACCAAATGATTCTGTTAAATTGGAAGACTTTCTTGAGACTGCACCATTAAGTCAAGAGGACATGAATAGTAAACTGACACAATATATTTTTGACATGAAAAACCCAAACATACAAAGAATTACTCGTCATTTATTGAAAAAGCACCAGCACGCTTTTTTAGAATACCCGGCAGCAACGAAGAATCATCATGAGTTTGTATCAGGACTAGTCTATCACGTTGTCAGCATGCTTGACCTGGCTAAATCCATTGCCACTCTCTATCCAAGTCTAGATAAAGACTTACTTTACGCAGGCGTGATATTGCATGACATGGGGAAAGTGGTAGAATTGTCGGGACCTATATCCACTGTGTATACTGTTGAAGGAAATCTGCTCGGACACATTACCATTATGGTGAATGAGATTGGAAAAGCTGCTGAAGAGCTTGGAATCTCAGGTGAGGAAGTTTTAATTCTTCAACATCTTGTGTTAAGTCATCATGGAAAGGCAGAATGGGGAAGTCCAAAACCACCATTAATCAAAGAAGCAGAAATTCTGCATTATATAGATAATCTGGACGCAAAGATGAATATGCTTGACCGTGCCTTAGAAAGGGTTAAACCAGGTGAATTCACTGATCGGGTATATGCTTTAGATAACAGATCGTTCTATAAGCCTATTTTTCATAAATAAAATAACCCAGCTGGGTTATTTTTTTTTATGCGATGATGAATATTTATCTATAAATCGAATATGTTTTATAAAAAAGTGGACAACCACTAATGAAAGGAGCAAAAATATATGACTATTCCTATTTGGGTATATGCAGTCGTGGTTGGAATTGTGATTAGTGCCTTAATGGCAATTAAGACAGGGAGAGAAGAACGTATGTTAGAAATGGAGAATATTGAAAAAGAGGGAGAAATTTATTTAACGAGGCTTGAGCAAGAAAAAGAAAGACGTGAGGGTGACAGAGCAACTGCAGAATAAAAAAGAAGGGACTCCGTGGGAGTTCCTTCTTTGTTTAGCTTATTGAGCTGCAGCAGGTGCTGGATCAAGTGCATTTTCTAAATCTTTATCGCTGATTTTTACTTTTGCATCCTTAATTTCCTTCTGCATAATTTCGTTGATCTTTTCAGTGATCAATTTTGAAGATTTTAATTCTTTTTCCATTTGTTCTTTCATTTCTTCAAAAGACTTTTTCTCTTTTTTATCCGTTAATTGAATAACATGATAACCGAATGATGTCTGAACTGGGGCACTGATTTCATCTTTTTTAAGTGCATATGCTGCCTCTTCAAAAACAGGATCCATCGCTCCAGGACCAAACCAGCCAAGGTCACCGCCAGCTGCCTTCGCCGCTTCATCAGTAGAATAAGTATTGCTAACATCCTCAAATTTCTCTCCAGCATCAAGCTTTTGTTTCACTTCTAACGCTGTTTTTTCATCTTTAACAAGAATATGACGAGCCTTAATTTCAGGCTTATAGTTATCGTAGTATTCCTTTACTTCTTTATCGGTTACTTTAATCGACTTCATAGCAGCCTTTTCTTGCAAAAGACCGAGTTTCATCGTTTCTTTAAAGTCTTCTTCATCAGCATATCCGTATTGTGCCAGTGCTGCTTCAAAGTTTTCACCAAGCTGCTCTTTTAATTCATCAACCTTTGCATCTAATTCCTTGTCCGTTACTTCGTATTTCTCAGATAGGACTTTTTCATAAACAAGCTGTTGTAATGCTTGTGCTCCTACCTTTTCCTTCATTGCTTCATAAAGTTCATCCTGTGTAATATCTCCAGCAGAGCTTTCTGCCACAGTCGAACCGCCGCTTTGATTACATGCACTTAAGGCAATAACCCCGCCAGCTAATGTAAGGGCTAACATCCATTTTTTCATGAGGAACCTCTCCTAAACAGTAAATTCTTGTGGATTTTTGTCCACAAACTATACTATAACATAAATGATAACCACTGCAAAAATTTTCTGTGTATTTGTTTTCATAATTCTGGGCATTTACCTATTGCGAATTTAGGTTTCGTACATACGATAACATGTAAGAAAAAAGAATATCTATTCAACTGCCTTTACGACAAAGCGCAAAGTTCACTATAGATGATTACCCATTAAGAAAAAGGTGGACTTTTCCTTAGAAAATAAGGTAAGCGCCTAGTCGAATTGAATACAGCTTGAATAGAATATCGTAGTAAATAACAAAGGAGGTATTACGATGAGTGGTGGACACGGGCACGGAGCAGGATTTGCATTGATTGTAGTCCTATTCATTCTATTGATTATTGTTGGAGCATCTTGGTTTTAATAAAAGGGTAACACCCGATGCAGACAACAGCTTTACCATTTAAGAAAGGGGAGAATTGTGTGTCTGGTGCTGGATTCCATGGTGGAGGATTTGCGTTAATCGTTGTCCTTTTCATCCTGTTAATAATTATTGGAGCTTCTTGGTTATAATTTAAACAAGTTTAAAAGCGATGAGAAATAATTCTCATCGCTTCTATTTTTCTGTAACATTTAAAAGCTACTACATAATTAAACCTATGTATACAAAATTTCCACATAGGATGAAATCAGTAATATCGTCACTAGCACATTTATTGTCCGAAATACTTTGTGCTGACGTTCTTCTGGAATTTCCTTTTGAATACAAAGGGAATTGGTCATTTTGTTCACATAATATAAAATGAAAATGGCCAAAACAATAAAAATGGAGATCATCAACGATTCCCTCCCTGATGTTCAATTTATGTTAATACATTATCAAAAATTTACAAAAAAAGATAGTTAAAAGGAATGGTAGAAAAGTAGGAAATAACTTGGATATCCACACCAAAGAAAAAGGTTTATCTAGGATTTAAAAAGTATATAATGTGAGCATATGAAAAATAAAGCTTTATCCGGAGGTAAAGGAAATGGATCAATATCTTGAACTGCAAACGAAAGTAAATCTTCTTGAATACCATCAAAGATTACTTTTAAAAATGTTATCTTCCCCTAATCTTGAATTCTATAGAATGGTAATTGAAAACGGGATATCAGAACAGGAAGTCCAGGGATTCTACAAACTTTGTGAGGATATGAACATGAAAATGGCAGAACAAAAAGCGGAAGGGTTTATTCACTTTCATCCGCTTTTCAGTGAGTTTCTATATTCTTTACCCTCAAAATTTGATGTGAATGAAGTCGTTCACTCTTGTTTGGGTCAAGGACTATACGAATCTCTTTTTAAAGAGTTTCAAAAATGCCTTTAAAGATTAAGAAAGTTCTTGTTCTGTTTTTTCTGATTTCTTAAGTTTTCCTTCATCTTCGTTGAATTCTGTTTCAATATTATGAAAAGAACGTTCAAAGATCTCCATAAAATCATCACCATAAATATTACGGACAATGGCCATCATTTCAATAATATCAGGAAACTTTCCATATAAATCTCTTAATGGCAAGGCACCTGCAAATGCAGCATTTCCGGTGGGCTGATAGGATTCCATTAAACGAAGAAAGATATTTTCTCCTTCAGGAGTAAGTTTGATATACGTATTCCGTTTATCATTTTCTTTCTTCGAAAATGTAAGCAATCCTCTTTCTTCTAATTTCTTAGAAAAATTGAACGCTGTAGAGACATGCATAACACCAAACTTTGCAACATCCGAAATGGAAGCTCCATTTAGATGATATGCAATCCAAAGGATATGATGTTCATTAATATTTAAATCAAAGGGCTTTATCCATTGCTGCCAATCCTTCTCAATTGATTTCCATAAAGCTTTACTTAACTGTGCAATCCGTTGGCTAAATAGCATCGCTTCTTTCATTGAATACTGTTTCTCCGACATCCCCAATTCACCTACTTTTTTATTTCTCTATTAACATTATGCCAATAAAATAAAAATTAATAAAGATGTAAATTCACAAAATTTTTAGAAATTACGATTTTTTCTACTTGTAATTTATATTTTTTTAATTTTCAAATCATATTTCTTCTTTATTTTACGTTTTTTCTCTTAATAATTCCAACCTTTTGAATATTCTACATAGGGAAGGACCGTAAAACATATGAATGATAGTATCAACCTTTTGGTCTTTAATAGGGGGTACTAAATGAAAAGCGTGAGTACAGTTCTTTTTTTACTAAGTGTATTACTCTTTATCGGTGCGATATGGAATACGTTAGCAGTAAAAAGACCAGGATTTTATCCACCCAAGCAAATATTAAAAAAACGAGCTCTTGCACTAGCAGGAGGTGGAGGGATATTTTTGATTGTTGCAATGATCCTTTCGAGTTTTTAATCATATCTAAGGGTGGGATTATAGAAAGAAAAGAACCTATCTGAGGTTCTTTTCTCCTGCATTATTTTGAAATGACAATAGATGATGACGTCTTCGTTCTTTTGGCAACTGATAGAGCAACTGGGTACAAAATAACCATGACAATTGTATTCAGTGCAATTGCAGGTAATACACCTGCAGCAAAAAGTACTGCAAAAGAACTTGGTAAGCCTACAATGAAATGTGCAGCTCCCAAAAATATAGAGCCTGAAACTAATGTCCCAATAGCAGTTAAGACTGCAACACTAAAAATGGAATTTCGGTATTGCTTTAATGCCAAAAATAAACCAAAAAAGATTAAGGCAGTTATGGGCTTATCAATGATATTTGGAAGTTGGCCACCAGGAAAACCAGTTGTAAGTGCGGATAATCCTCCGGTTACAATTGACAGTAGCATAACACTTTTAATTTCTGGAATAAGAATAATTCCCAAAAACATCATTGCCAGCATCATATCTGGTTTAATGGTAAGGAAGGCTGGCATTACCGTATGCAATACAACCCCAATTCCCGCTAAAAGTGATAGGACTACTAGATTCTTTGTATTCATTTCTCATCTCTCCTCTGCTGAACTCAGCTAATTGTTCCTCCTGTAGTGCACTCATGCCTACAGCGAAAAACTTGTTATCATTATAGCATAGGAATAGAAGAATAATAAAGAAATAATTTTCAGATAATTTAATTCCCTTTATAGGTGCTTACTAATATTTGCTGCCATATCTTTTAAGGTTGCCTGCGTATAATCACTTGTATTTGTTTTCCAAACGGCACCAAATCCATCCCCATTTCCATAGCGGGGAATTAAATGCATATGGAAATGAAAGACGGTTTGTCCTGCTGCTTCACCATTATTATTAACTGTGTTTAATCCGATCGGTTCAAACTCTTTTTTTAAAGCATTTGCAATAGCAGGAACAGATTCGAAAAGGTTCTTAGCGATATCAGGAGTCAACTCAAACAAATTTTCTTTATGTACTTTAGGGATGACCAGTGTATGTCCTTTGGTTACCTGACTGATATCTAGAAAGGCTAAAACATGTTCATTTTCAAATACTTTTGCTGAGGGGATATCACCATTAACAATTTTACAAAAGATACAATTACTCATTTACTACACAACCCCTTTAATAATTTTTTATATCCGTATTTTACCATATGTATTAGCAATTAAAAAAGAAAGAGACAGGATCCGCATGGAATCCTGTCCTCTCGAAGGGGTTTGCTTCATTTTATACGTTCATTCAGGAATTACGTTTGATAAACACCTCATTTGACAATTTAGTGTTTTTTATAAACAGTAATCATTGTTCAAGCTGACCATCCCCTATGTGTTTTTATAGTTTTCCCAACTTATAAAAACGGATGATAATCTGCGGTAAACACCTCATTTATTTTTTTGATAAATAGCTGGTGTTATTTGAACTCTAAATGGTTACAAGGCAACTTGTGCAAAACAACCATCCCCTTATTTGAAACGTTTAGAAGCTACTGGTTTGAAAAGTTAAATGTCTTTGACAGACACCTCATTTCAAAGTTTGATGAATCACTTCATCGAGTAGGTGTTTCCCCTTCGAATATTATGATGTCCGTTTTAATTTGAAATATACAATCATGATCAAAAAAATTGAATTTCTATTTTTATTACCCACGTTTTGGTAAAATGTAAGGTAATCATGCTAAATGGAAGGACGGAGCATATGTCTTTATTATCAATTGAAAGCCTTACAGGTGGATATACAAGGAATCCAGTTTTAAAAGATATATCCTTTGAAGTAAATGAAAAAGAATTGGTTGGATTAATTGGTCTAAATGGGGCCGGGAAAAGTACGACCATAAAACATATTATCGGTTTAATGGAACCACATAGTGGGGAAGTGAAAATAAATGGTCGTTCGATTTCCGAAGATAAAGAAGCTTACCGAAAGATGTTTACCTTTGTTCCAGAAACTCCCGTTTTATACGAAGAACTTACCCTTCAGGAACACCTAAGATTAACGGCAATGGCTTATGGGTTAGATGAAACCACATATAAAACAAGAATTGGGAAATTACTTGCCGAATTCCGAATGGAAAAAAGGCTGAAATGGTTTCCAGCCCATTTTTCTAAAGGGATGAAACAAAAGGTAATGATCATGTGTGCTTTTTTAGTACAGCCGTCACTTTATATTGTGGATGAGCCATTTGTCGGCCTCGACCCACTTGGGATTCAGTCATTGCTTGATTTAATGAAAAAAATGAAAGAAAACGGTGCGGGCATCTTAATGTCGACCCATATTCTAACCACCGCGGAAAAATACTGCGATTCCTTTGTGATTCTTCATGAAGGAAAGGTTCGTGCAAAAGGGACACTTGTTGAACTGAGAAAACAATTCTCAATGCCTCAAGCATCATTAGATGATTTATATATCCAATTAACGAAGGAAGAAAACTATGTTTGATGAGAAAAAGCTATGGAAAGATAGAGCTGTGCATCGTCTAAAAGAATTTGGCGTTTATCTTCGTTACATATTGAATGGTCACCTTGTTGTAGTCCTGTTATTTCTAATCGGTACTGCTGCATTTTATTATCAGGAGTGGATTCGTACATTGTCACCTGATTTTCCAGCAGAGATTATCATTGCTTTGATAATTGGCCTGTTTTTAACACACAGTCCCGTATTTACTTTTTTGCTGGAGGCTGACCAGGTCTTTTTAATTCCGCTTGAAACAAGATTGAAGGGGTATTTCTCCCGTTCAGGATTGATAAGTTTAGTCTTTCAAGGATATATCTTATTAATGGTGTTAGCTGTATTGATGCCAATGTATGCCCATGTTAGTGCAAATGGTTTTCAATCATTTTTTATTTTCCTGCTGGTGCTGCTGGCGATAAAAGCATGGAACCTTGCTGTTAACTGGAGAATTCACTATTTTGTCCAACAGTCGGTTTTTATCTGGGACATGTTCGTCCGGTATTTCATTAATGTAATCTTTACTTTTTTGTTATTTAACAACGCAAATATTCTTTTCTTATTACTAGTTGTTTTCATTTTGGCATTTTACTATCGTTCTTTTTATGTTAGAACGAAAAAAATGGGGTTAAAATGGGATTTACTTATTGCTCAAGAAGAGAAGAGAATGGCTTCCTTTTATCGATTGGCCAATTTATTCACAGATGTACCGAAATTAAAGGATACGGTAAAAAGAAGAAAATGGTTAGACATATTGATGAAATCCATTTCTTTTTCACAGAATAGAACGTATCATTATCTATTCGCACGAACATTCCTGAGATCCTCCGATTATTTAGGTCTCTTTATTCGTTTAACCGTAATCGGTGCTGTGGCACTGTATTTTATTTCATTTGGTTGGGGTCAAATTATTTTTTCACTCCTATTCATTTACCTAACGGGATTTCAACTGCTGCCATTATGGAATCATCACCAAAACAAGCTTTGGATTGATTTGTATCCTGTTTCCCATAAGCACAAAATGGCGGCATTCCAATCGATTCTAAAAATAATTCTTTTCATTCAATCCATCCTTTTCGCCATGATTGTTTTGATAAAAGGGGATTGGTTGTTTTCGTTAGTAGTCCTGTTTTCAGGTCTATTGTTTAGTTATTTATTTGTAATTGTTTATAGTAAGAAAAGACTAAAAGCATGAATGGATATGTAAAATAACTACTATTCTTTTGCTAAAGGGGAGTGGGAGCATGAATGAATATGAGTTAAAGGTTTATGGTGAAGTCGTTGAATGGAAACGAAAATTAACAAGACGTTCTGGAATGATGAATAGAATTTCGAAAAAGGCTCAGGGGAAAATAAATGAAATAATTCCAGAAAAGGTCCATGAGGTTATGACCGAAAGCATAAAGGGAATGGTCAAAACCACTTTATTTGGATCCCAACTCACGACCAACAAAAATCAAGCGGCAGGTTTGACACTAGAAGAACGTGATGAATTAATGCGTAAAAAGACGGCTGTATTCCAGAAAACCGCGCTGGTGGAAGGTGCGGGAACTGGTGCTGGGGGAATTCTGCTTGGTCTTGCTGATTTTCCATTACTGCTTTCAATAAAAATGAAATTTCTCTTTGAAGCGGCTGCGATTTATGGTTTTAATACGAAGGAATTTGAAGAACGGCTATTTATTCTGCATATCTTCCAACTTGCGTTTTCCAGTGATGAAATCCGCCGAGAGACATTATCTGAAATTGAAAACTGGGACGAGAGAAAACAAACTCTTGTAGAAATGGATTGGCGTAAATTTCAACAAGAATATCGAGATTACATCGATCTTGTAAAGATGTTTCAGTTAGTACCGGGTATTGGCGCATTTGTGGGTGCATATGCCAATAACAACTTATTGAAACAATTAGGTGAGACGGCAATGAATGCTTACAGATTAAGAATCCTAAAAAAGACCCCTGAACATTATTAACGTTCAGGGGTTTTTACATTATTATTCTTGGTGTATTCTAATTGCTGCAGTACCAAGTGTTTTTGCAGCTATTAACATCGAATCCTCATTGATGTCAAATTTCGGGTGGTGATGTGGGTAGCCTGGATCGGCATCTTGAGGTTTTGCACCTGTGAAGAAGAAGGTACCTGGTATTTCCTTTAAGTAATATGCGAAATCTTCTCCACCCATTTGCAGTTCGGATTCTTCAATCGTTAGCACCTCAGGAACTTCCTTAGCAGCACCGATAAGGAATTCTGTTTCCTTTTCATGGTTAACTACTGCTGGATACCCTCTTTCATATAAAAAGGTAAATGTGCTGTCAGACAAGTGGCAGGTGCCTTGAATAATTCTTTCCATTTCATCTTCAATAAACTGACGAACATCATCATTAAAGGTACGAACTGTCCCTATCAATTTCGCCTTATCTGCAATTACATTAAACGCATTTTCAGCCACAAATGAACCGACTGTAACAACCGCAGACTCAACAGGATTCACTTTCCTGCTAACAATTTGCTGAAGATTTACAACTAACTGGGAAGCAGTAACAATGGCATCCTTTGTCTTATGAGGCTGTGCACCATGTCCACCTTTGCCCTGTATGTCAATCTCAAAACGGTCAGCGGCTGCCATAATTGGACCTGTACGGTATTGGATTGTACCAGTGGGTTCACTTGCCCATAAATGAGTTCCGAATATGACATCAACGCCGTCTAAGCAGCCATCCTTAATCATGGATATTGCTCCCCCAGGTGCGTATTCCTCTGCATGCTGATGGATAAAGACATAATTCCCTTCGAGTTCTTCCTTCAACTCATTTAGTGCCTTAGCAAGGACAAGAAGCGTTGCTGTATGTCCATCATGACCACAGGCATGCATGACCCCGGGGACTAAAGATTTGTAAGGAACTTCCTTTTCATCTTGAATAGGCAGGGCATCAAAATCTGCTCTGAGTGCCACCGTTTTTCCGGGTTTTTTGCCGTTTATTTTTGCTACTACGCCGTTTCCACCAACATTATCCTTTACGTCTATTCCAAGTTTTTCATAATAATTCTTTATAAACTGTGATGTGTTATATTCTTGAAAGGACAATTCGGGGTGCTGGTGCATAAACCTGCGAATGGATACCATTTCCTCATAGTAATCTTCTAATTTTAAAAACAATTGCTTCAACATATGAACCCTCCAAACGCCTATAGAATTAAAAATATTTTCAATCTATTTTAACACTTTAATACTATTATGTAGATTTTTAAGGTGTTTTTCATTATAATTTGAGAGAGTTTTCAGAGAGAGAAAGGATTATTTATTCGATGAAAAAAAGAAATGGTTATACATATTTAATAGTAGGTTTTGCCATTGTAATAGCACTCTATACTTCTATCAAAGTAGCTGCAAAACAAACTTTTTGGCTTGATGATAAGTTAGCAGATTTATTTGCTTATGTACCTGATACCTTCAATCCATTCTTTCTTCTGCTTACAGAATTAGGAGACAAAAAGGGGATAGGTATTGTTGCGTTGATTGTGTTGGGCTGGTTATTGCTGATTAAAAGAAATTTCTTAGGAGCTTCAGCTATTGCTCTATCTGTCGCTCTTGGAAATGAAGTTAATAAACTTCTAAAAGACCTTATTGCGCGACCAAGACCTGAACTTGAACATCTTGCACATGTCGATAGTTTAAGTTTTCCAAGTGGGCATGCAATGGTAGGATTAACTTGCTATTTTTTTATTGCCTATCTAGTTATTGAGGATATAAAAAATTCATCAACTAGAAAAGTTGTCATCTGGTTAACAGCATTATTATTACTACTAATTGGTGCAAGTCGAATCATACTCCAAGTGCATTACCCTACAGATGTTATTGGCGGTTTTGCGTTTGGCTATTTATGGGTGATGTTATCGATATTTATTTACAAATTTTTTAAAAAGAAACTAAAAAAGAAAGCGAAATGAGAAAAAGAGGCTGCTGAGCCTCTTTTTTAAATTAGAAACATTGCCACGATGGTCGTAACGAAAAGACCAATTACCACCGGAAGTAAGTTTCGCCTTGCTAATTCAAATGGGTCAACATTACAGATAGCCGCAGCAGGGATTAATGCCCACGGTACTAATGTTCCGCCCCCAACCCAGATGGCCGCAATCTGACCAAGTGCAGTTAATGTGGCGACACCCTTACCAATTGCGACAGCAAACAAGCCCGCGACTGAACCTGCGAGTGAAATTCCAGAGAATCCAGAACCATCTAAACCTGTAATTGCCCCTACAGTGGTTAACGTTACGGCTCCGACCACTTTACTTAATGGAACGATAGTTGCTAACGCAACACCAAGATCATTGACAATTCCTTGTGATTCATCTGGTAAAAAGTCACCGATAATCTTACCAAAACCAGCATCACCCAAATAGAAGAAAGCTGCTATTGGGATTACAGGTCCAAAAACTTTAAAACCAAATGTAAATCCTTCAATTAAATAGCTGGTTGTTTTTTCAAGGCCCTTATTTTTATGGCTTACCATGGTAATCAGGAGAAGAATGAAAATCGATGTTCCTCCGACCAATGCAGTTGCGTCACCGCCAGTCAAGTCAAGGATAAACATACCAGCAACGTCAATAGCAAATAAAATAGGAACAAGAATGGCGAAGAATCGCTTTTGGCCAATAGTGAGGAGATTTTTTTCGGAAGTTGTATCTTCAGATGACTCCATAGGTACAAATGGAGTCACCTGCAGGACACCGTTTTTCATATCTCGTTTTAAGAAATAGAAAGCAGCGATAGTGGTTACAATCCCCATCGTAAATACTAATGGTATACTAGCACTGATGACATCACCGATTGGGATTCCAGCTGCATCTGATGTTAATTTTGGCGCAGCCTGAATGACAAAATCACCTGATAGGGCTATACCATGACCAAATAAGTTCATTGCCATCGCAACACCCAAAGCTGGAAGTCCTGCTCGCAGTGCAACTGGAAGCAGCACGGCACCTAACAGGGCAACAGCTGGCGACGGCCAGAAGAACCAGGATATGATCATCATTAAGATACCAATAGTCCAATATGCGAGTGCAGGGTTACGAATTAATTTTGTAAAAGGTGAAATCATTACATCGTTTATCCCTGTAGTAGTTAAGGTTTTGCTCATTGCCACAATAATGGATATGACTAAGATGGTTGATAATAGCTCTGTAATTGCATAAATAAAACTGTTAAAAATACTGCTGACTGAACTACTTAATGACCCTGTTGCAGTAATGGCAATTAGGAATATCCCAATGATACAAATGAGTGTGGTATCTCTTCGTTTGACCATAAATCCGATAATAAGAGCAATAAAGACAACATATATCCAATGGAGAGCTGAAAGCTCGACAAGCATAAAATGACCTCCTCTCTCATCTTCATCAAAAGGACGAATATAGTTATTCGCCCTATCGGATGTAATACAGAATATGAATCTTCATTAAAGTGGTGAAAGGGATTTGAATAAATAAATAACGTAAAAACGACTTTTTTTTGACACTTTGCATCGTAACCTATACACAAATAGGAATAATCGATATAGTGAAACCAGTGCTATGCACTCTATGAAGTTTTTAATTTTTGGCTACATATATTAGAATATAGGCAGACATGTCTTTGAAAGGTGGATATATTTACATGACGAAACAAATCAACGAAACATTTTTAAAAGCAGCTAGAGGAGAAAAAACAGACCACGTACCAGTGTGGTATATGCGCCAAGCTGGGCGATCACAACCAGAGTATAGAGAGATTAAAGAAAAGTATTCTTTGTTTGAAATTACACACCAACCGGAACTATGTGCGTATGTAACCCGCCTTCCTGTAGAGCAGTACAATGTTGATGCCGCAATTTTATATAAAGATATCATGACACCGCTTCCGGCGATTGGAATGCAGGTTGAAATAAAATCAGGAATTGGTCCTGTCATTGACAATCCAATCACTTCATTAGCAGATGTTGAAAAACTTGGTGAAATTCATCCTGAAGAGGACGTACCTTACGTTTTAGATACGATTAAATTATTAACCCAAGAACAATTATCTGTACCTTTAATTGGATTTTCTGGGGCTCCTTTTACCCTTGCAAGTTACATGATTGAAGGAGGACCTTCAAAAAATTACAACAAGACTAAAGCATTCATGTACTCAGAACCTAAAGCGTGGTTCGCTTTAATGGAAAAGCTTGCTGATATGATCATCACATATGTGAAATCACAAATTAAGGCCGGTGCTAAAGCTATCCAAATCTTCGATTCTTGGGTGGGAGCGTTGAATGTAGAGGACTACCGCTATTTTATTAAGCCGGTTATGAATAGAATTTTCACGGAACTTAAAGAGGAAAATGTTCCACTTATTATGTTTGGTGTAGGAGCAAGTCATCTTGCTATGGAATGGAATGACCTTCCATTAGATGTAGTTGGCTTGGACTGGCGTCTTCCGATTCAAAAGGCGAGGGAAATGGGAATTCAAAAAACGGTTCAAGGCAATCTTGACCCTGCAATCCTGTTATCTCCTTGGGAAGTGATTGAAGAAAGAGCGAAAGCGATTTTAGACCAAGGTATGGCTCAGGGCGGTTATATCTTTAATCTTGGACATGGTGTATTCCCATCTGTCAACCCAGCAACCTTGAAAAGATTAACCTCATTTGTCCATGAGTATTCTGCATCAAAGTTGAGCAGATAAAAATCACCTCCTGAGAGTTAATATTGGTAAGATAGCCTTTTTTTTGGCACAATATAATATGCATAAAAAAGGAGGGCCCTAATCATTTAGAGGCCCTCTAAATCCTGATATAAGGACATTTTAATGGGACAAGTTTCTTGATTATGAATTTGCAACAAGAATTAAGAGTGAGGTGCGGATGATGACTAAGAAGAAAATGGGATTACTAGTAATGGCATACGGAACCCCATATCATTTAGATGATTTAGAAAGATACTATACACATATTCGGCATGGCAGAAAGCCTACTCCAGAAATGATTGAAGAGTTACGAGGCCGCTATGAAGCAATCGGCGGTATTTCACCATTAGCAAAACTTACAATTGAGCAGGCGAAGAAACTTGAGGACCGTATTAATACAGTTCAAGATGAAATAGAGTTTAAAATGTATCTCGGTTTAAAACATATAGAACCATTTATTGAAGATGCTGTAAAGGAAATGTATGAAGATGGGATTACAGACGCTGTAAGTATAGTTTTGGCACCACATTATTCAACTTTTAGTATTAAATCGTATAATAACAGGGCAATGGAAGAGGCAGAAAAACTTGGTGGTATGACAATCACTTCCATTGATAGTTGGTATGATGAACCAAAGTTTATTAACTACTGGGCAGAAAAAATTAAAGCAATTTATGAGCAAATGCCCCAAGAAGAAAAAGTTAACGCAATGATGATTGTTTCAGCGCATAGTCTGCCAGAGAAAATCTTGCAGTTTGGAGATCCATACCCTAGTCAACTTCAAGAAACAGCTGAATTAATTGCAAAGCAGGCAGGAATTAGTAAGTATGCGATTGGCTGGCAAAGTGCTGGGAATACGCCTGATCCATGGTTAGGACCAGATGTTCAGGAGTTAACACGAGAATTAGCAAAAGAACATCCATATAAGGCATTTGTTTATGCACCTGTAGGTTTTGTATGTGAACATTTAGAAGTGCTATACGACAACGATTACGAGTGCCGAATAGCAGCGGAAGAAGTGGGAGCAAGTTATTATCGCCCAGAAATGCCAAACGCCCACGATGATCTAATTGATGCCATGTCTACGGTTATTTTAAAAAGGTTATCGACTCGATAACAACCAAGGAAAGAAGGGTGAAATCCGTGGCGGAAGAAAAAAAGAAGGTTGCAATTATTGGGGGCGGAATTGCTGGGCTTACTGCGGCATTCTACCTTCAAAAAATAATTACAGAAAAAAAGCTGCCTCTCGAAATCAGGCTTATTGAAGCATCTCACCGTCTCGGAGGTAAAATGCAAACTCTTATAAGAGACGGTTTTACCATTGAAAGGGGTCCAGACTCCTTCCTTGCTAGAAAAGTGAGCATGATTAGACTTGCAAAGGAAGTAGGTATGGAAGACCAATTAGTCTCTAACTCAACTGGGAAATCCTATGTTCTTGTGAATGACAAACTATATTCAATGCCGGGGGGTTCAATAATGGGGATCCCAACCGAAATTGGACCATTTATTACAACTGGATTATTTTCAATTCCAGGCAAGGCCAGAGCTGCAGCCGATTTTTTCTTACCTCGCTCACCTGGTAATGTCGATCAATCACTTGGGAAATTCTTTCGCAGAAGGTTAGGCGATGAGGTGGTTGAAAATTTAATCGAACCCTTATTATCAGGAATTTACGCCGGAGATATTGATCAAATGAGTTTAATGTCAACCTTTCCGCAATTCTATGAGGTTGAACAAAAATACCGAAGTCTCATTTTGGGCATGAAAAAAACCACACCTGCTAAACCAAAAACACAGGAGTCTGCCGAGAAGAAAAAAGGAGCTTTTTTAACCTTTAAATCTGGTCTCCAATCCTTTGCTGAAAGTATTGAAGCAAAACTGGACCCTCACATCATTTTAAAAGGGCACAGGGTCGAAAAGATTACAAAGATTGATCAGCAGTATGAGCTTTATCTCAATAACGGTGAAACACTGGTTGCAGACAGTATTGTTGCCGCAACACCACATAAAATAACACAATCCATGTTCTCAGATTATGACTTTTTTGATCCATTACAGTCAGTCCCATCAACATCCGTTGCTACTGTTGCCCTTGCCTTTCCTGAGGAGGCTATCAAGAAGGACATTGATGGTACAGGCTTTGTTGTATCCCGAAATGGTGATTATTCCATTACCGCATGCACGTGGACACATAAAAAATGGGTTCATTCTACTCCAAAAGGCAAAGTGCTCCTTCGCTGTTATGTAGGAAGAGCAGGTGAGGAAACGATTGTTGATCTTTCTGATGATAGAATCATTCAGATTGTGTTAGATGATTTAAGCAGGACAATGGATATTGGAATGCAGCCTGATTTTGCAGTTGTATCACGCTGGAAAGATTCAATGCCTCAATACACAGTGGGGCATAAACAGCGTTTAGAGAACATTAAAAAGCATATTAAATCTGAACTTCCTGGAGTCTTTTTAGCCGGTGCATCTTTTGGGGGAGTTGGACTGCCTGATTGTATCGACCAAGGCGAAGAAGCAGTAAAAGGAGTACTAGAGTATTTAAATGTAAAGGAATGAACCAGAAGCTGTTTTTACTAATAGCTTCTTTTTTTATAAGAGGGGGTTACTTAGATGAAGTTAACAATTATCGGTTTTTGGGGAGGATACCCAAAACAAAATGGAGCAAGTTCAGGATACTTGCTGGAGCATGAGGGATTTAAACTGTTGATTGACTGCGGCAGTGGGGTTTTAGCAAAAATGCAGAATCTTATTGAGCCCGAAGATCTTGATGCTGTGTTAATTTCACACTATCATCCAGATCACATTGCAGATATTGGTGTATTACAGCATGCTCGCTTAATTCAAGGATTTTTAGGAAAGAGTTTTCCGACGTTACCTATTTATGGACATCCTTTGGACCAAACGGAATTTGCAAAGTTAACGTATAAGGAAATTACAAAGGGAAATGCCTATTCGCCTAATGAAGCACTCACTGCCGGTCCATTTCAAGTTTCCTTTCTAAAGACAGATCACCCAGCACCATGCTTCGCAATGAGAATAGAAGCAGACGGGAAATCACTGGTATACACAGGTGATAGTTCTTTCAAAGAAGAATTTATTGAGTTTGGGAAAGATGCAGATTTGTTATTATGTGAATGTAATTTTTATCAGCATCAAAATGGAAAGTCTGCAGGTCATATGAATAGCATTGATGCAGGCAAATTTGCGGAAAGAGCAGGAGTTAAACAATTAATTCTTACCCACCTTCCACATTACGGAGATTTATCGATGCTTATCAATGAGGCAAGCACAGAATATACTGGTATAATAAAACTTGCAGATGAGTTTCAAACCATTTCGCTATAAGAAGGGGAAGGATAGTATGTTATTTATCGATAATAAAGGCATCACCGATCCACGCATCAATCTAGCCATTGAAGAGTATGCCTTGAAGAATCTTGATATCAATGAATCGTATTTATTATTTTACATAAATGAGCCTTCTATAATTATTGGAAAAAACCAAAATTCAGTGGAAGAAATTAATACTGAATATGTCGAGAGCAATGGTATATATGTAGTGCGCAGACTGTCTGGCGGAGGAGCTGTATACCATGACCTGGGTAATCTGAATTATAGTTTTATAACAAAAGATGACGGAGATAGCTTTCATAATTTCCGTAAATTCACAGAACCGGTGATTGCTGCACTGAAACAGATGGGGGTAAATGCAGAATTAAGCGGGAGAAATGATATCTTAGCCGAAGGCAGGAAAATCTCTGGAAATGCACAATTCTCAACCAAAGGTCGTATGTTCACCCATGGAACACTACTTTTTAATTCGGAAATGGATCATATTGTCTCTGCATTAAGAGTGAAAAAAGATAAAATTGAATCTAAGGGAATCAAGTCAGTTCGGAGTAGAGTGGCGAATATTTCAGAATTTTTGACAGAGAAATGGAGCATTGAAGAGTTTCGTTCAGCCCTGCTGAAATTTATTTTTCACGGAGAAGAAGTGACGGAATATGTACTTACGGAAGAGGATTGGAAAAAAATCAACCAACTTTCTAAGGAACGCTATCAAAATTGGGGTTGGAATTATGGAAAATCTCCAAAATTTAATCTCCAGCATTCCCATCGGTTCCCTGTCGGACAAATTGATGTCCGATTAGATGTGGATAAAGGAGTCATTGAAAACTGTAAAATATATGGTGACTTTTTTGGTGTAGGCGATGTAAGTGACATTGAGAATAAACTAAAGGGTATCCGCTATGAAAAAAGCGAGTTAGAAGCGGTACTGAAGGATTTAGACACAACCTATTATTTTGGTAATGTTTCAAAAGAAGAATTTATTAATTTAATTTATTAAGATTTAAAACGATGATGAAAATCATCGTTTTTTTTTAGGCAATTTAACCGTGGGTTAACAAATAGTCTATACAAAAATCAGTGTTTTTCATAACATATAGGGCGTTTATAATTGTCAGGAAAAAAGTGGAGTGAGGAGAATGAGAACAATCATCTTTATCGGATTAAATAAATCCGGATCAAGCAGAGAGGCTGTAAAAGCTGCATATGGACTAGGATACTATACGGTGGTTTTTACTGATCAGGAAAAACAAATTCAGCAAAGAAGTGAATATAAGGATGTTCATCAACTCACCTTAGTGGATATTACACAAATGGAGGAAATAAAAAAACAAATTCATTTATTACAACAACGTGGAAATGAAATAGTGGTCATAACGAGTTTTGTCGCAAAATTTGTAGAGATTGCTTCCTTATTAGCCGATGAGTATTGTAAGAACTATTTATCAACAAAAGCTATTGGGATTATGGAAGATAAAGAAAAAACTAGAACATTTTTTGCAGCACAATCATTTACACCAAGATTTATGCTAGTAACAAGAGACATGCAATTGCCTGTTGTTCTTACCCACAATAAAGTAAATTTTCCAGTGGTAGTGAAGTGTGCTTCTTCGACTGGCTCAAAGGATGTATTGTTCGCAGCAAGTATCAAGGAATTAGAACAAAATGCAGGGAAATTACGAACTAAAAACCCACGCGAAACGATCATTATTGAAGAATACGTCGTAGGTGACCAATACTTAGTAGAGGTTCTTGTCACTAACCAGAGAGTGCAAATTGGTGCAATTATTAGGCAAGAAATTACAAAGGGGAAACGGTTTATTGTTACGGGATATGGTGTACTGGCTGAGGTGCCTTCAAATATAGCAGAGGGCTTAATGGAAGTGATCGAAACGATTGTATCTATGTTAGAAGTAAAGAATGGTACCTTTCATTTAGAAATAAGATTGTCAGTAGAAGGCTGGAAATTGATTGAAATGAATCCGAGGATTTCGGGTGGTGCTATGAACAAGATGATTCAAGCAGCATTTGGTTATAGTTTAGTAGAAGAAACGCTAAAAATGTTACTAGGAGAGGAGCCTACTTTAGAAAAAAGCACTAACTATTATGTTTACACACAGTATATCATCCTTGAACGTAAAGGGAAATTAGAGAAAGTAACAGGTAAGAGAAGGGCAATGACTACTCCCGGCGTAGTAGAGGTGTATGTTAAACCAAAGAGTGGAACCTACGTTACACCTCCATTGTCAATGGGTCACCGATATGCGTACGTTATTGCAAAAGGAGAGACACTTGAAGAAGCGCAAACAATTGCAAAGCAAGCTGCCAATGAAATTAAATTTCACTTGAGAATAGAGTAAAAGTCCTCATACTTGTTGGGGACTTTTTTGTCATCACAAAATAGTTAGAATTGAATCGTTTTTGAAACTTTAGGCTTGTATACTTAAATTTCTTTAAATATAATATATTTAGAAAATTTTTATTATTAAGTGAATGAACATTCATTCACAAAGGGAGGGAAATTATGAATTTATCATCTAAACTTCACGAAACTGCAAAAAAATCAGCCAGTAAAACAGCCTATTATTTTATGGGACAAGGAACTACATATGCGCAATTGGATGGAGCGATTACTAAGTTTGCATCTGGTTTAGAAAAATTAGGTGTAAAACAAGGGGACCATATTGCTTTATTACTAGGTAACTCACCACATTTTGTCATTGGTTTATACGGGGCATTGAGGTTAGGGGCAACCGTCATTCCAGTTAATCCTATTTACACAGCAGATGAAATTGGGTACATATTAAATAACGGCGATGTGAAACTTGTAGTCGCCTTAGATATGGCCATTCCATTAGCTGAAAAGGTACATGCTTTCTTGCCGAAGGTAGAGAACTTTATCTTCTGTGAAACGAGTGAAAATGGAATTTCTAGTCATAATATCGAATCTCTTTCTCTTTACTCTAAAATGAAATCGTTTTCAGAGGTCGTTGCATCAGGTAACCTTTCCTTTAAAGGTCCTGAGTTGAAAGATGAGGACACTGCGATTATCCTTTATACTTCTGGGACCACTGGAAAACCAAAAGGTGCAATGTTATCCCATCAGAATCTATACAGCAATGCTAGTGATGTGGGCGACTATTTAAAGATGAATAATCAAGACCGTGTCATCACGACCCTGCCTATGTTCCATGTCTTCTGCTTAACAGTAGCTTTAAATGCTCCATTATTGAGCGGAGCTACCTTGTTGATTGCTCCAAGGTTTAGTCCAAAGGAAATTTTTGATTTGGCAAAAGAGTTTAAAGCCACTGTCTTTGCCGGAGTTCCGACTATGTATAATTTCCTATATCAGTACCCAGAAGGTAATCCAGAGGATTTTTCTACATTAAGGCTATGTATTTCTGGTGGAGCCTCATTACCGGTAGCACTGCTTACTAATTTTGAAAAGAAATTTAATGTTACAGTTTCCGAGGGCTATGGTTTGTCCGAGGCTTCACCGGTTACCTGTTTCAACCCACTGGACCGCCCACGAAAGGCTGGTTCTATTGGAACATCCATTCTCCATGTTGAAAACAAAATTGTTAATGAATTAGGAGAGGACCTTCCTGTTGGAGAAGTTGGAGAATTAATTGTTTCTGGTCCAAATGTCATGAAAGGGTATTACAAAATGCCAGAGGAAACAGCGGCAGCCATACGTGATGGCTGGTTATATACTGGGGACTTAGCTAGAATGGATGAAGATGGTTATTTCTATATTGTTGATAGAAAGAAAGATTTGATTTTAGTAGGGGGATATAATGTCTATCCTCGTGAGGTGGAAGAGGTACTTTATAACCATCCGGATGTAGTTGAAGTGGCAGTACTCGGTGTACCAGATTCAGATCTTGGTGAATCAGTAAGATGTTATGTTGTGAGTAAAAATCCAGATACAACCGAAGAGCAGTTACTTAATTACTGCAGAGAACATTTAGCCAAGTATAAAGTTCCTTCTTCGATTGAGTTCTTGGAAGAACTTCCCAAGAATACAACAGGGAAGATTTTGCGAAGAGCATTAAAAACGCAAATTGCACAGACCGTCTAAATCATATAGTAGAAAGGCAGGCCAGTCAGCCTGCCTTTCTTTTGAAAAAGAGAGGAGAGTTAAGCCATGGATCAAATCATAGTGGAAATTAAGAACCATGTAGCAATCGTAAAGATTAACCGTGAGGAATCTCTTAATGCCTTCAACTACGAAACCCTAATAGAATTGCAAAATAAGGTTGAGGAAATTCGGATCAATTCTGATATCATTGTTGTTGTTTTTATTGGTTCCGGGGAAAAAGCATTTAGTGTTGGGGCAGATTTAAAGGAGCGAAAAAATCTTACAGATGAGCAAGTAAAACGCAACTTATTTAAAATAAATGAGGTCTTTAACGCAATAGACCAACTTCCACAGCCTACTATTGCTGCAATGAATGGATTTGCATTCGGTGGTGGAATGGAGTTAGCCCTTGCTTGCGATATTCGTATTGCTGCACAAGAGGCAGTGATGGGGTTA
This sequence comes from Neobacillus sp. CF12, assembly GCF_030348765.1. Lineage (GTDB taxonomy): Bacteria > Bacillota > Bacilli > Bacillales > Cytobacillaceae > Neobacillus. The sequence continues at coordinate 2,504,220 of NZ_JAUCEU010000007.1, read as the reverse complement.
ACCGAAACAGGTCTTGCCATTATTCCAGGTGCGGGAGGGACTCAAAGACTGCCAAGATTAATTGGGCAGGCTAAAGCTTTGGAGCTGATTCTTACCGCCCGCCGTTTCACTGCAGAAGAAGCATTAACATTTGGAATAGTCACAAAAGTTGTCTGTCGGAAAGATCTGCTTTCCGAGAGTTTAGCACTTGCCTCGCAAATGCTTGCAAATGGTCCAATTGCATTGAAACAGGCTAAATTTGCCGTGAAAAACGGAATGAATGTTGATTTAAATACTGGACTTCAGATTGAAAGGAAAGCATATGAAGTGACTCTTCCAACAGAAGATAGAATAGAAGCACTGCAAGCCTTCGCAGAAAAAAGAAAACCTGTGTACAAAGGAAAATAACATGGTTCCCGCCATGTTTTTTTATTTCATTCTTTCTGAAAATTTGATAATATTTAATTTTAATTATAGCAAGGAGAGAGGGAGTAAAGTTGTCGGAGTTTGCAATGGAAAAGGAGTCTTCTGAATTTAAAAAGGGACTGCAGGCAGGGATAAGTATTGGTATTGGATATTTTCCAATTGCATTGACGTTTGGGCTCCTCGCCAAAACATCAGGACTGTCTATCTATGAATCCGTTTTAATGAGTATGATTGTATTTGCAGGTGCGTCACAATATATTTCATTAAGTTTAATTGCTTATGGAACGGGAATTTTTGAAATTATCTTAACAACCTTTATCGTAAATATTCGCCACTTTCTAATGTCGACCACGTTAAATGAGAAATGCGAGGATGACACTCTCGGGAATAAAATGCTTTATTCCTTTGGAATTACCGATGAGACATTTTCTGTTGCGGCGACCAAAGAAGGGACTGCAACGACTGGATTTATGTTTGGAGTAAATCTGTTAGCTTACTCAAGTTGGGTTATTTTTACCGGGATTGGTCATTTGATAGGGGCAAGTCTTCCTCAAACATTACAAGAAAGTATGGGAATTGCTCTTTATGCCATGTTCGTGGGGCTGTTAGTGCCATCATTGAAGAAAAGTGTTAAAGTGTGTTTTCTAGCTGCACTCGCCGCAATCTTTAATTCAATCTTTACACTCGGCGACATGATGGCACAAGGATGGTCAATTGTTATTTCAACGATACTTTCTGCTGTATTAGTCGAGCTAATCGAACTGGGGAAAGCAAGGTATTGGGGTGTGAAGAATGAAAACTGAAATTATGTGGATGATTATAGGAATGGGAATTGTAACTTATATACCAAGAATGCTTCCATTTGTACTGTTTAAAGGGAAGGAACTTCCGCCTTTTATCCAAGGAGTACTGAAAAATGTTCCATATGCAACATTGGGAGCATTAATCTTCCCAGCGATCCTTTTACTTCAAAAGGGGGATATCTGGTATGGAATTGCAGGTGCTGCTGCTGCTTTTGCTGCTGCTTTTTTAGGTGCAAATATAATCATTGTTGTTCTAGGTTCCATTACAATTCTTGCCCTATATTCTTATTTTCTTTAAGTCGGAACTCCGGCTTTTTTTAGTTCTAATTATTTTCTTTTATAACTAAACTATGTATAGAGAGGTTGTACAAAAGGGGGGACAAAACATTACATGGTTAGGAAGATGGGATTTTATGCAGTTTTGGCCTATGTGATATATGGTTTATTTTTCTACTGGTATTTATTTCACTTTGCAGACTCCAGCCTGCCCTTTGAATATCAAGGAACAAAGGCAGATCCTGCCACTTTTTTAAATGGCAGAGAGTTAATGTTAAGTGAAGAGTATTCGAAAATAAGAAATTTGTTATTTTTTCTATCAACACCGTTTGAGTGGCTGTTCTATTTTTTAGTGTTATTATTTGGTTTTTCAAAGGCGTTTAAAAAATGGGCAGATAATTCATCGAAGTATAAACTGCTTCAAACTGCTATTTATCTAATATGGCTTTCATTTTTTGCCTATTTGGCCACTTTTCCTCTTAGCTATATTAGTTACTACTTATCGAAAACCTATAACATATCAACACAGTCCTTTTCATCCTGGATGCGAGAAGAGTTAATTGATTTCTGGATAAACTTCGGAACCTTAATGATTATTGTTCCAGTATTGTACTGGCTGATGAAAAAAAGTATTAAACGCTGGTGGCTTTATGCTTGGCTTTTGTCCGTACCATTTACACTGTTCATGATGTTTTTACAGCCAGTGATCATTGACCCTTTATATAATGATTTTTATCCTTTGAAAAATAAGGAACTGGAAACAAAGATTTTGGCATTAGCGGATAAGGCGCAAATTCCTGCGGAACATGTTTTTGAAGTGAATATGTCCCAAGAAACGAATTCCTTAAATGCTTATGTATCGGGGATAGGCTCGAATGCAAGAATTGTACTTTGGGATACAACCTTAAATAAATTAACAGATAACCAAATACTATTTATCATGGCTCATGAAATCTGTCATTATGTCGAAAAGCATATTTATATTGGAATTACCTTGTACTTATTACTATCCCTGTTTGGTTTATATTTGACGTATCGTATTATGAATTGGGCAGTTGCACGTTTTGGAAAAGAACTTAAAATTCCAGAGGTAAAAGATATTCGATCCTTACCACTATTTTTCATGATTCTTTCCATGTTAATGTTTACTGCCAGTCCTTTTTCCAATCTAATTTCTCGTTATGAAGAAACAAGGGCAGACCAATATGCAATAAATATGACTGGGAACCCTGATGCAGCTATTACATCTTTCCAAGAGTTAACCCGCTCAGGATTAAGTCAAGTCAATCCGCCTTTATTAGTCAAGATCTTCCGTTACAGTCATCCGACAATGCTTGAACGCATTTCTATGCTTGAAGAATATGAAGTGAAACAACGAAAATAAAAATGGGAAAGGAGAGTTTATTCTCCTTTCCCATTCCTCTTTTATGTGACTCTACGTCCCAAATCGTTTGTTTATTTCGATAAGCTGCTTGGAAAGGAAGTAAAAGTCTTTTTTATCCCGATGGTCAATTGCACAATCAATTTTTTTTAGCAGTTTTTCTTTTTCAACCGTTAACTGAATTTCTGATAAGAGCATATCGATGTATAACTCCTGGACAAAGTTCTCTCTCCGTTGACGTTTCATGGCACCAATTTTCATTAATTCCGTGTATGATTTCTCATTCATCAAAATCACCTCTGATGCTTTTTAATATTATATGGATTATTTTTGATAATATCAATAAATATTTATAATTTTCTGACATATATTTTTGTAATAACTTTGTGAATAAATTCGCAACAATTCAGAAAAATAAATCAATCATTAAATAATCATGATATGATGGATAAAATTGCTAATGGAGTTGAAGATATTGAAGATGAAGCAGATAGAAGAATATGAGGTAAATCCATTTACGATGTTAATTAAACCTATTGCGTATGGAAGCAAAATTTATTCGCAGATAGTTGAAGTAGATGATGAATTTTTATCCCCTTTTAAACCGCTCGATATTATTAGAAATAGTTGTGAATATTATGGATGTGATTATGAAGGTCGGAGGAATGGGACAAGACAGTTAGTCGGTTACGCTCATAAGATTCCGATTGCGATTGATCCAACAAACCGCATTTTTTTCTTTCCCACCACATCACCCAACCGTCAAGAGTGTATATGGATTTCCCATGAACATGTAGAAGATCATGACCGAATTAATCCTCAAGAAGCATTGATCCTATTTAAAAATAAACAATCTTTTAAAGTTCCGGTCTCGTGTACTTCAATTATCACTCAAATGGAACGAACTTCGTATTTAAGGACGAAGTTAATGCAGAGAATTGAATACAATGAACGAAAAGCTTTTTATTTAGTGCAACGGCCAAAACCGATGGAAGCATCAGAGAATTCTTTTGATTATGGCAAAAAAAGATAAAGATAAACATCATTTTCTTAACGGGACAAATGCTGCTTTAAGAAATAAAACTCCATTAATTCTTGAACTTTATTGCGTATTCTTGGATTAAAGTAATTATGAGCTTCTTCATACCCTTTATATAAGAACAAATACATGGTAAAGGCATCATCCCGTTTTGTTTCAACTACTTGGAGGTTATTTTTCTTCATGTATTGTTTCACTTCTGCTAATTCTTTTTGGATGCTTTTCATGGTTTCTTCAATAAGTTCTAAATAGGGTTTTTTTAATTTAAATGGACTCTTTTCAACAACAGTTAAATCACGATTTAAAATAATTAATACCATCGGCAAATAGATGGCTTTTTCCATTATATTACGATCGTCCTCTGGAATTCTTGTCATTTCATCATCAACTCCTTCCTTTTTACCTAAAGAGAACGTTTGTTCTTATTTTATCATACAAAAATCTGCTTGAAAACGCAATGCTTAAAAGCTTGCGGTTTTTTTATTTGCAAAATTTGGTACTTGTATGAGAAAGTTTTTGATAGAAGGATATTATCTCGGGAAAAATGAATTATATATAGATACATTAAAAATGTAGCTGTCGATAAGATCAAAATATTACATAGATGGGTGAGTAAAGTTATGAGATATGAAAAACATAGAAAAAAGAAAAAAAGAAAAACAAAATCTATATTATTAACCCTGCTGCTGCTAGTTGGTGCAGCAGCCGGTTATTCGTATTATCAGTATAACCAAGGAGTTAACCAATCTTTAGGGAAAATTAATAATGGGAGTACAGAAAAGAGTGTGAGTGAAGAAGTATACACATTTGAAGGTAAAAAGGATCAGTATGGCGCAACCAATATTCTTTTATTAGGAAGTGACGCTAGAGCGGGTGAGGAAAAATCCCGAGCCGATACAATCATGATTGCACACTATAATGAAGACAAAGGAACCTATAAGTTGACATCCATTATGAGAGATATTTATGTGAGTATCCCCGATGAAGGTAAGCATAAAATCAATTCCGCTTTTATGCGTGGCGGTCCTGAACTCATGAGAAAAACCATCAAAGAAAACTTTGACATTGATTTACAGTATTATGCGATTGTTGACTTTGAAGGTTTTGTGCAATTGATTGATGAAGCCTTTCCTAGTGGCGTTGAAATTGACGTTGAGAAGAGAATGGAAGAATATATCGAAGTTCCGCTCGAACCAGGACTGCAAAGACTAAATGGGAAGGAAATGCTTAGCTTTGTTCGATTTCGACACGATGCGATAGGCGATTTTGGCAGGGTTCAACGCCAGCAGCAGGCGCTTCAGGCGATAAGTGATCAGCTTTCAGGCATTCAAACGATACCAAAGTTGCCCAAATTAATTGGAGTAGTCACACCATATGTCAACACAAACATGGATACTGGAGATATGTTGTTTATGGCAAAGGATTTCTTTGCAAAAGATAGAGGAAATATAGAAACCTTTAGAATTCCGATAGAAAACGGATATAAGGATGCAACAATAAAAGGTGAAGGTGCTGTTTTGGATTTAGATTTAGAAATGAACCGAGAGGCCTTTCATCAATTCTTAACCCAATAAGTGAATAAAGCAGCAAAATAGCACTAAATTAAGGAGCAAGCATATGGACTTTGAAGCAATCAAAGCGTGGTTCACACTTGAAAATATAATGGACTTAATCCAAGAATATCGGTCTTTTGGACCATTACCCGGTGTAGTGCTGCCGATGATTGAAGCATTTTTGCCATTCTTGCCATTGGTACTGTTTGTAATGGCAAATGCGAGTGCTTTTGGGTTATGGCTAGGATTTTTATATTCTTGGCTGGGGTCATGCTTAGGGGCATTATTACTTTTTTTGTTAGTAAGGAGGTATGGACAAAAACGAATTTTTTCTTTTCTCTCAAAACACCCTAAGGTTCGAAAGTTAATGGATTGGGTAGACCGACATGGTTTTGGACCGCTTTTCTTGCTGCTTTGTTTCCCTTTTACACCATCAGTTGTTGTAAATGTAGTAGCCGCTTTTTCAAAAATCAGTATTTACCAATACATGCTAGCTGTTGCAATCGGCAAAATGGTGATGATTTTTACGATGAGTTTTGTTGGCTACGATCTTCACTCATTGATTACTCAACCATACCGTACAGCAATTGTTTTTATAGTAATTTTTATTCTTTGGTATGTTGGAAAAAGAATTGAAGTAAGATTGAATAAGCGTATGGAAAATGACCATAATGAAGAGATAAATAGAGGAAAAGAATTGAAGAAACGGAGGAGCTAAAATGAATATTGAATGGAAAAAAGAGGGGATTGAATGGATTAAAGCCTTTGCTATTGGAATTATCATTTTTGCTTTTATACGAACATTTTTCTTTTCTAACTATGTGGTTGAGGGAGAATCGATGATGCCTACTCTTCAGGATGGAAATAAATTAGTAGTAAATAAGTTGGGCTATCAAATTAGTGATCTCAGCCGTTTTGATGTTATTGTATTCCATGCAAATGAAAAAGAAGATTTTGTGAAACGTGTAATTGGACTTCCAGGGGATAAAATTGAATTTAAAGACGACCAATTGTTCATCAACGGAGAAAAGTATAAGGAACCATTCTTATCTGTTTATAAGCAAGATATACCTGGTATTAAACTTACTGGCGACTTTAATTTGAAGGAAATTACGGGAGAAAGTACGGTTCCGGAGGGGAAGTTATTTGTATTAGGGGATAACCGCTTGGGCAGCTGGGACAGCAGGCATTTTGGATTCATCTCTGTTAATCAGGTTGTGGGCAAAGTCGACCTCCGTTATTGGCCGCTAAACGAAGTCGATGTTCAATTCTAATAAGAGTAGTTCTTAAACCAGAGAGTACGATAAAGATATCGTCTCTTTTTTTTGTTTAATAATTACCATTAATGGCAGGAAGTGTTCCAAACGTTTGTGCTCTTTTTTGTGATAAAATAATAATATTGAATAATAGAAGGGTCATTGGAAAGCGGGGAAAGAAACATGTCATTAAGAATGGTAACCGGAAGGTCGGGAAGCGGAAAAACTCATTTGTGTATGAACGAAATACAAGACCGACTGCTGGAAAGTCCAGAAGGAGCACCGATTATTTATATTGTTCCAGAGCAGATGACGTTTTCAACAGAATATCGATTGGCAACAAACCCAGTGCTTGGGGGAATGATCCGTGCACAAGTGTTCAGTTTCTCACGATTAGCATGGAGAATATTACAGGAAACAGGCGGGATAAGCCGATATCATTTAAGCAGTGTTGGAATAAGCATGCTGATTCGGAAAATCATTGAGGATAAGAAAGATCAATTAAAATTGTTTCAGCGTGCAGCGGATAAAAACGGATTTGTTCAGCAAGTAGAACAGATGATTACTGAATTTAAGCGTTATTGTATTACGCCAAGCGAGCTAATTCAAGAGACTCTAATGGTCGGAGGAAATGCTGAAAGTGCTTCAATGGCCTTGCAGGATAAACTTAATGATTTAGAAATTATTTATCAACAATTTGAGGATGAGGTTTTTGGAAAATATATCGATTCCGAAGATTACTTTCATTTACTTTCAGAAAAGATTTCTCAATCAATATACTTAATGAATGCCGAAATCTATATAGATGGTTTTTATAGTTTTACACCTCAGGAATACTTAGTCGTGAAAGAGTTAATGAAGCATTGTCCGAGAGTAACGATAACAATGACAACGAATCGAGATACCTTTCGGATACCTCCGGATGAATTAGATTTGTTTCGGTTATCATCTGAGGCTTGTTGTACGATTAACGAAATTGCTAGAATAGAAGGAATTGAAATTGAAAATCCTATCTTATTATCCCAGCAACAGAAATGGAATAATCCATCCATACGTCATTTAGAGGATCATTTTGATACAAGGCCTGCTTCCCCCTATTATGGGCAAACAAATATCCATATTGGTCAAGCAGTTAATCGTAGAGCAGAGATAGAAGGGATAGCGCGCGAAATTCTACAGTTGGTTCGCTCGAAGAAGTATCGCTATAAAGATATCGCTCTATTGATCAGAAATGGCAGTGACTATCATGAAATCGTGGAGCCTGTCTTCTCCGATTATCAGATTCCCTATTTTATTGACCAAAAGAGGACCATGTTGAACCACCCTTTAATTGAATTAATTCGATCGACTCTCGAAATTATTCACTCATTTTGGCGTTATGAGCCTGTTTTTCGAGTAATAAAAACGGAATTGTTATTCCCTCTTCAGGAAAACCCAGATAAAATGCGAGAAAAAATGGATAGATTAGAAAACTATGTACTCGCATATGGAATTAAAGGGAGTAAATGGACGAAGAAAGATCGATGGACTTACCGCCGTTTCAAGGGTTTAGAAATGGGAGCAAATGTTCAAACCGATGCTGAAAAAGAAATGGAACAGCAACTGAATGAATTAAAACTTATGGTAACAGCTCCAATTCTACGCTTGTCTAGAAGGATTAAAAAGGCTGATACTGGACGAAAACTTTGTGAAGCAATCTATTTATATTTAGAAGAATTAGATATTCCATCAAAACTAGAAAATTTGAAAATGGCTGCTGAGCAAAAAGGCAATCTTGTAAAAATGCGTGAGCATGAACAGGTGTGGAATGCATGTATTGATCTCTTAGATCAGTATGTTGAAATATTAGGGGACGAGGAAGTTTCATTAAAATCGTTCTCAGCCATATTAGAAGCAGGATTTGAATCCCTATATTTTTCACTCATTCCACCAGCTCTAGACCAGGTTATAATCGGAGATTTAGAAAAATCTAGACTGGCAGACATAAAGGCAGCCTTTGTGGCTGGGGTTAATGAAGGGATTTTACCAGCTAAAATAGCAGATGAAGGAATACTATCGGACGAAGAGCGTGAGGTGTTACTATCTGCTGATTTAACTGTGGCACCAAGCAGTAGAACACGGTTATTAGATGAGAATTTTATTGCTTATAAAGCACTAACCACACCTTCAGAGACTCTCTATGTCAGCTATCCGTTAGCAAATGATGAAGGAAAGGCATTAATACCTTCCTCGTATATTAAGAGATTGAAAGATATGTATCCAGGATTAAAAGAGCATTTTTACGGAACAGACCCAGCAGAGTTAACAGAAGAGGAGCAATTAAATTTTGTAACCAATTACCAAACAACATTGTCTTACTTAACCGGACAACTTCAATTGAAAAAGCGGAATTATCCTATCTCAAACTTGTGGTGGGATGTTTATAACTTTTATATCAAGGGTGAGTGGAAAAGTAGGGCAGAAAAGGTATTCTCTTCTCTCTTTTATACCAACCAGACGATACAGTTATCAAAGGAGACAGCCGATGAATTGTATGGCGATACAATACAGGCAAGTGTTTCTAGGATGGAACTATATAATGGCTGTGCTTTTTCTCATTTTGCTCAGCATGGACTTAAGCTTCGGGAGCGGCAAGTCTTTCGTTTAGAGGCTCCAGATATAGGCGAACTATTTCATGCAGCCTTAAAGCATATTTCTGATTTTGTTAATGAGCAAAAACTTAGTTGGGCGTCTCTTTCCAAGAAACAATGTGAAGAACTGGCGAAGGAGGCCGTTAATGCATTGGCACCCAGGCTCCAGAATGAAATTCTCCTTAGTTCAGAGCGTCACCATTATATAAAAAGAAAATTAGAACAAATTATTACTCGAGCTTCTCAAGTTTTAAGTGACCATGCTAAAGTAAGTGGATTCTCACCAATCGGATTAGAGTTGAGCTTTGGTCGTAATGGGCAGCTTCCGCCACTTACTTTTTCTTTGAAAAATGGAAAAAGAATGGAATTGGCTGGCCGTATCGACAGAGTGGATCAAGCAAAGGGTGAAAATAATAGTACCTACTTACGTGTGATTGATTATAAATCAAGTGAAAAGGATGTTAATTTAAACGAGGTATATTATGGACTTGCCCTCCAAATGTTAACCTACCTAGATATCGTCCTAACACATTCAGAAGAACTAGTAGAAATGAAGGCAAGCCCTGCTGGAGTCCTTTATTTTCATGTTCATAACCCGTTAATTAGCTCGAGCAAATTGCTCAGTGTTGATGAAATAGAAAAAGAAATCATGAAAAAGTTTAAGATGAATGGCTTAATGGTTGGTGACCAAAATGTTCTTAAGTTGATGGACCAAACACTTGAATCTGGTGACTCACAAATTATTTCTGCGGGTATTAAAAAAGATGGCAATCTTACGAAAAAATCTAAAGTAGCGAGCCTAAATGAATTTGACGACCTTAGGAATTATGTGCGAAAAGTCTACCAAACTACAGGGGAGGCAATAGTGGACGGTCATGTTGAAATCGCCCCTTTCAAACTAAAGGATAAAACGCCTTGTACATTTTGTTCCTACAAATCTGTTTGTCAATTTGACGAGTCAATTGAAAATCATTATCGAATTCTAACACCTCAGCCTAAGGAAACAATCTTTGAGCTAATTAGAAAGGGGGCTGGCAATGATGAGTAATTTAGTAATACCTCCTAAACCAACTGGTGCAACTTGGACGGACGACCAATGGAAAGCTATTATGGAGAAAAATAAAGATATCCTTGTTGCAGCAGCAGCTGGGTCGGGTAAAACAGCTGTCTTGGTTGAACGAATAATCCAAAAAATTCTTTCGGAACAAGACCCGATTGATGTTGATGAGTTATTAGTCGTAACATTTACGAACGCATCTGCAGCAGAAATGCGTCATCGAATCGGAGAAGCATTGGAAAAAGCGATAAATAAAGATCCAGGATCCAGGCATTTACGAAAACAACTAAGCTTATTAAATAAGGCATCGATATCGACACTTCACTCCTTTTGTATGGAGGTTATTCGTAAATATTATTACCTCATTGATGTTGATCCTGGTTTTAGAATCGCCGATGAAACAGAGGCACAATTAATTAGAGATGAAGTAATGGATGAGTTGTTTGAAGAGGAGTATGGAAAAAAGGATAATGATTCATTTTTTCGGTTAGTAGATTCCTTTACCAGTGATCGAAGCGACAGTGCCTTAATGGATATCGTTAGAGATATTTATGATTTTGCTCGGTCGAACCCTTTGCCTAGTCATTATTTACGGTCAATGATTGGTATGTATGATGTTTCTGAGGTAACCAATTTAGAGGATTTATCCTTTATTCAAGCATTGCTATTTGATATAGAACTCCAATTAGAAGGTGCTAAGGAAATGATCTTGCGCGGCTTAGAAGTGACTAAGCTTCCAGGTGGTCCAGCACCAAGGGCTGAGAATTTTCTAGATGATTTAACTGTCATTGATACCCTAATACAGGCAAATCGCGATTCGTGGTCAGCACTTTACAATGCAATGCAGACATGGTCTTTCACAAGAGCAAAACAAGTAAAAGGGGATCATTTCGAAAAAGAGTTGACGGAAAAAGCTCAAAAACTACGTGATAAAGCTAAAAAGAAGATCCAAGATATCAAAGAAGAACTTTTTTCAAGAAAGCCAGAAGGTTTCTTACGTGATATGGATGAAATGCGTCCTCTAATTGAAACTCTTGTCCATTTGGTCACTGTTTTTTCAGAGCGCTTCGAGAATGCGAAACGAGAAAAGGGTTTGGTTGACTATGCTGATTTGGAACACTATTGTCTAGCCATATTAACGGGGGAAATCAGCTCTGAAGGAGTATTTCTCCCATCAGAAGCTGCGTTAGCATATAGGAATCATTTTAACGAGGTATTTGTTGATGAGTACCAAGATGTCAATATGGTCCAGGAAACCATTTTAAGGCTGGTCGCAAAAGAAGATGAGATTAATGGTAATCTGTTCATGGTTGGTGACGTGAAACAATCCATTTATCGTTTTCGCTTAGCAGAGCCTAATTTATTTCTGGGAAAATATAATCGTTTCAGGCAGGACGGTAAAGATACAGGATTACGAATTGATCTTGCACGTAATTTTAGAAGTCGGAAAGAGGTTCTTGAGGGGACAAACTATTTATTTAAACAGATCATGGGTGTCAAAGTTGGAGAAATTGAATATGATAAAGCTGCCGAACTCCGGCCTGGTGCACCATATCCTGAGGATGAATCATTTCCTATAGAACTATTGATGATTAATCAAAATAAGGATGATAAAGAAGTGCCAGCAGAAACTGCTGAATCAGAAGCAGAGTCATCATCCTCCGAATTTGATGAGGTGGATTTAGAAAAATCCCAACTTGAAGCAAGAGTGATGGCTTCAAAAATTAAACAATTAATCGCAAACGAGACAAAAGTATATAATACAAAAACAGATTCTTCACGTCCTATCATGTATCGCGATATGGTGATCCTGCTTCGTTCCATGACTTGGGCACCGCAAATAATGGAGGAATTCAAACAACAAGGAATCCCCGTTTATGCAAACCTCTCCTCTGGATATTTTGAAGCAACTGAAGTAGCCATAATGATGTCGTTGCTAAGAGTAATTGATAATCCATTTCAAGATATTCCATTGGCGTCTGTTTTACGTTCGCCCATCGTCGGGCTAAATGAAGAGGAATTGGCACAAATACGTCTACACAACAAGGGAACTTTTTGGGAGGCTGTAAAAAGGTTCTGTCGGAGCACTCCCACAGAAAAAACAGAGGCTTTATACGAAAAGGCTCGTCGTTTTTATGACTATTTGAATGAATGGCGATCAATGGCCCGTCAAGGGTCACTATCAGAATTAATTTGGCAGTTGTACCGCGATACACAATTTTATGACTTTGTAGGTGGGCTGCCAGGCGGTAAGCAGCGTCAAGCAAACTTACGTGCATTATACGATAGGGCAAGACAATATGAGCAAACATCTTTTCGAGGTCTATTCCGCTTTTTACGTTTTGTTGAAAGAATGATTGAAAGAGGAGACGACCTAGGTGCTGCAAGAGCGCTTGGTGAGCAGGAAGATGTAGTTCGGATTATGACTATTCATAGTAGTAAGGGGTTAGAGTTTCCGGCAGTATTTATTGCAGGGTTATCGCGGAACTTTAATATGTCTGATATCCGTAAACCGTATATGCTTGATAAAGAGTACGGAATTGCTGCAAAGTATGTAAATGTGGAAAAAAGAATATCCTATCCTTCTTTGCCTCAAATTGCATTTAAGCGAAGAAAGAAAATGGAAATGCTTGCAGAAGAAATGCGGGTTCTTTATGTGGCTTTGACACGTGCGAAAGAGAAGCTTTATTTGATAGGAACTTTAAAGGATGCAGATAAAAAAATAGATCAGTGGAACGAAGTATCTACCAATCCAGATTGGTTGCTTAAGGACTTTGAAAGAGCAGCAGCAGGCTGTTATATGGATTGGGTAGGACCTGCATTAATTCGGCATCAGGACAGTCATGTAATAAGAAAAAGTGAGAATCATCATTCCATTGTTTCAGATGAGATTACGAATCACCCTTCTGCATGGAAAATTACAGTAATGAATGCTGATGAGGCTAAACATCAGGAAATGATTAAAAGGGTAGAAGAAGACTCCTTTTTAGAGCTGGTCGAGAAAAAGGAACATATACCCATAACATCTCCCTTTAAAGAGGAAATTGAATCTGTGCTAACATGGGAGTATTCCTTTGCCAATGCCTCAACACATCGTTCAAAGCAATCTGTTTCAGAAATGAAGCGTCAGCGGGAAGTGTCTGATGAGCATAGTGGTACTGAATTGATAAGTAGTAGATTTAAGAAATCAATCACAAAACGTCCTAAATTTATGCAGGAAAAATCCTTAAGTCCTGCCGAGAGGGGGACAGCCCTGCATATGGTTATGCAGCATGTTGATGTGACAAGGGCCATTAACGTAAAGACCATCGAGGATCAAGTAGAATGGATGGTTACGAATGAACTGCTAACTGCCGAGCAAGCTGAGGTCATCGATACTCAACTAATTGTGAAATTTTTTGAATCAGATTTAGGTAAACGGATTTTAAATGCAAAAGTAATTAATCGTGAAATTCCATTTACCTTAGCATTGCCTGCGTCTGAAGTCTATCCAACATGGAAAGATGAGGATGAATCTGTTTTTGTCCAGGGAATAATCGACTGTGTATTTGAAGATGAGAATGGAATTGTTCTCATTGACTTTAAATCGGATGGTATCTCTGATCGTTACAAAGCTGGATTTGACCAAGCTAAACCTATTCTTGAAGACCGATACCGATTACAAATCAATTTATACACAAAGGCGTTGGAGCAAATCTGGAAGAGAAAGGTCAATGAAAGATATTTATTCTTCTTTGATGGCGCACATATTTTAAAGCTATAAAAAAGAAAAGACATAAACCCACCGTGGTTTATGTCTTTATTAATTATTGCCGCCAATTGGCTGGTCTAGTAAATTAGCATCAAGTACATTGGTACCGCTTAAACCGCTGGCTGTAAAAATAATCCCTCCGGTATTAAAGCCTCCAGAACCTGCATTGGTCTTTGAGGCACTTTTTGGAGAGATATAGACGGTATCCCCGAAATGAACGATCCCACCACTTACATTCACAATCTGAACTGGTCCAATTATAGCTGGCATAAAAAACATCCTTTGCTTAAGTTAATACTCATATCATATTCCTTAATCTTGTCATTGTTCATCCTCATTATTGAACAGCTGCCTGATATGTTTAATCCTTGCTTCCATTGAGACGTTTTCACTGTTTCCAACGTGTAGGATAGCAGAAGAAGACATGGCGAGGATTGATATGGTATTAACCTTTATGACAGGGAGGGTATTATGCGTTGATAGTGACATTTTTTCAGTAATTGGCAATAAAGGAATGGGTTCTGAGAAAATAGGGAATTTTGAGAAATTTCCTTCATTTCCATAAAACACATCAGCCTCCCGTTGAACGGCTAAGGCTCGTGAAAATCCATTAATAATATGTGAGTCCCCAAGCTGGATAGTAGAGGAAAAGGAAGCCGAGGTCACTTTAATGGCGTTTACGACAGAAGATCTCTGGAGCATAATCTTAAGCCTACCTAAAAAAGTGGCACAAACGGCCCCATTATGAGCGATTCAGCTGGTGTGTCGAAAGTCGCTGCCAATTGAATCGTTTGAGTGTCGCCAACCAATACGAGTGAAGAACTTGCCACTCCCATAATTCTAATCATATCTACATGGAGGTCCCGATTGTATACTTCAAAGTTCATTTTGTGTATTCATTCCTTTCACATTTTCAGGCAAATGATTAATAAATATTAAAATACCTTTTTTTATTTCCTGTTTGATTAATTGGATAATGCTCTCCTCTGTGCCTTGTTCACCGTCACGTTCATTGGCTGCAGTATTTTGTATATGATAATCAATCCTAGCTGGAAGCTGTTTCAAGATATCTTGTTTGATAAAATCTAAATAGGAATCATCTAACCTAATATTTAATTGATTTTGGGTTTCCTTAAATAGTGCAGGAAGTTCTGTTTCTAAATACTGATAAACAGATTCTTCTATTTTCATAGACCGCTGCATTTGTGCTTTAGGATGAATGGGAGTTTTTAAGGATTGATTTTCTACAGCAAAATCTTCAATATTTGCCAAATCTGATGGGTTTAACCCAATGTTTAAAGTTCCATCAAGCGTTTCAACCTTCAATTGATCGAATTTATATTCAATCTTATCAACCTTAATACTAGGCTTATCCTTTAATTGCTTCATTTCTTCCTGTAATTTTTGAATGGTCTGTTCTAGAATGGCAATTCTATTTTCCTGTGCTTGTAAAGTCATTTGGACCCACTGAAGAAGTTGTGAATAATCCTGATACATACCATCACCTCACTGTGTAGCGTCTTCTCTCCCAGCACCAGACAAAGGTACTGCAAAATCAGACTGTCCGTTTGTTGTTTGAGTACCACCTGCCTTTGGAGCTGGGGCTGTAAAACCGCCTGTATTATACATATAAGAGGCAGGTTTAATGATTCCAGCACTGCCAATTTGCAGGACAGAAGAATTTGTAATACTGCTAATTTTAATAAAATTTATTTGAATAGACTGCTGGATATAAAAATTCATTGAAAATCAACCTTTCCTTAAGCATTAAGGAAGCTTCCTTGATCAATACCATCTGAATCATTTGTGTTCGTATTACTTAAATTATTATTATGAACATTTAAACTTTCACCCGTATTAAAGGACCCAGCACCGGAGAAAGTTTTTGCGGAAGTGAACGGCATGATTTTATAGACATCTCCAATATGAAAAACGGAACTGCTGCCAAGTGAAATAACTTGTGCAACTCCTACAATTGCTGGCATGAACAACACCCTTTACCTTTTTTCTCCTAATATCGTATGTATGGGTTGGTGTAATGTGATTCATTCGCCCAAAATAATCAAAAGTGTTCATTTTTTATCTAACAGTCGGATGTTGGGAAAATAATAGAAATAGGTATAACATCCTATGTTTTTATTAAAAATGGTATATTAGTAGGATATAAGAAGAAGGCAAAAGGACATATGATAGATATAAGAGAACAGTCGGAAAAATAAAAACACTGATTCTCGATAAAGGCAAAACTGATGAAAATCAGTGACGCAAAGCTAAAGGGGCTAAGGCGCATTTGCGCTACGCCAGCCAGTTACCGAAAGAACAGGGAGTTTTTCGTATGCTGCGGCATTGTAACATAGGTATTTCTATGCGCAATGTTGTACTACATTTGTTAATCCCCCTTTCGGTAAAGGCGGGGTTATTTTAATTTCAATTTACCAACCCTGCCAAACCGATCATTTCTTCTTTATGTTTTGTGTTTAAAGTGTATTTCAAAAAAAAGAATAAGGTGGGTGGCATGTATGGGACTATTAAAACAAATTCAACAAAATAATCAGGGACAAAGTGTAGATTCCAAATTGTACAAGTCTGCAAGGCTGGCTATTAGAAGGAATTCATGGAAACCTCTAAAGCTAGGGGATCTAATTCGTAACGGGACCATGTCAAAAGAAATGGCCCTCTTCCTCTGTACATGTGTGAAAGCTAGATTAAATATTTTAGTAAGCGGAGGAACAGGGGCAGGTAAAACTACCCTTGTCAATGCTCTTTCCACTTTCATACCAAAAGAGGAAAGGAATGTGATTGGAGATGTTCGTGATGAGGATGTCCGTGCAATTCTCCGGAATGAAAAGAAAGGACTAGACGGTTTTCTTGCAAAAGGCCACTCCAGCAGTCCAAGTAATATGATTGATCGATTGGAAATCATTGCATATCTTGAAGGGATGAATCTGCCTATCAAAGCCATTAGGGAACAGATCGCTAGTACAGTTGATATCATCGTCCACCTTTCACGTTTCAATGATGGAACTAGAAGAATCACGAAAATAACAGAGGTTCAGGGAATCGAAGGGGAAAATATTGCACTTAGAGATATTTTTGTTGTTAATCCTCCTGAAGGTTCTTATTATTAAATCCACTTTTTTTTAGGATTTTGAAAATACCTATGGTATGATAGTGTTGCTATAAGCTTTTGTACATAGGAGGAAGATTAAATGATTCATGGTCACGTTACAGCTTGGGTTTTAGCCCTAATTTTGTTTATTGTCGCGATATTTTTACTAAAAGGCGGAAAAGAAAAGGGAGCCAAAATTGTCCAAATGATTCTGCGAGTACTTTATCTGCTCATAATTGCTACAGGTATCGGCTTGATGTTCATGCTGTCTAATATTGATTTAATGTATATATTAAAAGCAGTAGTAGGCTTGTGGATAATTGGATTGTTTGAAATGATTCTTAGTAAGACTGCACAAAATAGAAAGACTTCTGTTTTATGGATACAATTTGCGATCGCATTCTTACTTGTACTCTATTTAGGTTTTGATAAATTACCTATGTCCATATTTTATGTATAAGATTTGTTTAATTAACTGAGCTGTCTGTGTTTCTAGACAGTTCTTTTTTTATGCACAAAAAAGGATGACAAGGGTTGTAAATAGTTTTACTATTTAAGTAAGGAGAGAGGAGTGTTTTCGTATATGCTAGTTAGAGTGTTTGCTAATCTCCGGCAAATTTGTGGCGGAGTTGGGGTAGAGGTTAACCCGGAAGGTCAACGGGTTATTGATGTACTAGATAAAATGGTTGAAATGTTTCCTGATTTAAAGGATGAAATTTTTACTGCTGAAAAACAACTGCTTCCATTTGTTCATGTTTTTATTAATGGAAGAAATATTATTCACTTAGATGGTCTTGAGACCACTGTAAAAGAAACCGACCAATTTGCCTTATTTCCTCCTGTGGCAGGTGGATAAAATGCTGCAGCAGGAATTAGAGTTTCGTGGAATTAGCCTAAAACACCTTGGAATGTACTTTGAAGAGTTAGGTGGGAAACAAATTACAAATCACTTTCCTTACGTATATCAATCTGACGACTGGTATGGAGAAATTGTAAGGGAAGAGGAACTTTTAATTACTTCTACATTTAAAGTCAATTCTGTACATATTGTGTTTAATGCTTCAAACGATATTACGCTAAAAGCGTTGATTAAAAACTATCGGGTGAAAACCAGGAGGATAGGCGGATAGTAACTTTTTGAAACAAAGGCTTCTGCAAAATATGCAGAAGCCTTCGATTATTTCATTATACTAACTGATTTTCCGGATCGATAATTTCAAGTTCACGAAGTTTTTCTTCGGTAACTTTTCCAGCATTCCATCCGCGTACTTGATAGTACTCTCCAAGCATAATATCCATTCGGCTAACTTCACCAGAACTATTTCCAGAGGCCGGCTCCTCAGTAAATCGTTTTGGCAGATAATCATCTTCTTCCTTATCGAAACCTGCTAAGTTATTATAGTAACGCTCAAGATTATAGATTCTTTCTCCTGCCTTCATCACATCATCTGCTGTCATTGGAATACCAGTCATCGCGCTATACTGCTCAGCGTAATGTTCGGCGTTTTCAGAGAAGGATGAAAACTTACAAATATTCATAGAATCAGAGAACGCAAGCATATCTTGGAATATTTTTAATAATTCACCTTTACCTTCTGGCTTTAGGCGATCTGTTGGTTCTGGAATACCGGCAATTTCACTCGCAACGGTATATCCACGTAAATGGCAGGCTCCACGGTTACTTGTTGCATAACCAAGCCCAATACCTTGAATTCCACGTGGATCATAGGCAGGAATCGACTGACCCTTTACAGACATAGAAAGTTCAGCTGCACCCCAAGAAGCTGTTGCTTTTGCAGGACCTTCTGCAAGAATGCCGCCAAAGCCTTCACGGTATGCAATTTTCTTTGTTAATTCAATCATGGAATCGGCATCGCCCCAAATAAGCTCTTCAGTAATCAAGCCTTTTTCATAAGCTTCCATTGTTACGGAGAAGCAATGGCCAAGCTCAATGGTATCGAGCCCATACTCATTACATTGGTCAATTAGATAAGAAATGGCTTTGGCATCACTTAATAAACAGTTTGAGCCAAGTGACCATGAAGATTCGAATTCAAAGCTTTCTACTCTAGTTTTGTACTTTCCATCCTTTACTTCAACCTCAATTTTGCAGCCTACAGGACAAGCATGGCAAGTATTATTCTTAACTAGTAAATGCTCGTTGACATATTCACCACTATGCTTTTCTGCTTCATCCCAATGAGTGAACTGAGAGTTCTTGGTTGGCAGTGCACCAACTTCATTGATAATGTTGGTTAAAACGTTCGTTCCATATACAGAAAGACCGCCTTTATTCGGTGCTGTTAAGCCGCCGTCAAGAATTGCCTTTACTGCTTTTTTGTTCGCCTCTTTATATTCAGGTTCTAATTTAGGCTGTGGCATATTACCTTTTTGAGGTGCCTTAATTACAACCGCTTTCAATTTTTTATAGCCCGCAACAGCAGCAGTTCCCCCACGTCCAGCTGCGCGATCATGTTCATTAATAAAGGATGCGAACTTAACTGTGTTTTCGCCTGCTTGACCAATCGTCATGACACTAAGGTCTTGTTCGCCATACTTTGCTTGCATCGTTTTAACAGTTTCTCTTGTTCCTTTGCCCCAAAGTTCTGAAGCATCATGCAGTTCAGCCTTACCGTCTTCAATATAAAGATAAACAGGCTTATCGCTTTTACCTGTAAGAATGATATTATCTACGCCTGCCCATTTTAAGCGCGCTGCAGTCCATCCACCCATATGAGAATCAGTAACCGTACCTGTTAATGGAGATTTTGTCACAACACAAAGACGTCCACTCATGGATGAACGTGAGCCCGTTACAGGTCCTGTCATGATACATAGAATGTTTTCCGGAGATAATGGCTCTACTTCTGGACCGTTATCAAGTACATACTTAACTCCAAGCCCGCGGCCGCCAATGTACTTTTTTGCATCCTCTTCGTTAATAGGTCTGTAACTAATCGTACCCGCTGTTAAATCAACTACTACTTCTTTGTTTTTAAAACCGCCTAAGTTCAAAGTTTCTCCCTCTCTTTC
Organism: Neobacillus sp. CF12; assembly: GCF_030348765.1. GTDB lineage: Bacteria > Bacillota > Bacilli > Bacillales > Cytobacillaceae > Neobacillus. The sequence continues at coordinate 2,483,927 of NZ_JAUCEU010000007.1, read as the reverse complement.
ATTAATAAATTGAAGCTAATCTCCCATTTATATTTAAAAATATGAATAGGATATTCCTCTCAAAATTAATAAATAAACCTAATTTCTATTATACAATTATTTTTGTATATTTAATATTTAAACTTTTCTAAAAATGGATTAAAATTAACATAAATCACGTCACTCGTTACTATGTACTACTAATCTAGAAAAGAGGATGATAGATGGACGATTTAGAACGGTACTCAAGGCAAATTCTTTTTTCAGGTATTGGGAAAGAGGGACAGTTAAAATTGCTGAAAAGCAAGGTAGCGATTGTCGGTGTCGGTGCACTGGGGACGGTATGTGCCAATCATTTGGTTCGATCGGGAGTTGGATGCATAAGGTTAATTGATAGAGATGTAGTTGACCTTTCCAATTTGCAGCGTCAATCACTTTTTAACGAGGAAGATGTAAATTTGAATCTTCCAAAGGCAGTTGCGGCGGAGAAGAGATTGAACACTATTAATTCTGCTGTTACGATAGATGCAGTAATCACAGATTTAAATCTAGATAATGCTGAAGATTTATTAGCAGGATTCGATTGTATTGTGGATGGAACAGATAATTTTATGACCCGCTACTTGATCAATGATGTTGCGGTTAAGAATGGAATTCCTTGGGTTCATGGCGCTGCAGTTAGTTCAAGAGGAATGTTTGCCGTCATTAAACCAGGTATAACACCGTGTTACCGCTGTCTATTTCCGCATGTGCCAACTGGCAGGGGCGAAACCTGTGACACGATTGGAGTTCTGTCTCCAATAACGGATATCATCGGTTCCTTTCAAGCAATGGAGGCAATAAAACTATTAGTTGGAGCCGCAACAAGTTCTAACCTTGAACAAATTGATATTTGGGATACTTCCCTATTTTCTATGGATATAAGTAATGGGAAAAATCCACAATGTCCAACTTGTGTAAACCATCAGTTTGACTTTCTCGATCGCTCATCCTCTATACAGGAGTCTTATAGTTCTCTTTGCGGGAGAGATACCGTGCAAATCTATTTTAGAGAAAAGCATGAACGAGACTTAGTAAAACTCAGTGAGCATTTAAAAAGGAGTGGAAAAGTCACCGGTAACCAATTTTTACTTCGTTTTTCTCCTGATTCAGAAACGTCTATTGTCGTATTCAAAGATGGCCGTGTACTAATACATGGCACAAACGATATTGTAAAAGCAAAATCACTTTATTCAAAATATATAGGAAACTAAAAGGTGTGTTTTTCTTTTTGAAAAACACACCTTTTATTCCTATGAGATGATTTTTTCTATGACTAATCTTTTTCCTGTATTTAAGGTGAATTCGAAGCGATCATTTACTTTTTCAAAATAACAAAAATGATGCTGCACATTACAGATTTGTTCTTGGTTATCAAAAACAATGAAGTTTACCCCATCCTTACGATTATCATCTGATAAGAAAGACAGGTGATTGTAACAATAGATACAATCATAAATAGAAAAATCTAACGAGTTTAATGTCGTGACAAATTGAAAAAAGGCATCATCATTCATTCCCTCTAAAAGTCTTTCCAAAGAGTATATTAAATGCTTCCTTATCCTAACTAAATCATGGTCACGAAGCATGATGATTTCATTTCCACTTCGTATCTTTCCAGATTCAATTAAAATTCCTTTCTTCCATCGATTAACGCGAAATATTTCAATCTCTTGCTGAAGATAGTCATCCAACATCGCTGCTTCTTCTGTTTCTTCATCAAAAAAGATCCATTGATCACTTATCTGTTCAACTGCTCCTTCGTTATAGGCCCTCAGCTGAAAATCCAATAGTTTAATTCTCTGTTGTCGATTCATGTTTAACCTCCGTGCCTAATACTTTCATTTTTCTTTGTAGACATCTTTGTGAGATTTTATAACTTGTTTATCTTTAATTTGGACAATTTACCAAATAAATTGGGCTGAATAGAATAAAAGCATGTAATGATATCCAGTGTCAGTTACTGGAGAGAGGAGCTTTATATGTGCGGAGTTTCAGGATGGGTTGATTTTACAAAAGATTTAAGAAGTAAAAAAGATACGATTGAAAAAATGACAAAAACTCTTGCCAAAAGAGGACCAGATGAAACAAACCTCTGGGTTCAAACACATGCTGGGTTTGGTCATAAGCGTCTGATTGTTGTTGACCCTGAAGGGGGAAGACAGCCAATGACTAAACAAAAAGATGGTATACAATATACAATTTGTTACAATGGGGAGTTGTACAATACCGAAGATATCCGCAAAATTCTCCTTACTAAAGGATATTCTTTTAAAGGTCATTCTGATACAGAAGTTCTGTTAACTGCCTATATAGAATGGGCGGAAGAATGCGTAAATTATTTAAATGGTATCTATGCCTTTGCCATTTGGGATCAAAAGAGAGAACAATTGTTTATTGGTCGCGACCGATTGGGAGTTAAACCATTGTTTTATACGGAATTAAATAACGGGATTGTTTTTGCTTCAGAAATTAAGGCAATACTAGCCAATCCTGGGATGAAAACAGAACTGGAATATGAGGGGCTTGCAGAAATTTTTGGATTAGGACCCTCCAGAATCCCTGGCTCCGGTATCTTTAAAGGGATTAAGGAATTAAGACCAGCACATGCCTTGACCTTTTCTAAAAATGGCTTAAAGATCTGGCGCTACTGGAATGTTAAGAGCGATGTGCATAAAGATAATGTAGAAGAAACCGCTGAGAAGGTACGCTATCTTGTAACAGATGCTGTAACGAGGCAGCTTGTATCCGATGTTCCACTTTCTACCTTCCTATCAGGCGGGCTTGATTCAAGCATTATCACAGCCATTGCTGCACAAGGATTTAAAGACCAAGGTAAAGGTCAGCTTCATACGTATTCGATCGACTATGAAGGAAACGATCAGTTTTTTAAAGCAAACGAATTTCAACCAAATGCGGATGAGAAATGGATAAATATTGTGACAAAAGAGTTTGATACAAAGCACCATTATAAAATCATTTCTCAGGAACAATTAGTGAAAGACTTAACAGAAGCGGTTCATGTTCGTGATTTTCCTGGCATGGCTGACGTCGATTCTTCCTTACTTTGGTTTTGTAAGGAAATAAAAAAGGACTTTGTCGTAAGTCTTTCAGGAGAATGTGCGGATGAGATTTTTGGAGGTTATCCATGGTTTCACCGCAAGGAAGATTTAGAGAGACCTAGCTTTCCTTGGATGCGTTCTGTTAAGGAAAGAAATAATTTGTTAAGAGCAGATTGGCAGCAAAAGTTGAAATTAAACGATTATGTGATAGAAAAGTACAACCAAGCCATCCAAGAAACACCTAGATTGGATGGAGAAAGCCCCGAAGAAGCAAAACGGAGAGAACTTTTTTATATTAATATGACACATTTTATGACAACGCTGCTTGATCGAAAAGATAGAATGAGTATGGGTGCAAGTTTAGAAGTTAGAGTACCATTTTCCGATCATCGTCTCGTAGAATATGTCTGGAACATTCCATGGGATATCAAAATGGTTCATGGCAGGGAAAAGGGGATTTTAAGAAAAGCATTTGAAGGAGTTCTTCCTGAGGAAGTGCTCTATCGTAAGAAAAGCCCGTATCCAAAAACACATAATCCTGAATATACACGAGCCGTTCAAAAGCAGATGAAGGAAATATTAACAGATAAATCTTCTCCGCTCTTTGAATTATTCAATCGTGATTTACTAAATGAGCTCGTTGACTCAGGAGGAAACTCATTTAAAGAACCGTGGTTTGGTCAATTGATGTCAGGACCACAGCTATTAGCCTATTTTATTCAACTGGATATTTGGTTTAAAGATTATAATATTAACATAGTAAATGCCTAGACGTTTATAGTTGGATTCACACCATTATTAGATTAGAATGAGTGTATGGAAGGGGATTGAACATGAAAAAAACCTTGATTACACTCATTTTATTTTGTATTTTTATTATTTCATCAGTACCGGCTTATGCAGAAACAGAAAGGGACAACCGAGAATGGCAGGATGAAACTGTTTATTCCATTATGGTTGACCGTTTTTTTAATGCCAATACGAAAAATGATCTGGATGTTAATACGCTAGATCCGTTAGCCTATAATGGCGGCGATTTTCAGGGAGTCATTAAAAAGTTGGATTATTTAAAAGAGATGGGTTTCACAGCAATCCGACTTACATCGATATTTGATAATACTGCAGGCGGGTACCATGGTTATTGGGTAAACGACTTTTATAAAACTGACGAACATTTTGGCTCTCTTAAAACATTCAAGAAACTTGTTCAGGAAGCACATAAACGTGATATCAAGGTAATCATTGATTTTGTAACCAATAATGTTTCTGCAGAGCACCCATGGGTAAAAGAAGCAACAAAGCAAAATTGGTTTAATGAGAAAACCGAAACGAGTAACTTGAATGCTTTGCCGGATCTTAATCAGGACAACCCTGAGGTAAAAGCTTATTTATTGGATGCTGCTAAATGGTGGATAAATGAATTCGATATAGACGGATATAGTCTTCCAGAGGTAAATCAAGTACCAGAGTCTTTTTGGAGTGATTTTTCAAAAGAGGTAAAAGCGGAAAAAGAAAACTTTTTTCTATTAGGGATCACCTCTCCAAACAGTCAAGTTGATTTTGAAAAATATGAAAATGCTGGTATCGACAGCATTACAAACTATCAGCATAGTAAAGATTTACGGAATGTCTTTGCTGCTACCAATCAATCTTTTAAGGAATTGAATGATAATAAGGTGCAAAAACCTGAGTTACAGCCACAATTTTTTGATAATGAACTGACTACTAGATTTACAAGCGATATCGTAAAGAATAAACATTTTCCAGGGGCTCGCTGGAAGACAGCATTGACCTATACTTATTCTACTCCTGGAATACCGGTAGTCTTTTATGGCAGTGAAATTGCCTTAAACGGTGGCGAAATACCCGATAATCAGCAGCCAATGAATTTTCGAACAGAAAAAGAACTGATTGAATATATGACTAAGCTTGGAGAAGTTAGAAATCAGCTTCCTTCTTTGACTAGAGGAAGTATGGAGATGCTTTATGAGAAAGATGGAATGGCTGTTTATAAACGTGTTTACCAAGATGAAACAGCGATTATTGCCATTAATAATACAAGTCAATCTCAAAACGTTACGTTAAATAATGAACAGGTTGAAGGTGGAAAAGAACTGCGTGGAATGCTCAATGGAGACCTAGTCCGCAGTAATGATGATAACCAATATGATCTCATTATTGACCGTGATGAAGCTGAAATATATGTGTTAGCAAATAAGAGCGGAATTAATCTAACACTTATAGGATCACTAGTGGTAGTCTACATCTTGTTCACCATTTTCATTATAAAAGTAAGAAAAAGAGGAAAAGAATAAACGAAAAAAATGCGATGGAAACATCGCATTTTTTTGTGAGTTCTTATCCATTAATGATTTTTCCACCGTTAACGTGGAGGATTTGTCCACTTACATAGGATGAATCATCTGATGCAAGATACACATAGCTTGGAGCTAACTCATAGGGTTGACCGGCTCTGCCCATTGGGGTATCTGTTCCAAAGGTAGAGACTTGATCTTCCGAGAATGTTGAAGGAATAAGCGGTGTCCAAATCGGACCTGGTGCAACACCATTGACTCGAATTCCTTGTGGTGCAAGGGATTTTGACAAGGAGCGAGTGAAGGTAACAATTGCTCCTTTTGTTGCTGAGTAATCCAGTAATTGTTCATTTCCAGCATAAGCAGTGATAGAAGTGGTATTGATTATAGATGCACCTTGTTTCAAGTGTGGCAATACCATTTTAGACATATAAAAATAGGAGAAGATATTGGTCCTAAACGTTTTTTCAAGCTGTGCTGAGGTTATATCTAACAGGCTTTTCTGCGGATGCTGCTCTGCTGCATTATTAACTAAAACATCAATCTTTCCAAATTGATTGATCACATTATTAACCGTTTCCTTACAAAAATCTTCATTACCTACATCACCGGGATAGAGCAGACACTTTTGACCTTCTGCCTCAACGAGTTGCTTTGTTTCTTCTGCATCCTGATGTTCCTCCAAATAAACAATCGCTACATCTGCACCTTCTTTGGCAAAATAAATAGCAACAGATTTACCAATACCACTATCTCCACCAGTAATAATGGCAGTTTTCCCGGCAAGTTTTCCAGCACTTTTATAATTTTGATCAACTGAAACAGGACGAGGGTTCATCTCACTTTCAATTCCTGGTTGATGGTTTTGATGTTGTGGGGGGAAAGCCTTCTTTTGCTGCTGTTGATTGTTGTTGGTCATATTTTCTACCTCCAAGGTTAGTTACCATTATAGTTTGAGGAATACGAGCGAAAATATTAGCAAATAAAAAAGGAGAAGAGGAATTTTCCTTTTCTCCTTGAGAAATTGATTAACGATAGTTAATAAATTGCACATCAACCGTAAGGTCTGCTTCACGAACTAATGATATAATCTTTTGTAAATCATCACGGTTTTTGCCGCTAACTCTGACTTGATCATCTTGTATTTGGCTTTTCACCTTTAGACCGCTATTTTTAATAATGGTGTTAATTTTTTTTGCATTTTCTTTATCGATCCCTTGAACTAGCTTTGCTCTTTGACGAACTGTCCCGCCAGATGCTTTTTCCATTTTTCCATAATCAAGATTCTTAACAGGAACACCCCTCTTAATTAACCTGCCAAGCAAGACGTCTTTTAGTTGGTCCATTTTAAATTCATCATCTGAAACTAGAACAAGATCTTCTTTATCTAGTGTAACCTCACTTTTGCTGCCTTTAAAATCATAACGTGTTTTTATTTCCTTCATCGTTGCAGTAATTGCATTTGTGACTTCGGTAAATTCCACTTTGGATACAATATCAAATGATTCATCTTTGGCCATAGTAATAATACCTCCAATATTTTTAATAACGGTATGTAATCCTGTTAAAGTTTCCCTTTATGGCTTCATTATAGTAAAATATAGCAGTTCAAACAACCCTATGGAAAACGATAGGAAAGAAAAGGTGAGTTAACATGTCTTTACAAGAACTTATAGGTCAAACAGTTACCTTAACGGTAGCACGAAAAGCAGAATTCGGCTATTTTTTAACAGATGGAAATGAAGATGTATTGTTGCATATAAATGAGGCTGACCGAGAATACCAGGAAGATGAATCGGTTGAGGTTTTCCTTTATGTTGATTCAGAAGGCAGGACGTCCGCTTCTACAACTATACCTGAAGTAGCGATTGGCAAATATGCATGGCTTAAAGTAGTTGATTCCAACCCTAATGTCGGCGTGTTTTTAGATATTGGGATAAAAAAGGATTTATTATTAGGAATTGACGATCTCCCTGTTCATAAATCTGTCTGGCCTAAGGCAGGCGATTTGGTCTATGTTACCTTAAGAGTGAATAACAATTTTCTTTTATATGCGAAGCTTGCAACGGACCCTATCATAGAATCTATTTCAACAAAGGCAACGAGGAAAGATTTTAACAAAAATATTCAGGGGCATATTTATCGGACTGCAAAGGTAGGCAGCTGGATTTATACCATTGAAGGTTTTAAAGGCTTTATACATGAGTCTCAAAGACAAGAAGAGCCGCGGTTAGGACAAATGATAGAAGGACGGATTGTTGACGTTAAGGAAGACGGGACAGTAAATATTTCGTTACTTCCGAGAAAACAGGATGCACAGGACCTTGAGGCTGAACGAATTTTTGAGTATTTAATGAGCAGAAATGGTGCTATGCCATTTAATGACAAAAGCATGCCTGAGGATATTCAAGAACGATTTCAGTTAAGTAAAGGAGCATTTAAGCGTGCTCTTGGAAAACTGATGAAAGAAGGCAGAGTGTATCAAGAAGGCAGCTGGACATATGTAAAGAAAGATTAACTTTTTCCTACATACTCTTTTTTAAATTGACAACACTAATGTTGAAAGCATTTTGAAAGGGGTATGAGTTATGCCGCATACATCAGATAATGATAAAAAAGCACAAGATAATAATGCTTTAAGACATGAGAAGAATATGATGCGTGAAAAAAATCGTCAAGCTGGGAAAAATCAATACTCGAAAAAAACAGATCATAAATAAAAAATAAGCGGGGAATTTCTCCCGCTTATTTTTCTTATGATGGCTGTTTATTTAAAAAGAAAATGGCAATTGCACCAGGTCCGGTATGGGCTCCAACAGCTGAACCAATCGAGGAAGTAAAAATACCCTTGGGATGTAATTCTTCCAGAATTAATGTTTTTACTTCTTCTAACGTTTCCTCGGTATCAGCATGGCTGATTCCAATTATTTGGTTACTAAAGTTTTCACCACGTTCTTTCATCAGTTCAACTATACGACGGTAAACCTTCTTTTTTCCCCGTATTTTTTCAATCGGAATAAGTTTTCCATCTTCAACATTCAAGATAGGCTTGATATTTAATAATCCCCCCAAGAAAGCTGATGCTTTTGAAACACGGCCGCCCTTGGCTAAATAATCTAAGTCCTCTACCGTAAAGAGTTGTTCCATATGTTGACTTCGGAATAGCACATCATTAAGTATTTCTTCCTTTGAGACATTTTCGGCTGCAAGCCTTGCTGCTTCTTTCACGACAAGACCAAAACCAAGAGAAGCACATTTTGTATCGACAATCGTTAAATTAAAGTTTGGATATTTTTCCTTTACTTGGTCAAGAATCATAACAGATGTCTGATATGTACCAGATAATGCCGAAGAGAAAGCAATATATATTCCAACTTCATTATTTTCAGCCATTTTTGTAAAGACTTCCTCAAATAATAAAGGAGAAACTTGAGATGTTTTAGGAACATCGCCGCCGCGAATGGCGTCATAAACAGTTTTAGGATCAATCGTTTTAACATCCTCGTATTCTTGTCCATTTACCTGCACTTTAAGTGGGAATAATGTGACGTTATGTTCAGGGTAAAAGTCCTTTGGTAAATCGCATGCGCTGTCAGCTAGTATTTTTACCGGCATGAAGCTCACCTGCTTTCAAGCTATTATAGTTAGTTTCAGTTTATCGGTTTCACCTCAAAAATACAATTATCTGCTTAGAAATAGTAACTTAAAAATTGAAGGAGATGGTGCTTTTGTTATGGCAACAAATCAAAAAAACAACAATTGTAATTGTGGGTGCATTCCTAAATGCCCTGGCAATAAATTTATTTTTAATTCCGGCAAATGTTTATTCTAGCGGATTTACAGGAATTGCACAATTGTTATCAAAAGTCTTAAGTGAACAAACCCCATTAAATATTTCAATGGGATTTTTATTACTATTGCTAAATATACCAGTAGCTATTTTAGGTTGGTTAAAGGTAGGTAAATCCTTTACCATTTATAGTTTTTTGAGTGTGGCTTTATCATCACTATTCTTAGAATTAATTCCCATTACACAAGTTTCAAAAGATATTCTTCTTAATGCCGTATTTGGCGGGGTAATATTAGCGGTTGGAGTTGGGCTTACATTAAAATGGGGGGCATCAACTGGAGGCTTAGATATTATTGCCATGGTTTTATCTAGGATGAAAGATAAACCAATTGGCAGTTATATGTTTATTTTAAATGCATTTATTATTATTACGGCTGGCTTTTTATATGGATGGGAAAAAGCTCTTTATACAATTGTTTCCTTGTATGCTTCAACACGGGTGGTGGATGCCATCCATACGAGACATGCAAAACTTACTGCCATGGTCATTACGAAAAAGGCTGATGAGCTAAAGGCGGCAATCCATTCACAGTTAGTTAGAGGTATTACAATGATTCCTGCAAAAGGTGCTTTTTCCAATGAACCCAGAGATATGCTGATGATTGTTATTACCCGTTATGAGTTATATGATTTGGAACGAATCCTTGCTGAGGTTGATCCAAATGCCTTTACGAATATCATTCAGACAACAGGGATTTACGGGTTCTTTAGACGAGAATAAGGTGGGGATGAAGTGTGAGAGGTGTATTATGTGTGATCTTGTTTCTTTTTCCGTTTAGTTTAAAAGGAGAAGCTAATTTTAGTGGAAATAATCGTCAATTTCAATTTTCAGTTATTCCGAATGCTGGGTCTGAAGAGGTTGAATTTGAAATTCTTATCAAAAATCAAGGGGATTATCCACTGAGTTTGGAGTTTCCTAGCTCACAGTATTTTGAAATATCTGTTACAGACCAATCTGGGCTTGAGGTATACCGATATTCAAAAGGACGCTTCTTTTTACAGGCACTGCAAACTGTTAAAATTGACCCACATCAAACCTTTCGAAAAATAGAAAGTTGGAATTACCAAGCAAATGGAAAAAGAGTACCTGCGGGGCAATATACTGTTACTGCAACTCTTTTATCAAGAAAACTAAATGACCAGCCATTAAGTAACAAACAAAGAGTAGTCAGCAAGATAAATTTTAATCTGCCAGCAGAAAATCCTGTTATTCGGAATGTGAAGGTAGAAGGCGATAAGGGCAATTATTTGATTACTGGAGAGACCAAGGGAGCTGATGGAATTTATTATAATGTAGAGGATGGACATATAGAATATATTACAGAAAAGCCTATTAGAACAACTGGGAGCCAGGATTGGGAACACTTCAAAATTGAAGTTCACATCCCAAGAGAAAAACTGCCTGATAAAGGCTCGTTAATTTTCAATGTTTATGAGCGAAGCGGGGAAGAACAAATTAGAAATACCTATCCGGTAATTTTAGAACAATTTAATTAAAAAGGCATTTGAAGGCCTTCATGATACCCCTGTTAAAATGAAAAGCTGGCACGCTTCATACGTGCCAGCTTTTTCGATTATTTCAATTGTTCAAGCTCATTTTGCATTTCTTGGAGCTGACTTTGTTCTGCGACTGTTGAATTAGCGAATGCAGAACTTAATGCATTTTTCGCTTTCGAAACCACAGAATTACGTTCAGCAGGGTCGGCTGACTTCGCCATCTCAACAAATCTTCTAGCTTCTTGGAACAACTGGTTTCCCATCGTTATATTCCTCCAAGCGAGGATTCACGCACATTGGACATTTTCTGGGCTTCCGCTTCAGCGTAGGTCATGTGGTAAGGAATACGTTCATCGTGCTTACTGACAGTATCCACTCCTTGCTGGACAAAGCGTTTTGATTTGTTTCGTTTACCCATTGCAATCCCTCCAATTTGGTGAGCTTGGTGTGAAACAGTGTTAACTGCCTCACAAAAATAGTATGCTCAAATCAAAGTTTTTCATTTAGGTAAACAATGGTGGACAACGATCATTTATTTTAAATTTAACAAATCTGACAAATATACACCAATACCGTCTTCCTCATTCGAAAGGGTCACTTCATTTGCAATCGTTTTGACCTGATCAATCGCATTCCCCATCGCAATACCATGACCTGCATATTCAAGCATTTCTAAGTCATTATCTTCATCACCAAACGCAATAATTCTTTCAGGTGGAATGTTGAAGTATTCCGAAGCCTTTTTTAAGCCAACAGCCTTGCTTAATCCAGTTTTAATAATTTCAATAACATGCCATGGTGCTGCCCAACTTCGATGATCAATGACTTCAGCGTGGACATCTGATAAATGCTTGCGTATCTGCTTTAATTCATCTTCCTCGGTATGAATTAACAAACTTGTCGGTGAGTCTTTCAAGAAATTCCGTAAATCACCAGTGGTTATTTTGGGATTTCCCATTCCAAAGATATCTAATAGTTTTTCGTCATGATAATGGAAATAAACATCATCAATTACTTCTGCAATAATATTGTGGAAATGAAAGGAACGGCAAGCCTCAACAATCTCTTTCGCTACTTTTACGTCTAGAGGGTCATGAAAAAATCCCCAACTAGAATCGAGTGGGTGATGCATGAAGGCACCATTGAAATTTACAATGGGCGTATCAAGCTTAAGTTCATGGTAATATGGTTCGCTCGAACGATAGGGTCTTCCTGTTGCAATCATTACCACATGTCCTTCGTCTCTTGCTTTACTTAGAACATTTTTTGTTTTTTCTGATATGGTTTTATCATCTTTTAATAAAGTTCCATCCAAGTCCAATGCGATTAAATGTTTTTCTGCCATATTGACTCCTTCATTAATTGTTTTTTTATTCAATAAGTCTAAGCTTTAGATTATTAGCAAACGAAATGTTACACTACAACTATGAATTTTCTTTTCATGTTTGAAAAACAAACTTGTATAAGTACTATGTTAACAATTTTATACCTTACCTGTAAAAAAATTAACTTCATAAGAATTTGATATCCGATATAATTAATTTGCCCAGGGGGTTCTTCCTAAGTGATTATCGTAGAAAAAAGTTTGCTGAAAAAAAGTCCTCATCTACATATAGTAAATAAAAGTGACCAACAAAAGAAACTTCCGCTGATCATTTTTAACCATGGATTTACCAGTGCAAAGGAGCATAACCTTCATTACGCCTATTTATTAGCGGAGAAGGGATTTCGGATCATCCTGCCAGAGGCGATATACCATGGTGAAAGAGAGCAGGGTTTAAACGAGACTGCACTATACAAACATTTTTGGGAAATTGTCATTAAGACAATCCATGAATTAAACGATTATAAGGAATACTATGTGAATGAGGGCTTAGTAGACCAGGAGCAAATTGGACTTGCTGGAACTTCAATGGGTGGTATGGTGACCTTGGGTGCTTTGACTAAATATAAATGGGTTAAAGCAGCAGTCAGCCTAATGGGAATGCCTGCTTATGAGAAATATTTACATTGGCAATTAGAACAAATGCAAAGCCTTGGTTTGACTCTTTCTTTTACGGATGAACAGATTGAAGAACAATTATCATTCCTTCGTCAATATGATTTAAGTCTTCAACCAGAAAAGCTTGAGAATAGGCCATTATTATTTTGGCATGGAATAAAAGATCCAATCGTACCCTATCACTTAACGTACCAATTTTATCAATCGATAAAGGATGATTATCAGAAAACACCAGCTAATATTCGCTTTATAAGTGATGCACAAGCTGATCACAAAGTTAGCAGAGAAGGTTTAAAAGCCACTGTTGAATGGTTTGAGAAACATTTATTAAAATAAAAGGAGTGTTTTAAAATGAATGAAGAGTTAAAAGAAAATATCATGGGTGCCTTAGAATTGGTAATAGATCCTGAATTAGGTGTAGATATTGTAAATTTAGGTTTAGTATATGATGCTGAGATGGATGATGAAGGGAACGTAACGATTACGATGACGTTAACTTCAATGGGCTGCCCGCTTGCAGGAACAATAGTAGATCAAGTAAAAAGAGCGTTAGCGGATATTCCAGAAATAAAAGAGGTTGAGGTTAATATCGTGTTTAACCCGCCATGGAACAAGGAAATGATGTCCCGATATGCAAAAATCGCATTAGGAATTCGATGAGGAACTGAGAAAGATGAAGAACAAAGTGATTTTAGTGAGTTCAAATCAACTCGGTCGGGGTGACCAAGTCCTTGGTGAAAACATTCTTGAAACCTATTTTACATTATTGAAACAAAGAGAAGAGCTGCCTGACGCTGTATTTTGTATGAACAGTGGTGTGCTAACAATGACTGATGAATCCCTCGTTTCGGTTCATTTAAAAGAGATGGAAGAAAAAGGTGTATCAATTTTAGCATGTAAAACCTGCGTTGACCATTACAAAGTAGATGAAAAAATCACTGTAGGAAAAATTAGCGGCATGGCTGATTTTATTGAGTTATCAGCTAAATATGAAGTAATAACCATATCTTAAAACAGCAGAATTTTCTGCTGTTTTTATATTTGGTCTTCACAAAAAGGACATATTCTTTTGGACGTAATGTGAGGTAGTTCACTTATCCATAGTGGAATCCCCTATATAATACAGGTAATATGGCTGTTTGGTTTTTGAAATGGCCGTTTTAGGAGGCGTTTCATATGGCTTTTGGCCGAGATTTTAATAAAGATCCATTTATCGTTATTTGGGAACTGACACGTGCATGTCAATTAGCTTGTTTACACTGTCGTGCAGAAGCTCAATTAAAAAGAGATCCGCGTGAACTATTATTTGAAGAAGGCAAGAACCTAATTGATCAAATATATGAAATGAATAATCCAATGCTTGTCTTTACTGGCGGAGACCCATTGATGAGACAAGATGTTTTTGATATCGCAAAATATGCAGTAGATAAGGGTGTTAGAGTTTCGATGACACCTAGCGCAACGCCAAATGTTACAAAAGAAGCAATTGAAAAGGCGAAGGACGTTGGTCTTTCTCGATGGGCTTTTAGTATTGATGGTCCAACAGCTGAAGTGCATGATCATTTCCGTGGAACAGCTGGATCCTTCGATCTAACCATGGAAAGAATTAAGTACTTGCATGAACTTGAAATTCCAATTCAAATTAACACAGTAATTTCTAGATATAATATAGAGTATCTTGATGAAATGGCAAAAATGGTTGAGGATTTAGGCTGTGTTCTTTGGAGTGTCTTTTTCTTAGTTCCTACAGGAAGAGGCCAAGAATCTGATATGATTTCTCCTGCCCAGCATGAAAAAGTATTTAGGTGGCTGTATGACCTTAGTAAACGTGTTTCCTTTGATATTAAAACGACAGCGGCACAACATTACCGTCGTGTTGTTATTCAGCAAAAGATGCGTGAGGCAAAAGACCAGTCAGATGAAATCAATTATTTAAGTGCGTTAACTGAACAGGGATTAACAGGTTCGATTGACGGACTTGGACGAGCACCTAAAGGTGTTAATGATGGCAATGGATTTGTCTTCATCTCACATATTGGAGATGTATATCCTAGCGGATTATTACCAGTTAAAGCAGGAAATGTACGAGAAACACCGTTAGCAGAGATTTATCGAGAGTCACCGATTTTTAAATCACTGAGAAATCCTGATCTCTATAAAGGTAAATGTGGTGTCTGTGAATTCCGCCATGTCTGTGGCGGTTCAAGGTCAAGAGCTTATGCAATGACTGGAGATTATTTAGAAAGTGAACCATTCTGTGTATATATTCCAAAAGCGATGAGAGAAAAACAGGTACAATCATAATAAAAATGGAAGCAATCATGCGTGATTGCTTCCATCTGATTTATTCAATGCTGCAATAGACAGCAGGGCAATTTTCACAGCCGATTTCATCTTTTAAATATTGAAGATCTAAAATAGAGATTTTTCCTTTTTTAATACTAATTTTTTTATCCTTTTTTAATTCACTTAAAATCCGGTTTGTACTCTCTCTTGAAGTTCCACAAAAGTTTGCAAGTTCCTGGTTGGTTAATGGTAAATCAATTAATATTTCATTTTCTTTATGAATACCATAGCTATTAGACATCCGAATTAACGTTGAAAATAGCGCTCCTCGTTTTCCATTTAAGACAAGATCACGAAATTTTGTCTGAGTTTTACGAAAATGGTCACTCATCCATTTCATAAACTCGTAGGCAAGTTTACTATTTTGGAATATTTCACTTTCGATTACATCTTTTTTAATTGCGACTATTTCACCTTCCTCCAAAACTCTAGCACTTAATAAATACCTAGGATTGTCTGTGAAAAGCGTTAATTCTCCACAAATATCATTTTCTCCACAGATTCTTAACGAAAGTTCACGTCCATCTGAAGTAATTTTACTAATTTGAACTTTACCAGAGATAATGATATAAAGTTCTTCTGCAAGCATACCTTCCTGAAATAAATACGCTCCTCTTTCACTTCTAATTTTCCTATCAGCAAATCTAAGTAATTCTTTAATTTCTATTGAATGAGTTGGTTTAATCTTAGTCAACATATATTTTCACCTCGAAGGTTTTGTTAGTCCTGACACTTTTCTCTAATTTCGTTATCCTTATTTTAGCGTAGGTTTTGGAGTTTTAGCGGGATAAACAATGACAATATAGTGAAAACTCTTCGAATACAGAAAAATCTTTAATGATGGCGTTAATAAATAGTAAAAGAAATGTTATGATAGTGAATAAAGTAACAGTATTTTTTATTAAAAGTTGGTACACTTAATTTATTATTCGCTTTTAAAATAATGGAGTTGATATGAATGGAAAAGACCATTATTAAAGATAAATTAGATCGACCATTACGTGATTTAAGAATCTCAGTAATCGACCGTTGTAATTTCCGCTGCCAATATTGCATGCCTGCTGACCAATTTGGAGATGATTTTGAGTTTCTTCCTAAAAGTGCGTTGCTGACTTATGAGGAAATCGAGCGTGTGGCAAAAGCTTTTATTAGTGTAGGAGTGGAAAAAATCCGTTTAACAGGCGGTGAGCCACTACTTCGTAAAGATCTTCCGATTTTGGTAGAAAAGCTTTCAAAGATTGAGGGTTTACAAGACATCGCCCTAACAACAAATGGGGTTCTTCTTCCTAAACTTGCTGATAAATTAAAAAAAGCTGGACTAAAGAGAGTCAATATTAGTCTCGATACCTTAAATGATGAGTTGTTTGGTGAAATTAACGGACGTGGTGTTGGCACCCAGCCTGTTATAGATGGTATTGAAGCAGCTAAGAAGGCTGGTCTAAAGATAAAAATCAATATGGTCGTTAAAAAAGGTCTCAATGATTCAGAAATCATACCTATGGCAGACTTTTGTTTGAAGAATGGTTTAGAACTCCGCTTCATTGAGTACATGGATGTTGGTGCATCTAATGGTTGGAAAATGGATGATGTAATCACCAAAAAGCAAATTTATGAAATATTAAAAGAGCACTACCAATTTGAGTCTCTCGACCCAGCCTATTTTGGCGAAGTTGCAAAATTATATAATTATCAAAACACTAATGTGAATGTTGGCTTTATCTCTTCTGTCTCAGAGTCATTCTGCAGCAGCTGTACCCGCTCGCGTCTTTCAGCAAATGGACAAATTTTTACTTGTTTATTTAACGGGAATGGCCATGATATAAGAAACTTTATGAGAAACGGTGCAACAGATGAAGAACTGCGAAACCGAATTACTGCTATTTGGAACGGCCGGAATGATCGCTATTCAGATGAAAGAACGGAAGAGACAGCGAAAAACCGCAAGAAAATTGAAATGTCCTATATAGGCGGTTAAACCTCTCTTTCTCATAAGAGAGGTTTTTTAGATAGAAAAAGAGACCGTATAACGGCCTCGCTAATCAGTTAGAAATATCTAGGGAACAAGATATTATTTTCTAAATGCACATGCATAAATGTTAGTCCTTCTAGTTCTTCTAGTCGCTTGTATACCAATGTGTACGTTCCGCAAGCGTCAGCTGGAAGCGCATAGTCAGATGTAATGGCACGAATCTGTCTTAGTAATTCTCCTGCATGATCATGTTCTTTCTCAAGTTCAACGATCAGGTTAATAGCTTCTTCACGATTTTCTACCGTACCATTGGCAAGTTGTTTGATTAATGGAAAGACAACCGCTTCTTCTTTAGCCATATGTTCAGTTAATTCCTTTTTGAATTCATAAAAAAGTTCATAAACCTTTAA
Organism: Neobacillus sp. CF12; assembly: GCF_030348765.1. Lineage (GTDB taxonomy): Bacteria > Bacillota > Bacilli > Bacillales > Cytobacillaceae > Neobacillus. Next base: position 2,466,458 of record NZ_JAUCEU010000007.1, on the reverse strand, counting down.
AAGCTCTGGATGGCTGTCGCCATGAACACGAGAAACCTTGGTAACATAAGGGCTTAGCAGTGCTAATTCTTCCTCGGATGTACGGTGATAATGGTTGATAACATGATCAATAATGGTTGTGGAATCGGATTTAGTCCAAACGTCTAAGTCAGTTTCAGTAGAACTATACTTTTCATATACTGCTTTTAATTCATTCATCAAATCCTCTTCATTTAATCCATTTTCTGCAATTGCCTGTGATAATGGAATATTGCCTCCACAGCAGAAGTCAATTCTAAATTTCTTAAAGATATCGCTTGTTTTTGGCAGTTCATTTACAATATCTTTTACCAATGTATTTGTAGTGAAAGGGAAAGTAATCATATTTTCCTCCTAATAACCTTTATTAGTTTCGTATTTCAACTTTAAGGATAAGGTATTCTTATAAAAAAATGGGTGACCTGAATCACACATTTCCTATAATTTGAAATTTTTTTGTTTTATAATGTGATGTTTGCTATATTGGTAAGTTTTCGATAGGCTTATAATGGAAATATGTCATACCATTAATTGATTTTAGTCGTATATTTGCAGGAGTGATGAAGTTGCTAGAGAGAAGAAAACCGATTCCAATTGGGGATGCAGTTAATAAAATAATGGAATATCAGTTAAATGGAAAAACGGAATTTGTATCAATAGATGAAAGTTATGGACGATTTTTATCTGAGGATTTAATTGCTACAAGTGATGTGCCTCATTTTGATCGAGCACCTTATGACGGATTCGCTGTTAGATCGATTGATACGAAGGAAGCATCATTAAATAATCGGATTGAATTTAAAGTTGTGGACCATTTAGGTGCGGGCATGACTTCTTCCAAGGTAATTAGGGAACATGAAGCTGTTCGAATTATGACGGGTGCCATGATGCCTGAAGGAACTGATTGCGTAGTGATGTTTGAAGTGGCCCAAGCATTTGAAAAAGATGGCGAACCTTATATGTCTATAAAACAAAGTTTTAATAAAGGTGATAATGTATCTTACCGCGGTGAAGATGCAAGAGAAGGAGATGTCCTTGTAAAAAAGGGAACCTTAATAAATCCTGGGATACAGGCAATGCTGGCGACATTTGGTTACCACCAAGTTCCTGTTGCCAAGAAACCGATTATTGGGTTATTTGCGACGGGAACAGAATTGTTAGAAGTAGATGAAGAATTGGTCCCTGGAAAAATCCGTAATAGTAATTCTCATATGATTTCTGCACAAATTCAAAGAACGGGAGCAATAGTTCACTATTATGGTAAACTGCCTGATGTTTTTGATACTTGTTTTACGGCTGTAAAAAGCGCTTTGGATAAGGTGGATGTCCTCATTACAACTGGGGGAGTTTCTGTTGGGGATTTCGATTATCTCCCAGCGATCTATGAAAAGCTTGGGGCAGAAGTGTTATTTAATAAAGTTGCGATGAGACCGGGAAGTGTAACAACAGTAGCCCAATTTCAAGGTAAGCTTTTATTTGGATTATCAGGAAATCCATCCGCTTGTTATGTTGGGTTTGAGTTATTTGCACGGCCAATTATCCGCAAAATGCTCTTTTCCACCACACCGCATCTAAGAAAAGAAAAAGCAGTGCTCGAAGTCGATTTTCCCAAGGCTAACCCATTCACAAGATTGGTAAGGAGTGCATTTTCTGTAACGAATGGCAGGTTATGTGTAACCCCTAGTGGATTAGACAAATCCAATATCATTATGAGTCTTTCAGGAGCTAATTCCTTGATGATTCTTCCAGGAGGAACAAGAAGTTTTCAAGCCGGAGATGAGATAGATATACTCTTACTTGAGGACCAAGCTGGCAGTGAATGGCCTTGGTAAAGCCAATTATTTATCAAGTTATAGGATACCAAAATTGCGGTAAAACCACTTTTATAGTAAACCTAATAAATGAATTGAAAAATGATGGTTTAAAGACTGTTACAATCAAGCATCATGGGCATGGCGGGAAGCCAGATATCCCACGAAAGGACTCATCCATGCACCTAGAGGCAGGTGCATCAGCCGCTTTGGTTGAAGGTGATGGGAGAATAGTACTTCAAGTAGATGGTCACGAATGGACTCTGGATGAACAAATTAGGTTAATGAATTTTTTTCATCCAGATGTTATTTTAATTGAGGGGCATAAAAAACAATCGTACCCCAAATTGGTCATTCTAAGGAATGAAAACGATCTTTCGCTGATAACCTATGTTTCGAATATTAAAGCGGTAATGGTCTGGGAACAATCTTTACTGGAAGTGGTTCGAAGACATGTGGAGGTTCCGGTATTTCATATTGATGAGAGTACAGCAGTGACAGAAATATCAAAAGAACTAAAAATGCTTGTTCATAATTCTGTTGAAAAAAATTAATATAATTGTCAAAAATGTTATTTTTATCACTGTGGATAGAATTTATGTACGTTACAATTGTAATTGGGAATTATATGTTTGTTCAATAGTATAGAGCAAAAATAGAAGGCAGGTTGCCTTCTATTTTTATTTAGTCGATTTTACATATTTCTGTAGAACAGTCCTCACAATCAATTTCATTCTTTATATAATCTAAATCATGAATAGTGATGGACCCTTTATCGATTGAAATAATTCCTGCTTTTCTTAAATCACTTAGTAACCGATTGACAACTTCACGTGATGTTCCACAAAAATTAGCCAATTCTTGATTAGTTAATGGTAATTCTATCAGGATACCTTGTTTTGTATTTTTTCCATAACTATTCGTAATTCGAATGAGGGTAGAATATAATGCACCTTTCTTACCATGCAAAACGAGATCTCTAAATCTTGTTTGAGTTTTCCGGTACTGCTGACTCATCCACTTCATAAATTCAAGTGAAAGTTCAGTGTTTTTTGCTAAGTTTTCCTCGAGTACATCCTTCATAATCACAGCTACTTCTCCACTTTCAACAACCCGAGCACTTAATAAATACTTGGGTGCAGGAGAAAATAAATCAAGTTCCCCAATAAAGTCCCCTCTAGAACACATTCTTAGTGTAAGTTCCCGGCCATCAGGGATTATTTTGCTGATTTGTATAATACCACTTTGGACAATATATAATTCATTTGCGACAGAACCTTCTTGGAACAAAAAAGTCCCTTTTTCTATTTTCTTCGTATGGTGAACGGTATCAAACAGTTGTGTTAATTTTACAGGTATTTCTTTTATGGACTGCATAATAATAACCACCTTTAAAGGGGTAGATAATACTATAATTATATTGTTAACAACGCTTATATATCAATAATTGTGGCATAAATTCATACAATCGTCAAAAATATAACACATTATGTAAGAAGTCGTTTTTTCATAATTATTCCTTTAATGACCTTAGAGTATATGGAAATAATAAAGATGAACATGAAAAGGAGGGACAAAAAATGGGTCAAAATCGTCAGTTTAAATCAGGTCAAAGAGCACCTAATAATGGTATATATATCGAAGTTGGTGATACAGGATCTAATGTCAATAATCCTAAGCAGATAAGGCTAAAAGCAGGGGATCGGTTTCCTGAAACGTCGAATGACGAACGTATTTGGACCTACCAGCGAAAACCTTAATTCACTAAAAAAAGTCATCCCCAGTGGATGGCTTTTATTTTATATTTGATTACATAATCGTATATAATAAATCTAAATAGGTCAGAAATGGTCAAAGGGGTGGAAAATATGGATTTAAATCGGATGACAGAGCGGTTGCAAAAAGGTGTTTTAGATGCCCAATCATTAGCAATAAAAAGCAGCCATCAAGAGGTAGATGAACCCCACTTATTCTTAACACTACTTCGTCAAGAGGATAGTTTATTAAAAGCTTTTCTAGAAAAGGCAAATATCCAAAATGAGAGCGTTGATAAAGCATTGCAAATCGATTTAAATAAGAACCCTCAAGTTTCAGGGGGCGGCGTGGAGCAAGGAAAGCTATATATTACTTCTAAGCTGCAAAGACTTTTTGTCAGCGCTGAGGAATTTTCTTCCAAGTTTTCAGATGACTTTATATCAATCGAACATATTTTATTAGCAGCTTGCTACGATAAAGATTCTGTAATGGGAAAAATAGTACGATCAAATGGAAAAACTGCAGAAACCATTCTATCCGCAATAAAGGAAATTAGGGGGAACCAAAGAGTGACATCACAAAATCCCGAAGCCGTCTACGAGGCGCTAAAAAAATATGGAAGAGACCTTGTTGCCGATGTGAGGGCAGGCAAACTTGACCCTGTCATTGGAAGGGACGCAGAGATTCGTCATGTGATTAGAATATTATCTAGAAAGACAAAAAATAATCCTATATTAATTGGAGAACCAGGAGTAGGGAAAACAGCGATTGTAGAGGGACTCGCCCAGCGAATTGTAAGGAAGGATGTTCCAGAAGGTTTAAAAGACAAAACTATTTTCTCATTGGATATGAGTGCATTAATTGCAGGGGCAAAATTCAGAGGTGAATTTGAAGAAAGATTAAAAGCAGTATTGAATGAGGTAAAAAAGAGCGAAGGCAAGATATTGTTATTCATTGATGAACTCCATACTATTGTTGGAGCTGGAAAAACAGAAGGCGCTATGGATGCTGGAAATATGTTAAAACCGATGCTTGCTCGAGGTGAGCTTCATTGTATTGGTGCAACAACCCTCGATGAACATCGGAAATATATTGAAAAAGATCCTGCCCTTGAACGCAGATTTCAGCAGGTACTTGTTCAAGAACCTAATGTAGAGGATACCATTTCTATTTTGCGTGGGTTAAAGGAAAGATTTGAGGTTCACCATGGCGTAAAAATCCATGACCATGCGCTCGTTGCAGCAACTACATTATCTGACCGGTATATAACCGATCGATTTCTGCCAGATAAAGCGATAGACTTGGTAGATGAGGCATGCGCATTGATTAGAACTGAAATTGATTCTATGCCAACAGAACTTGATGAGGTTACTCGTAGAGTTATGCAATTGGAAATAGAAGAAGCTGCCTTGAGAATGGAACAGGATGAGGCAAGTAAAAAAAGACTTGGGTCCTTGTTAAAAGAGCTTGCTGAATTAAAAGATAAAGCAAATAGCATGAAAGCACAATGGCTTCATGAAAAACAGGGGATACAAAAATTACAGGAGAAAAGGGAAAAAATTGAAAAACTCCGGAGAGAATTACAGCATGCGGAAGATAAATATGATTTAAACCGTGCGGCAGAACTTCGGCATGGTCAAATTCCTTTAGCTGAAAAAGAATTGAAAGAGCTTGAATCTGCCTCACCGAATAATGAACGTTTACTTCGTGAAGAAGTTACCGGAGAGGAAATTTCGAATATTGTATCAAGATGGACTGGAATACCCCTTTCAAAGTTAGTTGAAGGTGAAAGAGAGAAACTTTTGAGATTAGAATCACTATTACATGAACGAGTGATTGGACAAAATGAAGCGGTACAATTGGTTTCAGATGCGGTCTTACGGGCACGTGCTGGTATTAAAGATCCAAGCAGACCAATAGGGTCGTTTCTCTTCTTAGGACCAACGGGTGTTGGGAAAACAGAACTGGCCAAAGCATTGGCAGAGGCATTGTTTGATAGTGAAGAGCAGATAATACGAATAGATATGTCGGAATATATGGAAAAACATGCCGTTTCAAGACTAATCGGAGCACCTCCTGGATACGTTGGCTACGAAGAGGGTGGACAACTTACTGAAGCTGTCAGAAGAAGGCCATATTCCGTTATTCTAATGGATGAGATTGAAAAAGCCCATCCAGAAGTATTTAATATTCTCCTTCAGGCACTCGATGACGGAAGAATTACTGATTCGCAAGGTAGAATAGTGGACTTTAAAAATACGGTCATTATCATGACATCCAATATTGGTTCGCACTTCTTATTGGAACGCGACGAGAATGAGGTTGAAATATCAGAGGCGACCAGGGAAAAGGTTGTCGGGCAATTAAAGAGTCATTTCCGGCCAGAATTTTTAAATCGAATAGATGAAACCATACTATTTAAGCCATTATCGTTAACAGAAATAAAAGACATTGTAGTTAAAATGATGAAGGAACTTCAAAGCAGGTTAAAAGAACAGGATATTGAAATAACCATTTCGGAAAGTGCAAAAGAATTCATCGCTGTGAACGGCTTCAACCCTATTTATGGGGCAAGACCGTTAAAGAGATTTATCCAGCGAAATATCGAAACAAAGCTTGCCCGCGCGATTATAGCGGGTAGTGTGCACGAACGGTCGTTGGTAACCGTGACAACAGAAAATGGAGAAATAACAATTTCTATTGATTAAAGGAACAAAAAAAGTCATCCAGACTAGTGGATGACTTTTTTGTTACTTAATGCTTTTCAACAGGTTCATTCGGAAGTACAGTCGTTGCAATAACAATTAAGATGAAAACACCTACAGAAATAATTGCCCCTGACTTGAAGTCGAAAACTCCACCTTCTGTCATTGAACTAACTACATATGAAAGCATTTGCACTAAAACAAACGCCCAGAAAAAAGTCCAAAAGTATCGCACTATCTTTCACCTCTACCCTATATATCATCTCTAATAATATTACCATACGCTTTTAAAATAATAAACGCAAAAATTGTCAAACACCTATTGCCCTTAAATTTATTATAAAAACACTGGCCGAATAAGATATTGCTAGGCTATATTCCCTTTCAACTAATGTGAAATCACATACAATATTTTGAGGAAATATGTAAAAGGAGATTTAGCGATGGAGAACCGGAATTTTCAGATGGATACCCAGTGGAATATCATCCATTACCCTGAAAAGCCCACAGGTTTTGGAATTTTAATAATTGGAGATGAAAGGCATTTTGTTGACGAAAGCAAATGCTTTTGGACTCAGAATGAAGGAAAACTGGCTATTATCAACCAATTAAGAGAATCAGGATACACTATCTTTTCCTCAAACTTGTATGGGCGAAACTGGGGAAGTGATCAAGCGGTAGACTTAGCACAAAGGCTATACCAACAAGTAATTAGAAGTGAAATCCTTAATAATAAAGTTCACCTTGTAGCAGAGGGAATGGGAGCACTTGTAGCCGTAAAATTAATGGAGAAGATGAAAGGCCAGCTAAGGTCAATTGTCTTATTAAACCCGATACTTTCCTTAAAAAAACATATTGAACTTGAAAAAGAACATAAGTTTTTTTATAAAAAATTAATGAGGGAATTGACTGCTGCCCATAAGATGGACCAAATCACACTTGAACAGGAACTTGGAAATATGGACGATGAAGTGAAAGTAGATATGGGAGTTCCAATTAAAATTATCCATGTCATGTCAAGTGGAAAATCCTATAATCAATCCAATCAACTACAAAAATTACTTGCAAACACGGACATAAGTCCAACTTATATTGTTCCTGAAAAAAAGCAACAACTTGGAAATATGATGAAAAAGTTTTTCAACTCTTATGAAAAGGTGTTATAAATCCATCCTCCCCCTAAACAGATATATTTCTTTATGTGACCGCATAGGATTCATTAAAGAAGTTTGGGGAGGCAGGATTTGTAATGGACAAGGTCGTTATTGCCGGAGTATTTGACTTTGTGAATTTTTATGTATGCAAAGCATTACTTGATAAAGGGATAGAAGTTAGAGGGGTACAGTTTGAATTAGAAGAAAATGAAGATATTCTGGATGAGAAAAGATTAGAAATCGGACGAAATGCTAACTTTACAGAGCTTTCAATTGGGGATTTAAGAATGAATTCCAATGAAAAAGAGACATTGATCCTTTCGATTTATGACTTATATATGCGATATAAGGAAGATTTCTTACTAAATGAAAACTTAATTAATATGGTTAAATGGGAACGAATCGTTATTTTTGTTCCAAGCCTGTTTTTAAATAATGTAGATGATATAGAAGCCAAAACTGTTGCCCTTGATATAATAAAAAGGACAAAAGGCATGAATAAAAACATACAATTACTTTATTTGCCTACAATATTTGGCCCTTGGCAGCCGGATACATTTGTATTTCAACATTCGATCCTAGTTGGTTTGAATAGAGAAAAAGAATTTAAAGGACTGCGTGAAGAAACAAACGATGCTCTTTATATTGAGGATACAGTTGAATCCATTATAGAAATTATCGAAAACAAGCAGCCGGGAAGATATTTACTCCAAAGTGGTAAGAAGAACCAATGGGGAAGTTGTGCCGCCTTTTTACAAATCAGCGAGCAAATTTCAAACGAAAGAAAAGTAGAAATTATTGAAGAAAATGATTTAGCCAAATTAACCGTAAAAAGTTCTGTTCCTATATCTATTGCGCTAACCAAGCAAATAGAGCATACTCATCGCTTATATAGTTAGTATCAAAAAAAGCTGCCGCATATCGCGGCAGCTTTATTTTTTCTTTAAAAATTGTTGTACAAAAGGATAAACCATTTGAATTAGTGGTTTTAAGTTCTGGGAGGAATCCCTCAACTTATCTATGTTGTCTAAAAGTGATCCAAAATCAAGGGTAGAATGGTCGTCCTTTGGAACCTCATGGTGCCTTCTCGTCATCCCTGCTTTTCTATCACCAAACATTAACCTTGAAAATCGATCATCACTGCTATGTTTGTGACTGTGATTATCTTTTCCCATATTAAATCCCTCCTTATTGTAGTGAATTCTTATTTAGATTATGAAGCGAATAAACAAATGGTATGGACACAAGTGGGGAAGAGGAATAAATGAGTTGCTTAAATACACTTTTGTTTGATAAAATTAGTACCAAGTCATAATAATTGATAATAATTAAAGATGAATTATATAAGGAGATGATTCCTTGAACGCTGGAATTATTGGGATTGGAAGGTATTTACCAGAAAAGATCGTAACAAATGCTGACCTAGAAAAAATAATGGATACATCCGATGAATGGATACGGACACGAACAGGCATTGAAGAACGCCGTATCGCAGATGATAACACTAAAACTTCTGATATGGGGCTTGCCGCTGCTCAAAAAGCAATTGAAGATGCAGGAATCACCCCTGAAGATCTTGATTTAATTTTGGTTGCAACTGTAACACCGGATCAGCCATTTCCTTCTGTTGCTTGTATGCTTCAAGAGCGCTTAGGTGCAAAAAAAGCTGCAGCAATGGACGTTAGTGCTGCATGTGCTGGTTTTATGTACGGTATCATTACTGGAAAACAGTTTGTTGAATCTGGAGCTTATAAGCATGTCTTGGTAGTGGGAGTTGAAAAACTATCAAAGGTAACCGACTGGAATGACAGAAACACTGCAGTTCTATTTGGAGATGGTGCTGGGGCAGTTATCGTTGGAGAGGTTTCGGAAAATAGAGGAATTCTTTCTTTTGAGCTGGGTGCTGATGGTACTGGTGCTAAGCATTTATATCAAGATGAGTATATTATTATGAATGGACGGGAAGTCTTTAAATTTGCAGTCCGACAAATGGGCGAAAGCTGTATTAATGTTCTCGAAAAAGCTGGGCTGACAAAAGAGGATGTAGATTTTCTAATCCCGCATCAAGCCAATATCCGCATTATGGAGGCTTCTAGACAAAGGCTTGAACTTCCAGTGGAAAAAATGTCAAAGACCGTTCATAAATACGGGAATACTTCAGCTGCTTCGATTCCAATTTCTCTGGTTGAGGAAATTGAGGCTGGTAAGATTAAAGACGATGATATTATTGTTATGGTAGGTTTTGGCGGCGGTTTAACTTGGGGCGCCATTGCGATTAGATGGGGGAAATAAAGGGAATAGTTTACTATACATGATGTGTACTAAAGGAGATGTCACAAATGGAAAAGCGTAGGGTTGTGGTTACAGGTGTAGGAGCGGTTACCCCGCTTGGAAACGATGTTGAAACGACATGGAAAGGGATTATTGATGGTAAATCTGGCATTGGACCTTTAACAAGAGTGAATGCTGATGAGTATCCTGCAAAAGTTGCCGCACAGATTAACGATTTTAATCCAGAATCCTTTATGGATAGAAAAGACGCAAGAAAAATGGATCGTTTTACTCAGTATGCGGTTGCATCTGCACTGATGGCTGTCGAGGATGCAAAGCTAACCATTACCGATGAAAATGCTAATCGTATTGGGGTATGGATCGGTTCAGGTATTGGCGGAATGGAAACATTTGAAGAACAATATGAAATCTTCCAAAAAAGAGGATATCGCAGAGTAAGTCCATTTTTTGTACCAATGCTGATTCCAGATATGGCAACAGGGCAAGTTTCGATCATACTAGGTGCAAAAGGATTTAATTCTTGTACGGTAACAGCATGTGCAACTGGAACGAATTCTATCGGAGATGCATTTAAGGTCATCCAGAGAGGTGATGCAGATGCCATGATTACAGGTGGAGCGGAAGCACCGATTACAAAAATGTCTGTTGCTGGGTTCTGTGCAAATACTGCCCTTTCCTCAAATCCAGATCCAAAAACGGCGAGTAGACCGTTTGATAAAAATCGTGATGGATTCGTAATTGGCGAAGGTGCTGGCATTATTGTTCTTGAAGAACTAGAGCACGCATTAGCCCGTGGTGCAAAAATATATGCTGAAATTGTTGGCTACGGTGCAACGGGTGACGCTTATCATATAACTGCACCAGCACCTGGTGGTGAAGGCGGTGCACGTGCAATGAAAATGGCTATTAACGATGCTGGACTAAATATTGAAGAAATCGATTATATTAATGCTCATGGTACAAGTACTGAGTATAACGATAAATTTGAAACACTTGCAATTAAAGAAGTATTTGGAGTTCACGCATATAAGTTGGCCATAAGCTCAACTAAGTCAATGACCGGCCATCTCCTTGGAGCTGCAGGCGGTATTGAAGCAATCTTTACTGTACTTGCTATGAAAGATAGCATTCTACCGCCAACCATTAATTATGAAACGGCAGATCCAGAATGTGATTTAGATTATGTTCCAAATACTGCTCGTCAAAAAGAAATTAATGCCGCAATGAGTAATTCACTAGGCTTTGGCGGTCACAATGCAACGATTGTATTCAAAAAATATCAGAAATAAACAGCTCGACCAGACAACTCTGGTCGGCTTTTTTCTTTTATGGAGATACCAACACCCGAACCTCCTTCTTTATCATTCATAAAATATAAGATAATGAAAAAGTATGGAGTGAGGAAATGGGCATCATTCGAACGGATAAATGGCTGGAAGAGGAGTTTGATCGTCCAACCAAAATATGCGAAAAGCTGCTCCCTGCTTTCAAGGGGCAAACTGCTCCAAAAATTTATAATCAACTAACCGATTTCGGGATGTATAGAGCATCTAGGAGGACGAAGGAAATCTTTAACTCAATGAAGGAAAACATGGTTTGGGAGGTGGCAGAGGGTATTTTTCAGGCGTATAGAAAGAAATGGGGAGGACCAGATATCCCAATCTATCTTTTTCCCATCGGCCAGGATAGAAGTCTTTTTTCCAGACAGGATGAAAAAGTTAAGGGAGGAGTCTCCTATCCGGATAAAATGTTTTTATTTCTTTCGAACAGTCTAACCACTAAGGAGATTGAGGCTCTATTCATCCATGAATACCATCATATTTGCAGGCTAAATATGCAATCTAAAAGATTTGAAGAGTATACTTTATTGGATTCAATCATTATAGAAGGGCTTGCTGAGTACGCGGTTTTAGTTCATTGCGGGAGAAACTATTTAGCTGACTGGTGTACCATGTACAGTGATAGTGAATTGGAAGATTTGTGGGATAAATATTTACAGGACCATTTGAACTTGAAAAAAAGTGATAGGAAACACGATGACCTATTATTCGGGTCAGGAAGAATTCCTAAATTACTTGGATATGCAGCCGGTTTTAAAATTGTTGAAAATTACTATAAAGCTAATTCTTACTCAACAAAAATATCTTTTTCTTTGCCCGCAAAGAAATATTTATCTGCTGAAAATAACTTCACTAAAAAAGGCCGAAAAAAATAGGCTTTTTTTTGTGCACTCAACAAAGAGTATTTGGTTCTTAAGGAATAAATTAACTTATGTCTGCCCATACTGATTGACAAACAGTTTCTTGAAGTGAGGGGTTGTACAATGTTGTATCTTCATGATGTTTGGGTAAATTGGTTTGAAGGTGAAGAAAACGGATATAATGTGTGCCACTTTCATGAATGGCGCAAAGATGACGGTGTTGAGCTGTTAGACCAGGCTCCATTGTTAAAAGTAGAACCGATTCTCTTTAATTATATTGAGAACGATCTCTCAGAATTACCTCAACAACTTCTAGATGATATTTTTCAAAAAGCGTATTTAAGAAAAAATCATGAAAGAGTTCAACTTGATTATTGCTTCGTAGTCACAGATGGGGTAGGAATATTGGCAGTTGATACAATCGGGTACTCAATCCCGATTAGAAAGAGCAGGCTCATTCCTAGACAAGAGCAGCTTGTGTACGAAATGATAGCCAATCATGAGGCAAAACAATATCATTTTCAAAAGTTTTCAGTGGATAAGGATTTTCATATTCTATCACCTGAGCCTGAATTGATGAATGGACTTACGCGAAAAGAGCGTCAGCTAAAACAGCTTTTATTTATGGCACTAGATCAATTACATACATCTAAGAATGAGGCAGAAGTTCGTTATTGGTTTACTGAATGGTGTCCGGAGCGTTACTCGGCGATACAGGAACTGAACTTTGAGAATGCATGGCAGCAATTGTTTGAGGAAACAAAATACGGTTGGTCTAAACGGCATGAAACCTTTTGTGAAAATCTAATAAAAGGTCAGCCATTTTTCGAAAAGCTTTGGGAAATGGAGCACGGACCTAAAGTAAATTAAAAACACGGCCGCAGTAATTGCGGCCGTGCATTTTTTATCTTCTTTTTCTTCCTAATCCCATCGCATTTTCCATTTTTTTAAGTGTTTTACTTGCAACTTGGTTTGCTTTTTCAGCACCTTCATCCAATATTCTGTCAAGCTCACTTGATTCCATTAAGTTAAAGTATTTTTCTTGAATTGGCTCAAACACATCGACTACTACTTGGGCTAAATCACCTTTGAAATCTCCGTATCCTTTGCCCTGATACATTTCTTCCAACTCAGAAATGGTTTTGTTTCCAAGAATAGAATATATTGATAACAAGTTAGAGATACCAGGTTTATTGATTTTATCAAATTTAACAATTCCCTCAGAATCGGTAACGGCACTCTTAATCTTCTTAATAATTTGTTTAGGGTCATCTAATGGTGTGATAAATGACTTATGATTTGGATCAGATTTGCTCATTTTCTTAGTTGGTTCTTGTAAGGACATAATTCTGGCGCCTACTTCTGGAATACGAATATCTGGAATGGTAAGAATTTCTCCATATTTTTTATTGAATCGTTCAGCCAAATCACGCGTTAATTCCATATGTTGCTTTTGATCTTCTCCAACAGGAACTAGATGGGCATTGTATAATAGAATGTCTGCTGCCATTAATGGCGGATAGGTTAATAAGCTTGCTGATACAGCATCCTTACCAGCAGATTTATCTTTGAATTGTGTCATTCTTTCCAATTCTCCAATATAGGCGATACATTGCATCATCCATCCTGCCTGAGCATGTGCTGGAACTTCCGACTGGATAAACAAGGTTGCTTTCTGTGGGTCAATCCCAACGGCAAGATAAAGAGCAGCCAAACTGCGGATATTTTTTCTAAGTTCTAAACGATCTTGTGGGACAGTAATGGCATGTTGATCAACGATGCAAAAGTAGCAATTATAATCATTTTGCAATTCAACAAATTGCATCATGGCCCCAATATAATTTCCAAGTGTGATCGTACCACTTGGCTGAATTCCAGAAAAAATTGTTTTCATGACCGATTTTCCTCCTAATTTATATATAAATAAAAAAAACCATCCATCCCTAAAACAATAGGGACGAATGGTTCGCGGTACCACCCTAAATTACTCAAAAAGAGTCACTCAATTCCAGATCTATCGTGATTGGATAGCCTGTTATCCTTTTAACGCAAGGTCAACGTCTTTTCCTACTAATCATTAAGAATTTCAGAAAGAAGCTCAAAAGTCCATTCGGTATTTTTCCGTGTTTGTTTTCACCAGCCACAAACTCTCTGAATCGGTTTAAAATACGTACTACTCTTTGTCATCGCTAAAGTCAATAATTTATTTAGTTCTATTATAAAATAAATGTATAGTGGTAAGCAAGTAGGCTAGTGTTTACTTCTTCTTCCCGCCAACACTTTTCCAGCCTGTTTGGAACCTTGCACTTTGGTCAACAAATTCAGAGCGTTTTTTTCCTCCGAAAACATTTTCACCGATGCCATTTGTTATTACGCCCATAAGTGCTGTAATACCAATAATAATAATTGCAACCATTGATAAATCAGCTATGTACCCACCCATGACAAAAACCTCCATTTTTCAATGCAAAAGTTGGATTAACTGTTTGTATTGTATTTCCCCTCATCCTTATTTTAAAAGAACTTGGATGTTATTAAAAGAGGTAATGAAGAAAAAACAATATTATTAATAAAAAATGTATGCGTTTTCATCAAAAACAGCTTAATTGAGAAAATACTTTCGGGAAAAAATTGAAACCTTTGCAGATTGTAATCGTCTAATATAATGAAAAAAAATAATAAGTGTTAAATGTTTGACAGTCAATAAATTTTGAAAAAGGGATACCTTTTTTAGAAACAGTGGTGTATAATTAATGATATAAATTACTTATTTATAATCATTTTAAACAAGAAACATATAATTTTATAGATTTACTATAGAGTCGGATAGTAATTAAAAGAGGAGTGTGGAGAAGAATGGTTACATTATACACTTCACCAAGTTGTACATCATGCAGGAAAGCGAAATCATGGTTAGAAGAACATGAGATTCCATATACGGAAAGAAATATTTTTTCAGAGCCATTGTCAATTGAAGAAATCAAAGAAATTCTTCGAATGACAGAAGATGGTACAGATGAAATTATCTCTACAAGATCTAAGACTTTTCAAAAATTAGATGTAAACCTAGATACAATGCCGCTACAGGATTTATTCGAGTTAATTAAAGCAAATCCAGGTTTATTACGTCGTCCTATTATTATCGACGAAAAACGTTTACAGGTTGGATATAATGAGGATGAAATTAGAAGGTTTCTACCAAGGAGAGTTAGAACTTTCCAGTTAAGAGAAGCCCAGCGTATGGTAAATTAAACAAATTTAACTTAGCCTTCATTTATGAAGGCTTTTTTTATACTCTTGACGTATTTCGTTTGAGATTTCTGTGTCATTTTGTTACAATGTAGGGAATATCTAATTAATAGGCAAATTAATGGTTTTTGCAATTAAGGTTAAATTTATTTCCCAATTTAATACTTTTGTCATAAAATGAAAGTACAAGGATTATATACTTTTTTACATCACAACAAGTTAATCCTTTCTACAGTAATTGCAATAAGCATTGTCTGCTTGGGGGTATTTTGTCCCTTCAATATGGAAACGGAAGGGAGAGGTGAAGATGGAAATCGAACGAATTAATGAGAATACAGTAAAGTTTTACATCTCTTATGGTGATATAGAAGAACGAGGATTTGATCGTGAAGAAATTTGGTACAATCGGGAACGTAGCGAGGAACTGTTCTGGGAAATGATGGATGAGGTTCATCAAGAGGAAGAGTTTGTTGTAGAAGGTCCACTTTGGATTCAAGTGCAAGCGTTAGAAAAAGGTTTAGAAATTCTAGTAACAAAGGCACAGGTTTCAAAGGATGGTCAAAAGTTTGAGCTTCCCATTCCAAATGAAAAGTTAAAAGACTTAGCTGTTGACAATAACATTGATGATATCCTGGATCAGCATTTTCATACTGGGCATCGAGATGATGATGATCTATTACTTGAAGAAGAATCTTTAGAATTTTTAATTGCCTTTAAAGATTTTGAAGATGTCATTATGTTGTCAAATCGGGGCGGCCTGGATGATTTAATCACAGTGTTGTACAACTTTGAAAATAAATATTATTTATATACTGAGTTTCCAGAAGATGTGTTTGAAGAGGACGAAATAGATGATATTCTAAGTATCCTGCTTGAATATGGTTATGAAACACAAATAACCATCCATCGAATTCAAGAGTATGGGAAAGAGATAATTTCTAAGAATGTTTTTGCTGAAATAAGAAAACATTTCAAATAAACGTGCCGATTTCTATTATTGAAATCGGTATTTTTTACATTGGATTATTTATTAATGGCGGTGATTAGACTGAAAAACACAGTAAGGGTTGCTCTATTTGTGCTAGTTTTATCCATACTTTTGTTTTTCTTTAAGGAGTATTTACATGGTGGAATTTTTGGTTTCCTGAGCCTCTTAATCACCTTGTCTGTCATCTTTATTGCATTTGTTATTTTCTTGGAAAATCGCCATCCAACTCAAACCCTTACTTGGCTGGTTGTTCTAGGAAGTTTTCCATTAGTTGGCTTTTTCTTCTACTTACTATTTGGGAGGAATTATCGTAAGGAGAAAATGTATCGGAAGAAGTATTTTCTCGATAAACAAGCTTTCTTAAATGTTGAGGGTGAAAATGACCCGCGTAGTGAAGAAAAACTCGGTCTAATGGGTGA
This sequence comes from Neobacillus sp. CF12, assembly GCF_030348765.1. Taxonomy (GTDB): domain Bacteria; phylum Bacillota; class Bacilli; order Bacillales; family Cytobacillaceae; genus Neobacillus. The sequence goes on along the minus strand of NZ_JAUCEU010000007.1, from coordinate 2,449,867 downwards.
GCATCAAGCACGATTATTTACTCTAGCACAAAAACTAGGGAATAGTCCTATTTCCTTTGATACGTCTACAAAGGTGTTAACAAATGGAGAGGAAACCTTCCATCATATTCTTGAACAATTGAACAAAGCCAGACATCATATCCATATGGAGTATTATATTGTACGCGATGATGTCATTGGCCAAGAAATTAAAAAAGTATTAATCCAGAAGGCTGCACATGGAGTTAAAATTCGATTCCTGTATGACGCAGTGGGTTCTTGGAAATTATCAAATAAATATATTAAAGAATTGAGAAATGCAGGGATAGAAACGGTTTGTTTCGGCCCTGTAAAGGTGCCATTTTTAAATAATAAATTTAATTTCAGAAATCACCGAAAAATTATTGTGATAGATGGAACGATTGGTTTTGTTGGTGGACTTAATATTGGTGATGAATACTTAGGCAGGAATAAAAACTATGGTTTTTGGCGAGATACCCACTTAATGGTAAGAGGGGAAGCTGTTCGATCCTTACAACTCATTTTTTTGCAAGACTGGTACTACATGACCAATCATAGTTTTTTAACAGCGGAATATTTGTCTCCACAAATAGATGAAAAAAATCATGGGGGAGTTCAGCTAATTGCCGGAGGTCCAGATAATGAATGGAGTGTTATTAAAAATATATTTTTCTCGATGATTACTTCAGCAAAAGAATCTGTTTGGATTGCCTCCCCATACTTTATACCTGATGAGGATATCTTTTCTGCTATAAAAGTAGCGGCACTTAGTGGGATTGATGTGAGATTACTTGTACCTAATCGACCAGACAAACGAATTGTCTTTCATGCATCAAGATCCTATTTTCCGGAACTTTTAGAAGCAGGTGTAAAGGTTTACGAATATGAGCGCGGCTTTATGCATAGTAAAATCGTGATTGTCGATCATGAACTTGCTTCTATCGGAACCTCCAATATGGATATGCGCAGTTTTCATTTAAATTTCGAGGTCAATGCTTTTTTATTTCGTACAAAAAGTACCCAAAAGCTTGTGGCAGAATATATAAATGACTTAGAATATGCCAAGCAGCTAGAATTGACTTCTTTTAATAAACGACATATTGGTTTGCGGTTAATTGAGTCAACGGCAAGATTGTTATCTCCACTTCTTTAAGTTCACAAACTCGTCATAATGACGGGTTTTCTTTTTTTTAAAAAAAGGTTTCTTTGAGAGCTAGCACGAATGTAAGAAACAAAAGGAGGCTGATATCGATTTGCTGACAGCAAAAACAAATTCAGGAAATATATTTAACTTAGGCAACAATTATGAAAAGGAAAATCTATTAATTCTTAGGAACATGGAGGAGTTCTTTTGTCCAGTCTGCGGGGAAGCCGTTTCCCTTAAGTTAGGGAATCAACGTATTTACCATTTTGCTCATCGAAGCGGTGCTATTTGCAGAGAAATCTTTGAGAATGAAACACTTTATCATATGAAAGGAAAGCTCCAGCTCTATCACTGGCTTATTCAACAGCGAATTTCTGCAGAATTAGAATATTATGACCCTATCATTCATCAGCGACCGGATATTATGTTCCATTATGACGGAATCAAATATGCGTTGGAATATCAGTGTTCTCCGATAACAGAAGAATTATTTACCAAACGAAGTAAGACCTATTTCCAACAGAACTACATACCACTATGGATTATAGGCAGTAAGCACATTAAAGCAAAAAGGAGTAATGTATTCTCATTGTCAAACTTTGAATATTTCTTTTTAAGAAAAACAAAAGACGGTCAATTGATACTTCCTTCTTATTGCCCCAAAGAAAAGCAATTTCAAATCCTCAGTTCAATCTATCCTTATTCCATAAAAAATGCAATCGCAAGCAGTTGCCAGCGCTCTGTTCACAATACTGGAATTGAAGAAATTCTAGAACCGAAACTGTTTCATCAATTTAACCTTTCTAAATGGACGTATGAAACTGAGAGTTTCTCAATCAACTGGTCGCTTCATCCTAATCCCATCCAAACCCGATTTCTACGTGAGATATATAATCATAACCTCAACTTATATTTACTCCCTCCTGAAATCGGCTTACCTGTTACTCATTCCCTTCTTATTCAAACGCCTGCTATTGTCTGGCAAACCTACATATATATAGATAATCTACAGAATAAATCACCTAACGCCCTTATTGATATGAAGGAAGTTGAAAGAAATTACAACAAGCGAATTAAAAGAAATGAGATAACGATAAGAAAAATTCCACAACTTGCAGATGAAAATTCTTTTATTGCAGTGAGAGAATATTTTATTCAACTAGAGAGACTTGGCATGGTAAGAAAAAGAAGCGAAACGATGTATCAACTGCAACATCAGGTTTTCGTTCCTCAATCTAACAGGGAGAAGGAAGAAAGAAGAAATGAATTTCAACAAAAAATAAGTTCATCCTGACAAAAATATAAATGAAAAATTACTTTAGGGCATAATATAAGGGGTAAATCTTATTTAAATTAAAGGGAATAACAAGAAAAAGGAGAATATAAACAAGGTAATTTTCTTTAAAGTAAACCGAAGAAAAAGTGAATGGAGGAAGAAATATGGCAAATGAAACGGCAGTTAAGGCTTTGCCTTCAAGAAGTGAAATACCTGTTGAAGATACATGGAGATTAGAAGATATCTTTGCTAGTGATGAAGAATGGGAAAAAGAGTTTCAAGAAGTTAAGAATCAGATTTCAGGGATAAAGGAGTTTGAAGGAAAACTTGGAGAGAGTGCAGATACTCTTTATAATGCTCTTCAATTCCAAGATAAGCTCCTTGAAAGAATTGGAAAGCTTTATACATACGCACACATGCGCTATGACCAAGATACTACTAATTCCTTTTACCAGGGATTAGATGATAGAATGAAAAACCTGTATTCACAAGCAGGCAGTCAATTAGCATTCATTGTACCTGAAATTCTTGCACTTGAGGAAAGTAAGGTCACTGGATTTTTAAATGAAAAATCTGAATTAAAGCTCTATGAGCATGCTATAGAGGAGATCAATCTACAGAGGCCACACGTATTATCAGGAGAGCAGGAAGCATTATTAGCGGAAGCAAGTGAAGTCATGGATGCGTCTAGTAATACTTTTGGGATGTTAAATAACGCAGATTTAAAGTTCCCTTCTGTTAAAGATGAAAATGGTCATGAGGTTGAGATTACTCACGGACGCTACATCCGATTCCTTGAAAGTGGGGACCAAAGAGTCCGCCGTGACGCCTTTAAGGCAGTTTACGAAACCTATGGGAAGTTCCGCAATACATTTGCCAGTACGCTTAGTGGAAATGTAAAAAAAGATAATTTTAATGCAAGAATCAGAAAATATAATTCTGCTAGGCATGCCGCTCTTTCAGCCAATAACATTCCTGAAAGTGTGTATGACAATCTAGTTAACACGATAAATGAAAATCTACATTTATTGCACCGTTACGTTAAACTCCGGAAAAAAGTGTTAGGAGTAGACGAACTGCATATGTACGATCTTTACACCCCTCTAGTAAAAGATGTGAAAATGGAAATTCCTTATAAACAGGCAGAAGAGCTCGTTCTAAAAGGGCTTGCTCCATTAGGAGAGGAATATACGCAAATTTTAAAAGAAGGATTTGAGAATCGCTGGGTAGATGTTCACGAAAATAAGGGAAAGCGCAGTGGGGCGTATTCTTCAGGAGCATATGGAACCAATCCGTACATTCTTATGAATTGGCAGGATAATGTGAATAACTTATTTACATTGGCACATGAATTTGGTCATTCTGTCCATAGCTACTATACAAGAAAAAATCAACCCTATCCGTATGGCAACTATTCCATCTTTGTTGCTGAAGTGGCCTCAACTTGTAATGAAGCACTTTTAAATGATCATTTATTAAAAACAATCGATGATGAACAAAAACGTATCTATTTGTTAAATCATTATTTAGAAGGCTTTAGAGGTACTGTATTCCGTCAAACCATGTTTGCCGAATATGAGCATTTAATTCATCAAAAGGCTCAAAATAACGAGGCTTTAACAGCTGATCTGCTAACCAGTGAATATTATGCATTGAATAAGAAGTATTTTGGAGAAGAGGATATTGTGATCGATGAAGAGATCGGCTTAGAATGGTCAAGAATTCCTCATTTCTATTACAATTATTACGTGTATCAATATGCTACAGGCTTTAGTGCTGCAACTGCATTGAGCAAGCAGATTCTAGAGGAAGGTGAGCCAGCAGTTAAACGCTACATCGATTTCCTAAGCTCCGGAAGCTCCGATTACCCAATAGAAGTTCTCAAAAAAGCCGGAGTAGATATGACCAGCGCAGATCCGATTAGAGATGCATGTAAAGTGTTTGAAGAAAAATTAAATGAACTAGAAGAATTATTATCATAAAAAGATGGCTGTGTTATAGCTATTTATTGAATTTGGCACTCTGTTGATTGGAGCGGAAGGCACGAAGACTCCTGCGGGAGGACGGGGCAGGGGGAGACCCCGCAGGCGCTTAAGCGCCGAGGAGGCTCCCCGGGACCGCCCGCGGAAAGCGAAGTGCCTCGTGACAGGCAAAAAACGCCTGTCCCTGCGGTGATTATTCAAAGGAGCTTTCCGTAGTGGAGTGGAAATCAACAGAATCTAATTAAATAGCCAAAATTTAAAGGGATGGTACTTCACTGTACCATCCCTTTAAAACCCTCTAAATCTTTTTCTGTCATTCAAATAAAAAAGAAAAATAAAAATCCCAATAAAAAAAAGCGGGATGCTAACCATTAATGGAAAGACCTTCATTAAGGCCAGTATATGAAGAGAAAATCCAAAGAATAAAAAGAGAATCATTAGAATCACTGGTAAATTCCTCATCAAAGCATACCTCCTGCTTACTAATACATGCCGCAATCCTAGTTATAGTGTATTGTCCAAAATAAGATAATATGATTTTGACAATTATGTGAAATAACACACAATCACATTGTCAATGGGTTCTAGCGCATGGTATATTCTATACGTGAAGTTAATCACAACAAACATATACCCCTTTGTTTGACCGTGAAAAATTTCTCCCATCCCCTTTGTTCGTATTAATAGAAAAAGACCTTGCAGTTTTTACTGCAAGGTCTTTTCGTTTTAAAATAATTCTCTATTCTTCTACATAGCGCCAAAAGGTTCCATACTTAGCAGGAAGCTGCTCAACCTTTTGCAGTAAGAGCAATTTCTTCATTTCTCGCTCAACCTGAGAGATTGTCAAATTATAAACTACTGCAATTTCCTTTGAGGCAACTAATTTAAAATACTTTAAAAATGTCTCTAAAGGTGGAGGTTGATTTTTGATAGGTTGTTCAGAAAGCATTTCTTCAAGTATTTGAACATATACTTCATAAGGATACGATCCAGTAATCTTTATTCCCTCATCCTCGACATTCTCATTAAAAAATACAAGAGTCGGAATTTCTTGTACCTCCATCTCAGTGGTTATTTTCAAGTCACACTGAAATGCTTTGGCCGAACTCTCTGAATGAAAATCTGAAATGAATTCCTCTACATCTAATCCCACATTTTTTGCACAGGCTTTCAGTACCTCAAATTGAGAAATGTTTTGTTTATCAATAAAGAGTTCTTCTTGAAGCTTACGTAAAAAACGTATACCGGCCCGTCTGCCTTGTAACTCTGCTGCCTTTATTGCAATAGAAGCAATATATGGGGAATCTACCGGGTTTTCTAACCAAAGACTCCCATCACAAGACATCCCAGATCTACTGGCTGTCTTTTCCCATAAATCTGCGATAACTTCATAATTCTTTTTTTTGCTAACATTTAAATTTCCAATACGACCACTTAATACATGTTTAATTGAAAAATATCGACCGTATTCGATGTGAAGTTTCTTTAAGATAGGCTCAAGTGCCCAGCATTCTGGACATAATGGATCGATAAACATATAGATTTCAAGCGGTTTCTTTTCATAACTATTGGATTGAGGCTTAGAAATGAACCCAGGGTTACTCACGAATTTTCACCTGATATCTCATTGTCATCTGGCATATTAATCATGTGTTGTGCAGTAAGATGAAGCCTAGAATAAAATTCATCTCTTATCGGACCCTCTAATCCAGTCTTGTCCATCGCTTGTTTCATACAGGATAGCCATGCTTTTGCACGGGTAGGAGTAATGGGAAAAGGCAAATGTCGTGCACGCATCATCGGATGACCATGCTCATCGGTATACAATGGTGGTCCTCCCAAATACTGAGTTAAAAATTGCTTTTGTTTATAGGCAACTTCTGAAAAGTCATTTGGAAAGATTGGAGCAAGATCAGGATGTTGTGCAACTAGACCATAAAAAGTATCCACAAGGCGATGTAAGGTATCTTCGCCAATGGATTCATATGGAGTAGGCTTTTTCTCATTCATGTTGACAACTCCTTTAAATATGTTTGTTTTCTATATTTTATCAATGGAATTTTGATATCTCAAATAAACCGCTTATATTTTTTGCTGGTAAAACCGAGCAATTTTATTTTGAGTCTTTCGTATAGGTATATCATATTGCTTTAGTAGTTCTTGGAATACAATTTGGCCACGTTGATAACTCTCTACTTCATATTCAATCTCATAATCTTCAGTATTTAAATAAAAGCTATGATCCAATACAAGTAAACCCTCTTTGTAGGGAAATTCGGCCCTTCTGGTGGTGAGAGAGCCAAAATATTCAATATTGTTAAATGCTATTTTTAATTGTTCTAATCGATCTTTAATGATTCCTTTTGGTATAACCTGGTCCTTAACCATTGTCTGGAAATCATTTGTAGATAATAGTTGTGTCGTTTCTAGAAGTCCAACAGCAGCTGGTTGTTTTAACGTCATTTCAACGCCATTATGTTTTTCTCTGATTCTTAAGGCAGAACCTAAACTCTTTAATGAAAAATTAGATGTGTCAAAGTAATGATTTATTTGGCTGACAATATCCTTTTCCTCTACTTTAAATATCTTAAGAAGATTTTCATATTCGATTTTAGTAAGTAAATTCTTAAATTCTATTTCAATTGTCTCTGTCATCAGGTTCATTCCTTTCCTAGCATATATTATTGTATCTTAGCTAATAGTTAAACCGCAATTCTTGGGAGAAATGGTTAGATTATGCTAAAATAAGGGAGTGAATAGTGGAGGTAAGAATGATGAATAAAAGAATAACAATTAGCGAAGCAAACTTTATCGATAGTAAGTTATATTTAGTTGCGAATGAATCAATTAGCGGGTTAAACCCCACAGGACAAATTCTTGTTGATTCTAAAGGATTTTCTTTTGTTTATTTAATGGAAGATCTAGAGGGATATACATATATCGACATTAAGGATTCGATTTGGCCATTGTTAAAAAAGGTATTGGATCAACAAACAAAAGTGTGGATTCTTTTTGGGGATGAACAACTGGAATTAACAAATTTTTATGAGGAACTAAATGATCTTATAAACAACATTAGAGGCAATAGCAATTATGGTGCAGAAATGGTCACGAAAGTAGAAGAGATTTTTTAAATATATTTTAGTTGTCATTGGGGTGGAATGATGAAGCATTGGGACCAGTTTTTAGCTCCATATAAACAAGCAGTGTCAGAGTTGAAAATAAAATTAAAAGGGATGCGGGGACAATTTGAGCTTGATTCTAGCCATTCACCAATTGAATTTGTGACTGGAAGAGTTAAACCGATTGCCAGTATCCTTGATAAGGCAAATCAAAAAGGTATTCCTCTTGATAAATTGGAAGAGGAAATGCAAGATATTGCAGGTATGCGAATCATGTGTCAATTTGTGGACGACATTCATCGGGTTGTAAGCTTATTAAGAAACCGAAATGATCTTGAAATTGTTGAGGAAAGGGACTATATTTCACATAAAAAAACAAGTGGATATCGCTCTTATCATGTTGTTATCAGTTATCCTGTCCAAACGATTCATGGAGAAAAAAAGATTCTTGCGGAAATACAAATAAGAACCTTGGCGATGAACTTTTGGGCAACAATTGAACACACTTTAAGTTATAAGTATAAAGGGATTTTCCCGACTGATATCCAAATGAGACTGCAGCGAGCCGCTGAGGCTGCATTTCGCCTAGATGAGGAAATGTCATTGATTCGTGGCGAGATTCAAGATGCTCAAGCGTTTTTCACTAGGAATAAAGAGTTTAAACAAGAGGAGAAAAGCTAATAGGGACTTTGTAAGCATTTCAGAACAAGGAGTATACGATGATGAAATTTGCCATTACATCCAAAGGAGATCAAAAGTCGAATATCTTAATGCATAAGATGAGGACGTATTTACTTGACTTTGATCTTACATACGACGAAGACCAACCAGATATTGTCGTCTCGATAGGGGGCGATGGAACACTTCTATATGCTTTTCACCGATACAGCAGCCGTTTGGATAAGACTGCTTTTGTTGGAATTCATACAGGCCATTTGGGTTTTTATGCTGACTGGACACCTGATGAAATTGAAAAACTTGTTATTGCGATTGCCAAAACACCTTATCAAGTTGTTGAATATCCGTTAATCGAAGTAATCATTCGCTATCAGCATGCAGGTAAAGAATCAAGGTATCTTGCACTAAATGAATCAACGGTTAAAAGTGTTGAGGGTACATTGGTTATGGATGTAGAAATTCGCGGACAGCATTTTGAACGGTTCCGTGGTGATGGATTATGTATTTCTACACCTTCTGGCAGCACAGCCTATAATAAAGCACTTGGAGGGGCAATTATTCATCCATCGATACCTGCCTTACAGGTAGCAGAAATGGCTTCAATAAATAATCGGGTATTTCGAACAGTTGGATCACCTCTAATCCTGCCTTCACATCATACTTGTATGTTGAAACCAGTGAATCGGGTAGATTTCCAAGTAACAGTTGATCATCTAACATTACTTCACAAGGATGTTAAATCAATTCAATTTAGGGTGCCGGATGAAAAAATACGTTTTGCTCGTTTCCGTCCATTTCCTTTTTGGAAAAGGGTCCATGATTCTTTTATATCAGACTCAGACTGATTCTATTAGCTGGAGGAAAACATCATGAAATCAAGTTTCCAGCTTCAGTGGGAAGTTAATAAACTTCAAGCAGGTCAAATAATAAAGGAATTCCTGAAAAAAGAAGAAATATCTCGGATTGCCCTAACGGATATTAAATTCGGTGGTGGGAAAATATTAGTAAATGGTATGGAGGTAAATGTTCGCTACATGTTAAACGAAGGAGAGGTCTTAACTGTTATTTTTCCTCCTGAAAACCCAAGTGAAGGGATGGCAGGAGAAAAAATCCCATTAGAGATTCTTTTTGAAGATCAATTTTTGCTGGTTGTTAACAAACCTGCTGGTATGAGTACTATTCCTTCTAGAGAACATCCTACTGGCAGTCTGGCAAATGCCTTGGTCGGTTATTATGAAGAAATTGGTATTAGAGCTACCTCTCATATTGTCACACGATTAGACCGGGACACATCGGGGATAGTATTAGTAGCAAAACATCGACATGTACATCATTTACTCAGCAAACAACAGCAAAATGGCAATGTGAAAAGAACCTATGAAGCTTTTGCACAAGGCAGTCTTAAGCTTGAGAAGGGTTCGATTGAGGAGCCGATTGGAAGAAAGACTGACAGCATTATTGAAAGAGAGGTACGGAGTGATGGGCAGTATGCATGTACCCATTACAAAGTGCTTAAAAGATATAATGAATTTACCCATGTTGAATTACAACTGATGACTGGTCGAACACATCAAATTAGAGTTCATATGTCTTTTATTGGTCACCCATTATTGGGAGATGACCTATATGGAGGAAGTCGTACACTACTAAGACGTCAGGCCCTGCATTGTAAAAAGATTCATTTTCTTCACCCATTTAGTGGCGAGGAAATGAATTTCACTGCTTCACTTCCTTTGGATATGTTAGAAATCGGTAAAGGCTGACACCTAAAATGGTCAGCCTTTTGTGCGTAATTTGGAGATTTCCTAGGAAATTTGTCGATGATCTTAGGAGTATTTTCCCTATTTTTAAGCAAAGTCTTTAAACTTTTCTTTGATGTATGGCATAGTAGAATCTACAGAAACAATTTCCATCTCAGGATACCTGAGCGCGGTTAACTTACCACCAAAAACAGCTCCAGTATCAATATTGTATGTATTATTAATTATTCTTGGTTCTTTCACCGGAGTGTGACCGTATACGATCGCAGCATTACCAGTGTACTGCTTGGCCCAATCTCTTCGAACAGGAGAACCATCAGGATGTTTTTCACCAGTTATATCTCCATATAAAACGAACGTTTTCACCTTAGAATTTGTTTTACCGATAAACTCCTCTTTTATCCCTGCGTGTGCAATAACTAGCTTATTTTCATCTAATACTAAATGTAGCGGCGATTTTTCATATAATTCAATGAATTTCCTTTTAATGGTTTGCTGTTCTTTCCTAGGTAGTGATTTGAATTCTGCTACGGTTGTTTCAAGGCCATGGGTTTCCTGAACCTTGTTTCCAAGAAAGTAACGGTACAATTTATTGCAATGGTTTCCAGGGGTGTAAAAGGCATTCTTCTGCTCAATTACCAGTCGCCAAACAATTTCAGCAACTTTAAGAGAAGAGGGGCCACGGTCAGTCAAATCGCCAACAAATCCGAGCATTCTGTTTTCAGAATGTATGGGGATTCCATCTGCCCATTGGTAACCACATTTTTTAGTTAAAGCTTCAAATTCAGGTAAACAGCCATGTATATCTCCGATGATATCAATTTTCATTGGAACATTCCCCCTTAATGATTATTTTTTGTTTATACTGCGTTTTTTATTAGAAGAACGAAGGAGGACATTTTATGGATCAGCATGCTTCTGTAATTTCTTTATTAGTGGTAGTGACGGTTGCCTTTGTAACGCCTATTTTACTACACCGTTTAAAATTAAATTATATTCCGGTTGTAGTTGCGGAAATTATTATGGGGCTTGTAATAGGGAAAAGCGGCTTCAATGTGGTTCATGAAGATATGTGGCTATCAACACTCTCGACTTTAGGATTTATTTTTCTCATGTTTCTTAGCGGTTTAGAAATTGATTTTACGGCATTCACTGGGGGAAAGAAACATAATACACTCCCTAGTGGTAAAAAAGAACCCAATACCTTCTTGGTCTCTTCAATCATTTTTATTGGTATCTTTATTGTTTCACTGATTTTATCCTATATGTTTGTCTTTGCTGGTTTTATAGATAATGCCTTCTTAATGACACTCATTATTTCAACCATTTCGCTTGGAGTGGTTGTTCCAACTTTAAAAGAAGCACATCTTATGAAATCAAACATTGGACAAATAATTTTATTAGTTGCAGTTATTGCTGACTTAGCAACTATGATTCTCTTGGCTATCTTTGTATCTATATATGACCCAGGCCAAGGGAATACATGGCTTCTGCTCATTTTGTTTGCTGCTGGTGTCGTCTTGTATTTTGTCGGTAAACGTTTTAAAAATCGTCCATTACTCGAAACATTGTCAAAAGGGACCACACAAATTGGAACCCGTGCTGTCTTTATGCTTATTATCGTATTGGTTGGACTTTCAGAAACAGTAGGTGCAGAAAACATACTAGGAGCCTTCCTTGCTGGTGTACTTGTTTCGCTCCTATCTCCTAATCAAGAACTAATCCATAAACTTGATTCCTTTGGATATGGTTTCTTAATACCAATCTTTTTTGTAATGATTGGGGTAGAATTAGATGTTTGGTCCTTGTTCGCGGATAAGAAGTTATTATTATTAATACCTTTATTACTATTAGGTCTTTTGCTGTCAAAGGTTGTTCCGGTATATTTATTAAAAGTCTGGTATGATACGAAAACGGTGCTCGCTTCGGGGTTCTTATTAACATCGACACTCTCATTAGTAATTGCTGCGGCGACAATTGGAGAGCGTATGGAGGTTATTACCACAGAGATGAGCGGAACACTAATTCTTGTGGCAGTCATTACCTCTATTTTTACACCGATTGCTTTTAAGAAGTTGTTCCCAGAAGAAGTGGCGGCTGACCCCAAAATTCGAATTGCCTTTTTAGGAGCAAATCAAGTAACATTGCCTGTTTCAAGGGAACTTAAGTCGGGTCTATACGAACCAATCCTATATCATACAAATATGGAAAAGTCGGATAGAAATTCATTATTTGATATCGTCGAGATAGATGATTATTCAATGGCAACAATCAATAACAATAATATTTTTCAAAATGATATCATTGTCATTTCTACAGGTCATGATCAGACAAATGCTGAATTGGCTTTGAAAGCTAAGGAAGTTGGTGTTTCCAGGGTAATTGCTCGTATTGAAAGCCCTGAGCTTGAGCAGAGTCTCAGAGAAAAGGATATTGAAGTTTTCTCTTCCTTCACATCGACCAAAACATTGTTGCGTGCATTAATTGAAACACCGAGTGTTATTAACATTTTAACCAATCAAGAAACATCATTATTCGAAATAAGAATGCAAAATGAGCAGTACGATGGAATGACATTAAGGAGGTTCCCGTTTACTGGGGATGTTATTTTTGTTCGAATTTTTCGGAGCAAAGACTCCATAGTTCCTCATGGTGACACTGAACTGCTCTTAAATGACCGTTTGATTGTTACTGGTTCGAAGGAATATGTGGAGGAATTGAAAAGGGAGCTCGAATTCTAGATGCTATAAATGCTGCTACTTTTCATTTATTAGTAAATAGTGTAATATTAGTACCAAGTACTAATAACTAATATAAATGTTTAAGTAGGGGGACTATTTCTATATGAATCTTTCTTTAGCAGGAAAAACCTATGTTGTAATGGGTGTTGCAAACAAACGTAGTATCGCATGGGGAATTGCTCGTTCACTGAACAATGCAGGAGCTCGATTAATTTTCACCTATGCTGGTGAAAGACTTGGAAGCAGTGTAAGAGAATTAGCCGAATCATTAGAAGCAGAAGGTACACTTGTACTGCCATGTGATGTAACAAAGGATGAAGAAGTGGCTAAGTGCTTTGCTGAAATCAAGGAAGCTGTAGGTACTATCCACGGTGTTGCACACTGTATTGCATTTGCAAATAAAGAAGAATTAAGCGGAGAATATTTGAACACAACAAGAGAAGGCTTCTTGTTGGCTCATAATATTAGCTCTTTTTCTTTAACAGCTGTGGCAAAAGAGGCTAGAGGATTAATGACAGAAGGCGGAAGTATTGTCACTCTAACATATTTAGGTGGAGAACGAGTCATTCAGAATTATAATGTAATGGGTGTTGCAAAGGCTTCTTTGGATGCTAGCGTTCGTTATTTGGCTGAAGACCTAGGTAAGGAAGGGATTCGTGTCAATTCAATCTCTGCTGGTCCAATAAGAACTCTATCAGCAAAAGGTATTAGCGATTTTAATCTAATTACAAAGGTGATTGAAGAAAAAGCACCTTTACGTAGAGCCACAACGCCAGAAGAAGTCGGTGATACTGCACTGTTCCTTTTCAGTGATCTGTCTCGAGGTATCACTGGTGAGAATATTCACGTTGATTCAGGTTTTCATATTTTATAATCGTCATTAGTCCGCTATCTAAATAGCGGGCTTTTTCTTATTTAATTCCATGAACGAGTATAGGCAATTTGCATACATATAAAGTGTAGTGCTAGGTAAATGGAGGTGAATTGGATGGAGAAAAAGACAAAGCGTGGGCCGTTACTTTACGTCTCACAGACTTTTCTAAATACACCTATGAAAAATATGCAGGAAGTTTTTACAAACAGGCAGGAGGTTCAACTGCCAACTGAAGAACCACAGCTAGAGGAGGAAGGAAACAAGAAAAAGGGCTTCGAGGTTTCACTGGATAAGAAAGATTTACCTAAAGAGCCTAAAGCGAAAGCAGTGAAACAGGAGCAAAGTGTTCAACCAAAACAAGAACAAGCACGGAAGTTTAACAAAGTAAAAAGCTTTAGAGAAATGAACCTTATGGAGCGTTTAGAATACCTAGATAATTTCCCTAAAGCATTACCACAAGTTCCATGCGTCTTTTATACCGAAGAAAAGAACTACCAAGGCTATTTAGCTGAATACAACGAACAGGATGTAACGATTCGCTTTCCAAATCAAACAACTGAAACCATACCTTTCAAAAATTTAAAAGATGTCATGATGATTGGAATAAAAAGGTAAACAAAAAAAGCCAGCCGGATTATCGACTGGCTCATTTTATTACAAGGTATTAGTCACAAAGACCAAGGTCAACGTCTGCAATACACTGTATCGCACAGAAACAATTTAGATCTACTGTAATACAGTCATTACTAGCGCGGAAGCGTTCAACTTGACAAACTCTTTCAAGGTTAATACAGCATCTATCTCCGCCGCCAACTAGGTTTATTGGAATAAAGTTCCCGCCTTCTCTGCGCCCTGGAATTAGGACACGAAGTGTTGCACAGCAATTATCAAATACATCTTCTACGCGGAAGAAAATTGATACACATGCATTGCCTTCGCCGCTAAAGAATGCGTGGAATGGTGAACCATCAGCGTTTTTTAATACAAACACACGAGTATCAGCGCGTTCTCTTCTTGCTGGTGATACCAATGAACCAAGCGGTTCTAAGAAACAACTTGGACAATCTACACACTCATCATCGAGCACAGCATTATCCTGGATGTCTTTTATTGCACGAACAACATCACATACACAACCATTATTGCTGCCACGTGAGTCGCTATTTCTGCCACAACCCATTAATTACTCCTCCTATCCGTGATATATATCATCTTACATTACTAACATATTTTAGAAGGACCAATTGGGTAACGGACAAACGCCTTTTTGACTAAAATTAGGCTGATTAATAGAAAGGACAAAAACAATGAACATTGACTTTTTTGATTTTATTATATTGGCATTGGCCTGCTTCCGATTAACCAGGCTTATTGTTTTCGATAAAATAACGGAATTTCTCCGCCAGCCGTTTTTTGATGAAGTAGAAGAAGAAACGGAAGACGGTACATTGGAGGTGTATTATCTTCCGAAAAGTACGCCAATTAAAAAGTTTATTGGGGAACTGCTGAGCTGTTATTGGTGTACGGGGGTGTGGATTTCGATGGGAGTTATAGCCGGATACCTGTTTTTACCGACAATATTCGTACCCATTATTTTGGTATTTAGCGTTGCGGGGTTGGCTGCAATAGTGGAATCTGTTGTTCAGCTTTGGATATAAGTAAATAAGCTAAAATGGTTGTCCGCCCGAGACAAGTTATTTATTTCTTTCATATCATATTAGTAGTAGTAATAATGATAGGGGAGTGATAGATAGTGACTAGTCAAAATAAGAAAAATAGTTCAACAAAAACTGCTCAAACAAAAAAAACTACGAAGAAAAAAGGTTGCGGCTGTGGTAAAAAAACTCAAAGATAACAGGTAAACTGCCAGTTTTGTTGGCAGTTTTTTTTTTTCAATTTTTAAACAAACAAAAGTTATCGCAATCAAGTCATAATTTCCGTTAATCTCGAAAAAACTACAATGTAGTGGTATTTCTATATTTCGATGAGGGAAGGAAATGAAATGGTCTACATAATTCGATTAATGATAATTGCATGTATTTTCTTAATGGGCTCTTGTAGTCAGGAGCAAAATGAGAGGGATAGCCAGTTGGCTCTCATGAAAACGACCAATCCTAACCCGACTGTTACGAAGAAAAACAACGGCCAGGACAAAGTTGAAAAAATTGAAGAAGAAGTAAGCAGCATTGATGAGATTTATGATGTTGCAGTTGTGAAGGGAAAAGAAGAGACACTTGTTGTCTATAAAGTGAAGCATATGCAACGGTTTAAAATGAAAAACATCGAAAAAGATTTAAACAAAACGCTAGAAGAAAAGTATCCAAAGGAAACCTTCACAGTTTCAAGTGATTATAAAATCTTTCTAGAAGCCGTGCGGCTAATAGAACGAAAAAATAATGGGAAACTATCTGACAAACAAGCTGAGAAGCGGTTAAACGAAATACTCAAAATGACATCAGATATGAAGTAATTAGGAAGGGATGCGTTTTTAATGGCGAGCAAGCAAAAAAATATGACGCCTCAGCAGCAAAAATATCAACAACTTCAGCAGAAGCATGAACTAAAAAGACCTGTCCTAAAGAATTGTATAAAGGCGTTCTGGGTAGGTGGATTAATATGTGTTGTGGGTCAGGCCATAAGCTATTTTTACATCTACTTTTTCAATTTCACAGAACAGAATGTCGGTAATCCGACCGTAGCAACTATGGTATTCTTGTCAATGCTGCTAACAGGTTTTGGTGTTTACGATCGCCTTGGCCAGTTTGCTGGTGCTGGAAGTGCGGTGCCTGTCACCGGATTTGGGAATGCAGTTATTTCGGCAGCAATCGAGCATCGAACAGAAGGTTTTGTATTAGGTGTTGGCGGGAATATGTTTAAGCTTGCTGGCTCAGTTATTCTATTCGGAGTGTTCTCTGCGTTTGTTGTCGCGCTCATTAAAACGCTGCTGGGAATGTGGGGGGTTTTGTAATTGTTAAAAGGGCATCAATCTTGGGTTTTTAATAACCGGCCAATGATAGCTGCAACTGGTGTTTCCGGCGGTCCCTTTGAGGCTAATGGTCATTTAGCCAATGACTTTGATATTCTGCATGAGGATTTATGGATGGGAATGGATTCCTACGAAAAGGCACAAAGAGTTTTACTGGAAGAGGCTATAAGAACTACTTTGGCAAAAGCAAAAATGGAGAAAGAACAAATTGAATTTCTATTTGCTGGTGATTTAATCAATCAGATAACACCAACCAGCTTTGCAGCGAGAACCATGCAAATCCCTTACTTTGGACTCTTTGGTGCATGCTCAACTTCGATGGAAGGGTTGGCATTAGCCTCCTTTGTGGTCAATTACCAAGGGGCAAGAAACGTGTTAACTGGGGCCTCAAGCCATAATGCTGCAACTGAAAAACAATTTCGATATCCAACCGAATATGGCGGTCAAAAACCCCCTACGGCCCAATGGACAGTTACGGGAGCAGGGGTTGGATTGATTACTCAAAATATCCCTGGTGAACAACAGCCGGTTACTACCTCAGCAACCATCGGAAAAGTGATTGATATGGGATTGTCTGATCCTTTTAATATGGGTGGTGCCATGGCACCTGCTGCAGCAGATACTATTATTGCCCACTTTAGGGATATGGAATTAGACCCGTCCCACTATGATTTAATCATAACAGGTGACTTGGGCCGAATCGGACATGATACAGCCTTCGAATTACTCGGCAAGAGTGGAATTAAATTAGAACGGAAGCAATTTCAAGATTGTGGACTGTTACTTTATAAGGATGATCAGCCGGTGCAAGCTGGGGGAAGCGGAGCGGGCTGCTCTGCGACTGTTTTGTATGGTCATATATTAAACCAGATGAAAAAGGGAATATTTAAGCGAATATTAGTTGTTGCGACTGGAGCACTGTTGTCACCGCTTAGTTTTCAGCAAAAAGAAACCATTCCATGCATCGCACATGCGGTGGCCATTGAAATGAATGAAGAGGGTAGGTAATACTAATGATAGCAATGTTTTTTTGGGCATTTGTGGTTGGAGGAATAATTTGTGTGATTGGACAGCTTTTATTTGATGTTGCTAAACTAACACCAGGGCATACCTTAAGTCTGCTTGTTGTAGCAGGAGCCATTTTAGATGGGTTCGGCCTGTATGAGCCTCTCGTTGATTTTGCTGGTGCAGGCGCAACCATTCCAATTACAAGCTTTGGTAACTCGTTAGTGCATGGTGCCATGCAGGATGCAGAAAAGCATGGTTTAATCGGAGTTTTAACTGGAATGTTTCAGGTTACAAGTTCTGGTATATCAGCAGCCATTATCTTCGGATTTATCGGTGCATTAATCTTTAAACCAAAGGGTTAAAAAATTTCAGAGGTTGTCTGTAGAGTAGCGCCCAGTACACTTTGTAGCTATATCTCATATGTTATTAATGAGACTACAAAGTGAGGTGACATTCTATGTTCTATGGATATGGCGGCTGTGGCTACGGTGGTGGATATGGCGGCGGTTCAACTTTTGTATTAATCGTCGTGTTATTCATTCTTTTAATCATTGTCGGTGCTAGCTTTTATTAAAAAAAGCAAAGAAGAGCAGCGAAAGAAAAGGTTGGCCATAATAGTTGGCCAGCCTTTTTCTTTTTTTCATTCTTTTCACGTTTTTTACCTTCCTTCATACAATAAAGTAGCCTATGAAGGAGCGTGATTTTTACCATGGATAATGGTTTCTTTAAAAATGTTGAAAAGAAAACAGGCGTTAATATGAAAGATATTCTTGATTTAGCGAGTTCCTTACAAAATGCTAATTTTAAAGATGAAAAAACAGTACGTAATGTAATCCGCCGAGTGTCGCAAATTGCTAATAAACCGGTAAATAAAGAAACGGAAGATAAAATTGTGCAATCAATCGTTAATGATGGAAAGCAACTCGATTTTAATACAATTTCAAAGATGATCAATAAAAAGTGATTCGTCAAAAAAGACCTATTTCCTCGGGAAACAGGTCTTTTTGTTATTTTTTCTTTTTTTTCATTAACGGTGTTAAAAAACGAGAAGGGTTAGCTTTTCTGCCTCTGCGATTTTGGGGAACAGAAATAAGAAGCTCATGCTTTGCCCGTGTCATGGCCACATAAAAAAGTCTTCTTTCTTCTTCAAGTGCAGAAAAATCACCATTTCTTGAGCTATCTAATGCGTAATCATGCGGCAAACTTCCATCCACTGCTCCTATGATAAAGACGTTTTTATATTCTAATCCTTTAGCCCTATGGATAGTACTCAGGCTTATGGCCTCAGGAAAATGCTTACTTAAATTTTTGATTTCCTTATTCATCGCAGACATATGCTCAGCATGAGATAAAAATGCTTGAATACTACTAAAGCTTTTTGCTGCAACCTTTAGATCTTTTAAATCATCAGAGCCTTTATCTTGCTGATTCGATTCATTTCCTCGTTTCTTTAAAAAATCAAGAAAGCCTAAGTCCTTTTCGATGATTTCGATTGATTTAAGTGGGGAGGTGAATTTCAACGAACGAATCAACTGTACTGCCTGTTTTAATTTCTTTTCTTGAAAAGCGTGTTTTGTTCTTAGGTGGGAAAGCGCCTCAAGATAGGTACAATCTTTTAGGATACTCTCAGCCTTTAAATCCTTAAGCACAGACTGACTCAAATATAGTATAGGTAAAATATCCGTTATTGCCTGATGATCTTCTTCATCTAAACTCATTTTTAGAAAAGCAAGAACGCTCTTTACAATGCGTCGTTCATAAAAATTCTCGGCATCCAAGTCAATTTTAAAGGGCAGATTCGAACTAGCCAAACGTTCAAACACTGCACGAGAACCTGCATTGGTTCGATATAAAACAGCAAAATCAGAAGGATTTGCTCCATGCGTAATTTTCTCTTGGATGTCAGTTACAATCATTGTTGCTTCTTCTTCCTCATCATAAGGGAAAAAGAGCATGGGAGCTGTACCAGATTCGAATTGTGCTTTCATTTTCTTTAATCGTCTTACTTTATTCTTGATTATCATCTCATTGGCTGCTGAGACAATTTCATGTGATGAGCGGTAGTTTTGTTCGAGTGAAACCAATTTTGCGTATGGAAAGTCTTTTTCAAAATCTAACAAATAACTTGGGTCACTTCCTCGGAAAGAATAAATGGCCTGATCATCGTCACCAACGGCACAGACATTTTTATGCTTTCCTGAAAGAAGTTTAATCAGTTCATATTGAACCTTGTTGACATCTTGAAATTCATCAATTAGAAAATAGTGAAAGCGATTCTGATAAAGTTCTAGAAGAAGTGGGTTAGAATTCAGCAACTGATAACAGCCTATCAGCATATCATCAAAATCAAATAAACCTTTTTGTGTTTTATATCCCTCATATTTTTTATAAAGAAAGGCAGCTTTTTCTTCCCAATCTGTTACCGGCTTTACTTCTTCAGGGAAAAGTAGTGAATTCTTCCAAAAGCCTATCTGCTGAAGTGCTAAATCGTATGCAAATTCCTTTTCAGATAAATCGATTTCCTTACCAGCCTCCTTCAAAATCTTATCGCGCTGCCATTCTTTCTTCAACAGACGTTCTGAGGACCAGTTGTTCCCTTCATGGAACATTAGAATTCTGTAAAAAATGCTATGGAAGGTGCCAGTCACCAACTGATTTATTTGTTCCCTCTTTATTTGTGGATAAGTAGTCAAACGATTTTTCATTTCCCCTGCAGCTTTTGAAGTAAAAGTGACGAGCATAATGGTGCGCGGATCGATTTTTTTTACATCTAGCATATAAGCCGTCCGCGCTGTGAGTACCCTTGTTTTGCCGCTTCCGGCTCCAGCAAGGACTAATAATGAACCTTCTGTTTCTACGACTGCCGCTGTCTGACTTTTATCTAGTACAACGCCATTTGCTGCAAGTTCTCTCAAATAGGAATCATGTTCAAGATGGTTCGTACTTTCGTTATTTTTAAATGGAATGGAGCATTCTATCGTTTTTGCAGGACGGAATAGGCTGGTGTTATTTGTTGTTTCAATAATGGTTCTTCCTTGGGGGATTCGAAATCCATTCCGCTCCACAATAATCGGTTCCGGTTCTTCAATAACTGGTTCCGGGCATGAATGTTTCGGTGATTTTATATGATAAAAATAAGGTTGTTCCTGAATGCCAAGAAATAACCTTACTTTTTCATTGCAAACGGGACAAGATAATTCGCCATTTTTCCCTTGCAAATATACTAATTGATATTGTTCTCTCGCTAATTGGTCAAGGAGAATCCTATGGTTTTGATACATAGCAGTTTTCATTTATTAGCCTCTTTTTTCAAAAATACGACAAACTCTATCATAGCAAAACCAATTGATATCGAAAAGTGCCTTATCTTTCAGATAATGAAAAAAGCACTTGCCACTAAAGGGCAAGTGCTTGAAATTAAATTTTTTTTATCATTGTTTTATGAGGTATTCCTGCATCTAAAAATTCCTCCGATGCAACCTCATAACCAAGTCCGGCGTAGAAAGGGATAGCATGTGTTTGCGCATTCAGTTTCAATTTATCTATTCCTTTTTCAAGAGCATAAGCTTCTATTTCATTCATAATAGCTTTACCAGCACCGGTCTTTCTAGCCTCTTTTAACACACAAATTCGTTCTACCTTTCCGTAACCATCTACAACACGGAAACGTCCAGCAGCAATAGACACACCTTTCTGGTAGGAAACAAAATGCACAGATTCATCCTCATGCTGATCAATTTCTTCTTCAGCAGGTACATTTTGTTCGTCAATAAAAACGGTTCTTCTTACGGAAAAAGCATCTTCAAGTTCTTTTTCATTTTCAACAACTTTTACACTCACAGTTGATTATTCCTTTCCTAGGCGAAATGTTTCATATACCGTCCAAGAACCATTTTCTAATTGATATAGTAGATGGAAGCGGTCAACGGTTTCTTCATGATCAAATTTTTTCATTCTTAATGAGCCATAAACATCTGAATGTTCATCATTCGATAAATTTTGACCAATCGTAATATGTGGAACAAAAGCATATTCTAAATTTTGCTCACTAAATTCTTGATTGATCTCATGATGCAATTGGCTTAGTTCTTCTGTCGGCTCTACTTTAAAGTAAATAACATTATTTACTGGCTGGAAAGAGCTGATTTTTACTGTTTTTAATGTAAAGGCATTGGTATTACCTGCAATTTGACGTAGCTTATCTGCAAAATGAACAACATCTTCCTCCGTTGCTTCAAATGCATTCTTTAACGTTAGGTGCGGAGTTATGAGTGAATAATGCGGGTCATAGCGCTTACGATAGGAATTAGCCAAATCCTGTAGTTTTTTTGATGGAAAAATAACAACCCCAAATTTCATATGTATAACCTCCATTTAACAAGTTTTTTCAGTGAAGATTGTGCTGTTGGAAGACCTTCCTGATATTATAGCAAATATTCAAAAAATATGAAATGACCTTAAAACATCATCTTAAGGGCTCTCTTTAAATCGGGCTGCCAATATGTCCATGTATGATCGCCATTGAATTCATCATAAAAGTATGTAAAGGACTTGCTTTGAATGATAGCGGCTAGCTCACGATTTGGTTTAAGGAAGTCGCTGATTTTACCGTTAGTGGTATGGACCTCAGTTTCTTGATTACCAATGATATGATATATTTCTACAAGCTCTGCTTTTGTGAAGTTTTTGACTAAATCCAGAACTTGTTCATCAACATATGGTGATTGTAAGAGCACTTTTCCAAAGGTGTGTGGATATTGGAGAGCGGTCATTAATGAAACGGTTGCTCCTAGTGAGTCACCGATTAGCGCTCTAGTAGAACCCATTTGATAGGTTGGAAACTCTTGATCTAGGAACGGAACTAATTCATGTGCTAAAAAGCGAATGTATGGTTGATGCTGCTCACCATCAGGATGGTATTTACTGCGACGATCCTCTACATTCTTATAGGGTATCCCAACAATGATTAAATTTTCAATTTCTCGCTCAAAAAGATACTCATCCGCTAATCGCCCAATTCTGCCAAGTTGAAAATAATCGCGGCCATCCTGGGCAATTAACAGAGAGTATTTATATAATGGTGAGAAATTTGCTGGTAAATAGATGAGAAGCTGTATTTCTTCTCCGAGCTCATTACTTTTAATCGTATGTTCTTTTATTGTGCCTTTTGGTGTCTCCATGCGACAATTCCCCCAATGTTCGATAGATACAACTGCATTTTATCATATCTATGTGGGAAATGCTCAATGGGGGAGAGAAGGATCTTTTGGGATATATTTTAGTGTAGGAATGGATTATTTGTGTGAGTATTTGGCATTAGGGATAAAATATTTTCGCGGCGAAATGTTCGGATTTGTTTTCGGAGCAGGCAATAAGCTCGAATGTACTCATCATTCACTTCCTTGACAAGTAACTTCCGCTGTGAAATCTGTTGATCCTGAGATAAATAAATCATCTCTAAAGGTATATTTTCCTCTACTGCGCGTAACAAAAGTCCATCCATGGTTATCCCGCCTTTCTTGATATCTTATACTATCATTATATCCGAACGTTTGTTCTTTATTCTAATTATTTAAAAATGCACGTTCTTTTTTAAAACTGTTGACTTTTTACTAGTTTTTACTATAATTATATTTGTAGCTTAATAAGAGATCTGTTAGCTCAGCTGGGAGAGCGCAACCTTGACAGGGTTGAGGTCGGGGGTTCGAACCCCTCACAGGTCATTCATGCAGAGCCTTGGTAACCATTGTGTTATCAAGGTTTTTCCTATATAACAGGAAATTTAGTTTGGTAATACAGATGATTTGATGGCAAGATCTATTACCTCTAAGATTCAACATAATCATAATTACCCCTTCTTCAACTTCCTCAATGACTGCTTCATCGCAACTCTAGTTTCTAACCGAATTTGTATTTTTTTTTAAAATTCCTTCTAAGGTACCAGTTGTAATAAAGGATTTTTCATAAAATTAAAAAGCCCTTTCTATTTTATTGGAAATATAATTTTTGCGGTTTAAGTGCAAAAAAATAATGATAGTGCCAAGAAATTTTGCATACTGTTTTCACAAATAGTTCACAAATAGGTGTTTTTATTATTGGCACAGTAATTGCAAGTTTATAAGTGAAAATAAAATTTGGATAAATATGTATTGTATCCATTTTTTGATGGGGGTGAAAGGGAAATTTCTATATATTTATAAAAGAACATAACAAATGAACTACATGAGATTTTCCTTTTAAAAGAAATTGATACGTTCATAATCATCAAAGGGGGATTACCAATGAAAACAGGTACGGATCGTGTAAAAAGAGGCATGGCTGAAATGCAAAAGGGCGGCGTCATAATGGATGTTGTTAATGCTGAGCAAGCAAAAATAGCAGAGGAAGCGGGAGCGGTAGCTGTAATGGCATTGGAGCGCGTTCCATCTGATATCCGTGCAGCTGGCGGAGTTGCAAGAATGGCAGATCCAAGAATTACAGAAGAAGTTATGAAGGCGGTTTCCATTCCGGTTATGGCAAAAGCACGTATCGGACACATCGTTGAAGCCCGGGTTCTTGAAGCAATGGGTGTTGATTATATTGATGAGAGCGAGGTTTTAACTCCGGCTGATGAAGAGTACCATCTAAATAAAAAAGTTTACACTGTTCCATTTGTTTGTGGTTGCCGTGATCTAGGAGAAGCAGCTCGCCGTATTGGTGAAGGTGCATCCATGCTTCGTACAAAAGGAGAGCCGGGAACTGGTAATATCGTAGAAGCTGTTCGTCATATCCGTAAGGTAAATGCACAAGTTCGTAAAGTCACTACAATGAGTGAAGATGAATTGATGACAGAGGCTAAGCTACTTGGAGCTCCATATGAACTTCTTCTAGAGATTAAGCGTAATGGACGCCTGCCTGTAGTAAACTTTGCAGCTGGTGGAGTAGCAACGCCTGCTGATGCTGCACTTATGATGCAGTTAGGTGCTGATGGAGTATTTGTTGGGTCTGGAATCTTCAAATCTGATAACCCAGCAAAATTTGCTAGGGCTATTGTGGAAGCAACAACCCACTACCAGGATTATCAACTAATTGCAGAGATTTCAAAAAATCTTGGAAGTGCAATGAAAGGTATTGAGATTTCAACTCTGTCTCCTGAAGCACGTATGCAGGAACGTGGTTGGTAAAAAGTTTAAAAGGATTATAACATACAAGGGAGAATAAATTATTTATTGTGTAGAGGTCAAAAAAATAGTTGTAAGCTCTTTATTGGTAGTGAAAGCGCTTTAACTTTTTTAAAAATTTAAAATATTCACATTGACATTGTTTATTCTAGCCCGTATACTCGTGTTAGAAAGGTGTTCAGTGGGTTTTGAAGGGTGGATTAGGGCATGCAAACACTGGAAACGGTGATTGTTACAGGATATGCAAAAGCTCCACAGGGAACTTCCATGTATGAAATGTATAAGCATGCGGGAATTGTCCTCGAAGTGGATCTGAAAAATCATAAGATTATCGGGGCTGAATTCACATTCGTAGCTGAACTAACAAAAAATTATTTTCAAAAACTGCTGATAGGCTACTGTCTTCAAGACGGTGTTGAGCAGCTGATTAAACGAATTCAAAGTTTTTATTTTGCTCCATCCCAGCAAGCGATCATTGTGGCTCTCCAAGCTGCAGTTCAACGTTACTGGGATAATGTGAAGCAAATGAATACATAACGTTTGGTTATAATAAAGTGGGAAGATGACCTCTTCCCATGGTCTTATTAAAACCGGGCAAACATGAACTCTGTGTAAGGAATGTTCGTTGAAACGACATTCTTTATAGAGATTTATGTTTTGCTCGGTTTTTTTATTTTACCGAACGGTTGACACCCGCAAAAGTCGATGGAAAGGCAGGGATAAAAAAACATGAGCAAGCTGATTACATGCGAAGAAGCTGTAAAAAAGGTTAAAAACGGCTCTCGAATTATGGTAGGTGGATTTGGACTTGTAGGAAGTCCGCTTAGTTTAATAGCCGCTTTGGCTCAGTCGGAAGTGAAAGACTTAGAGATTATTAGTAATAACCTTGGTGAACCAGGCAGAGGTCTTGGAGTTTTAGTACGGCAAAAGCAAGTAAAAAAAGCAATAGGTTCGTATTTTACATCCAATCCAGAAGTGGTTAAAGCATATCAGGATAAAGAATTAGAAGTAGAGCTTCTCCCACAAGGAACAATGTCTGAAGCCATTCGAGCGGGCGGGGCGGGATTAGGAGGGTTTTATACACCAGTCAGCGTAGGAACGAAAATCGCTGAAAACAAAGAAGAGCGTACCCTTAATGGTAAAAAGTATGTATTTCAAGAGGCTCTTAAAGCCAATTTTTCTTTAATTAAAGCGAAAAAGGCAGATCAATTAGGAAATCTCATATACAACAAATCGGCAAGAAACTTTAATCCGATGATGGCAACAGCAGCGGATGTGGTTATTGTAGAGGTGGACGAGATTGTGGAGGTTGGCCAAATTTCTCCTGAAGAAATTGTGACCCCTCATTTATACGTTGATTATATAGTTGTGAAGGGCGGTAACTAGCTTGAATATGAAACAATACATTGCTGCAAGAGCGGCAAAGGAATTGAAGGATGGCGATATCGTCAATTTGGGGATAGGGATTCCAACACTGGTGGCTGATTATATTCCATCAAATGTTAAAGTTTTTTTACACTCGGAAAACGGCATTCTTGGAGTAGGTCCTACGCCAGATCAAGAGCATATTGACCAAAATCTTGTCAATGCAGGGAAACTGCCTGTCACAGTATTGGAAGGATCATCCTTTTTTGATAGTGCTTCCTCTTTTGCGATGATTCGCGGAGGGCATGTAAGCGTTTCAATCTTAGGCGTGTTGCAGATTGATCAAGTGGGGCGGATTGCCAACTGGGCCGTACCAGGAAAAAATGTTCTTGGTGTAGGCGGGGCGATGGATTTATTGGAAGGCTCCAAAAAGGTCATTGTAACAACGATGCATACCTCTAACCAAGGAGATTCAAAAATCGTCAAGGATTTAACTTATCCGGTCACATCGGAACGAATAGTGGATTTAATTATTACCGATTTGGCGGTTTTCGCTGTAAAGGAAGATGGGCTTCATCTTATTGAGCTTTCCCCTGGAGTTTCCCTTGAGGAAATTCAACAGAAAACGGACGCACCCTTCCAAATTGCTGAATCTTTCAATAAAGACAAAGAGGTGACTGTATAGTGGTTGTAATTGTAAATGCATTTAGGACTGCTATCGGAAGCTTCGGTGGGTCACTGGCAGATACGCCTCCGGAAGTGCTCGTATCCCTCATCATGAAAAATAATCTTTCTGCTTCCGGTTACGGTGCCAATATTGTCGATGAAGTTATCGTCGGACAAACAAAGCAAAGTGCACATGCTCCGAATATTGCAAGAGTCGCGGTATTACAGGCACATTTTTCCGAATCGATTCCTGCTTATACTGTTCATCGCCAGTGCGGTTCAGGCATGCAGGCCGTCATTAACGGAGCGATGTCCATTTTGACTGGTCAGGCTGACGTCGTTTTAGCAGGAGGCGTCGAAAACATGTCACAAGCACCTCATTATACGGTCGGGACTCGATTTGGGAACAAGATGGGTGATATGACGCTGTATGATTCAAATACGGAGAGTCAGCCAAAATCGCAGCCAGAGGAGATATACGGCCGTTTCATGATGGGGCAAACAGCCGAGTGGCTGGCTGAAAAATATAACATAAGCCGCCGTGAACAAGATGAATTTGCTTTCACGAGTCAGCAGAAAACGAAACGTGCAATTGAAATGGGCAACTTTGAAGAAGAAATCATACCTGTTCCGGTAAAGGAAGGAAAAAAGGGAATCCGACACTTTGCGATAGATGAATACCCAAGATTGACGGACATTGAAAAGTTAGGAACACTAAGTTCTGTGTTTCAAAAGGATGGTACAGTAACAGCCGGAAACTCATCCGGAAGAAATGATGGAGCCTCGATGCTGCTGTTGATGTCGGAAGAAAAAGCGATACAACTTGGAGTGGTCCCGATGGCAAGGATTCGTTCCTTTGCTGCAGCGGGTGTATCACCAAAAGAAATGGGAATCGGTCCTGTTCCTGCATCCCAGATTGCGTTGAAAAAAGCGGGTCTTCGTTTGAAAGATATCGATTTGATTGAATTAAATGAAGCATTCGCTGCTCAAAGCCTTGCTTGTTTAAAAGAATGGGACATAAAAGGAGACAACGTGAATGTAAACGGAGGGGCGATTGCCTTAGGCCATCCACTTGGGTGCTCCGGTGCAAGAATCGTAACTACATTATGTCATGAGCTTGAAAAACAAAAAAGACAATATGGTCTTGCCACGATTTGTGTGGCAGGTGGATTAGGATTGGCAATGGTGGTGGAAAGATGGATGGAATAAAAAAAGATTACGTGTTTCATCGTGATTTAAAAAAGGAGTACCCGATTATTACCCACGGTGCAGGGGTCTATCTCATAGATGAGAACGGGAAAAAATATTTGGATGCTTGCTCGGGAGCGGTTGCAGCCAACTTGGGCCATGGGATTACTTCAATAGGAGAGGCCATGGCAGAACAAGCAAAAAAAGCAGCTTTCGTCCATACAATGCGCTTCGAGACGAAAGCGTTGCATGAACTGGCTGAAACAATCGGAAAAATGGCTCCAGACCATTTAAATAAAGTGTATTTTACAACCGGAGGCTCCGAAGCAAATGAAAGTGCTTTGAAGCTGGCAAGGCAATATCATAGGGACGCCGGCAGACCCCAAAAACACATTGTGATTGGGCGATGGCAATCGTACCACGGTAACACCATCGGTTCTTTATCAGCAGGAGGAGACGTTAAAAGAAGGCATACATACACTCCTAATCTTTTAAACTATGCCCATGTCTATTCTCCTTACTGCCATCGATGTCCATACGATCGTCAAAAAGATGATTGTCTCTCTAAACAAAACTGGACATGTGTAACGGATATTGAAAGAACTATATTTGAGCTTGGTCCTGAGAACGTGTCGGCATTTATTGCCGAACCGATTGTTGGAAGCCAGCAAGGTGCGGTTCCACCGCCGCCGGGGTATTTTGAGAAAGTTCGAGAGCTGTGTGATCGTTATGAAATCGTCTTAATTATCGATGAAGTGATGACTGGATTTGGCCGTACTGGTACCAACTTCGCGACAGAACAGATTGGAATCAAGCCTGATATAATCACTTTCGGAAAAGGGGTATCAGCGGGTTATGCTCCACTCGCCGGAATGATCGTTCATGATCGGTTAATCGATGGGCTCATTCAAAACAGCGATGGGAAATTCATTCACGGTTACACGTATAGTGGGCATCCTGTTGCTGTTGCAGCCGGTCTTGCTGCATTGGAGGTATATGAGCGAGACATGGTGCTGGAAAACGTCAAAAAACAAGGTACCTACCTTGTCAAACGTCTTATGGAGCTGAAGCAAAAACATTCTTATATATCTGATGTTCGGGGCAGAGGGCTATTAATAGGTATGGAGCTTGTGAAGGATCCTGAACAGGATCTGTTGTTCGATCCATCTGAAAAAGCTGCTGAAAGATTGAATGGAATTGCGATGGAACTCGGTGCGGTTTTTTATCCCGGTTCCGGTTCAATTGACGGCACAAAGGGGGAGCACCTCATCATCAGCCCTCCTTTAAATGTTTCGAGAACAGAAATTGATGAGATTGTAAGAATTTTAGATGAATCATTCACGATATTCAAAGGTCAATTAAGAAAGGATGAGATTTATGAAATTACAAAATAAAACAGAAGAGATTAAAGAAAAAGCACAAAAACATTTATCACCGGTTATGACAAGGGTAACGGAGCTTGTCATTGAGAAAGCGCATGGCGCCAAATTTTGGACTACAGACGGAAAAGAGTATATCGATTTCGTTTCAGGTGTGGCTGTCAACGCAGTCGGGCATACGAACAGGAAAATGGTGGAAGCCATTAAAAAGCAAGCTGAAGCCTTGATTCATCTTGGGTTGAACTATGGTTATTATGAAACGGCTGCGAATTTGGCGGAAAAGCTTGCTCATATCACACCAGGAAATCTAGACACTGTCTTTTTCTCCAATTCGGGAGCTGAAGCTATTGACGGTGCACTTAAACTAGCAAAGGCCGCCACAGGCAGACCCGCCATCATTGCTTTTGAAGGATCGTTTCATGGTCGTACATTAGGAGCAACAGCCATTACGGCATCAAGCTCTAAATACCGTCGTTATTATGAACCGATTTTAGGCGAGGTATATCACGTTCCATATCCGTATCCCAGCCAGCTGAAAAACATTAGAGAAGAAGAAGCTGAAGAGTATTGCTTGAATCAGCTTCAAAAGTTGTTCGATTTACGCGTGGATCCTTCGCGAGTAGCAGCCATCATCATTGAACCTGTAATGGGTGAAGGCGGCTATTATCCAGCACCGCCAAGCTTTTTGCAGGAGTTAAGAAAGATTTCAGAGGAACACGGCATTTTGCTTATCTTTGACGAAGTACAAACTGGATTTGGCCGTACAGGCAAAATGTTCGCAGCAGAACATGCGAATGTGACTCCTGATATTTTAGTACTGGCAAAAGCCCTTTCTGGGGGCATGCCTCTTGGTGCCATTGTAGCAAGTCGTGAGCTTCATGAAAAATGGCCGACGGCCGGTCATGGTTCAACATTTGGAGGAAATCCAGTTTCTTGTGCTGCGGCAATGGCAAACATAGAGGTCATTGAGGAAGAGAAGTTAGTTGAACGCAGTGCTAAACTCGGTGCCGAGATTGTCGGCCGACTTCATAACTCGGTTGGACATTTACCGGGCATTGTTGAAGTTAGAGGAGTCGGCATGATGATCGGCATCGAATTCGATTCGGAATCTGCTGCTTTCTTTGTTCCGAAAATTAAATCGAAAGCACTGGAAAATGGATTGCTCATTATGAACTGTGGTGTAAGCGGGCAAACGATCCGATTAATGCTGCCTCTTAATATTCAAGAAGATGTGCTAGATATAGGATTAACGATTTTAGAAGATGTGATAACAGAAACAATATCCGGAAACTAATTTTCGATTCCTCGGAATACAACGAAAAAGGAGGTCAAGTTATGTCTAGTCAAATCAAAACAGATATTCTTCAGGGAGATCTTTATATAAATGGAAAATGGGTAAGTGCCCCTGATCAGTCCTACTTTGAAAGCTTAAATCCGGCAACGGGGGAACTTGTCGGCATATGTGCGGCCGCCACAACAGAGCAAGTGGATGAGGCTGTCGCAAAAGCGAATGTAGCCTATTCCCAATGGAAGATCACTCCCATTCCTGAACGAGCGGTTTATTTAACGAAAGCAGCCCAATTGTTTGAAAGACGAAAAGAGGAACTTGCTCGTGTCATGACAATGGAGATGGGAAAAGTGCTGCCAGAGTCTATAGGCGAAGTTGGAGTGGTCATCGCGACTGCTCAATATATGGCAGGTGAGGGACGACGCCTGTTTGGAGAAACGGTCCCGACCAGCTTCCCAGACCGGAACGTAAGAATGGTTCGTGAGCCTCTTGGAGTTACGGCGTGCATAACCCCCTGGAACTTCCCAGTTGCGCTTGCTTCCTACAAAATCTTTTCAGCTCTGATTTCTGGTAATACCGTCGTATGGAAGCCTGCTTCAGAGGTTGCGCTATCGGCAAAGATATTTGTGGAAGTGTTAGAGGAAGCCGGATTGCCAGCAGGAGTTGTGAACTTAATTACTGGTTCAGGAAGAACGGTTGGTCAAACACTCGCAGAGCATTCAGATGTTAAAATCATTTCGTTTACGGGCTCAACAGAAGTCGGACAAAAGCTAGCTGAAATGAGTAGTAAAACGTTAAAACGTATTTCATTGGAATTAGGTGGGAAAAATGCAGTGATCGTCTTGAAGGACGCGGACTTGGACAAGGCGGCAGACGGAATCGTAAAATCAGCGTTTACGACAACTGGTCAGCGCTGTACAGCGGCAAGTCGAGTAATCGTTGAGAGTCCAGTAAAGGAACTGCTCGTACAAAAATTAGTTGAATTAACAAAGTCTATGAAAATAGGAAATGGACTTGAAGAAGGGAAACAAGTGGGCCCTCTCGTAAATGAAGACCAGCTTCATACAGTCGAAAAATATGTAAAAACAGCGATTGAAGAGGGTGGGCAAATTGTGTCAGGTGGGCAGCGTGTCCAAGAATTAGGCGGTTATTACTATCAGCCGACAATCATTGAGAATGTGAAACCAAATGATACCATTGCACAGGAAGAAATTTTTGGCCCTGTTCTTGCCATCATTGAAGTAGATTCATATGAAGAAGCCATAGAGGTAAATAACGGGACTATTTATGGTCTATCAACTTCCATTTATACTGAGAGCCTTCATTATGCGAACCGTGCTGCAAAGGAAGCGGTAAGCGGACTTATCTATATTAATAACGGAACATCCAATGCCGAGATGGGAGTGGCGTTTGGGGGTATGAAAATGTCCGGAAACGGTCACCGTGAAGTTTCCCATCATGTATTTGATGTCATGACAGAGTGGAAGTCGATTTATACAAATTATTAACTAACTCCGATGTATTTATCACCAGGGAAGTTCAGGGCTCTTTTTTGATAACTTCATATATCCGAGGGAGGAGAATATGAGAAAACATCGTATCGGTATCGCATTCTTTTACCATGAATCCCACAGTTTCAGCCCCATGAAGACTGAAATCGAACAGTTTCGCAATGAAGGCTACTTTATTGGCGATGAAATTTATGATGCCTATACGGGCACTAAAACGGAAGTGGGCGGGTTTTTGGATGTATTGAAACAAGAAAGGGATGTAGAAATCGTACCGCTGCTTTGTGCTGCAGCGGTCCCATCGGGCGTAGTATCAGCAGAAGCCTATTCTATCATCGAAGAGCAAATGTTGGAGTCAATCCGGGAGGCTGGACGGCTGGACGGCTTATTGCTGGCACTGCATGGGGCAATGGTCGTGGAGGACCTATTTGATCCGGAAGAGCATTTACTAGGAAAAATTCGTGAGCTTATCGGACCGAGTGTCCCGATTGCGACAACACTGGATATGCACGCTAATTTAAGTGAAAAAATGATTCATTATACACCACTTCATTTTGGATTTAAAACGTATCCACATGTTGATATGTATGAACAAGGAGTTCATGCTTCAATGGCTTTATTGAAGCAATTAAAGGAAGGTGTGCATTATTATGCTTCTTTTGAAAAATTGCCGATGATGCCTCCCTCTATCAATATGAGAACTGCAGAAGGGCCGATGCGCAAAATGATAGAGTGGGCGAAACAAGCCGAAGAGGAAGAAGAAATTTATAATGTGTCCGTATTTGGTGGCTTTCCTTACTCGGATATTCCTATGGTTGGTGCAAGTGTACTGGTTGTTTCGCTCAATCCACAAAAAGGAAAAGAGACAGCCCAAAAGATGGCTTCCTTGTTCTGGAGTGTAAGAGAAGAATTTATCATGAATTTGCCCGGTGTAAAAGAAGGGCTCGATTTGGCGATGTCGATTGAAGATGACAAACCGGTCGTGCTGGCGGACATCTCGGATAATCCTTTAAGCTGCGGGAGCGGGGATACGACAGAGCTGCTTCGGGAAATGGTGAAGCTGGATATTCCGGATACATTGTTTGGCGGGCTCTACGATCCAGAATCCATTGAGGCCTGCCGCAAGAAGGGAACCGGAAATAAGGTATCGTTGTCCCTTGGAGGAAAAGTATCGCCTGAATTTGGGAAGTCCGTACAAGTCGAAGCAACGGTAGTGGCCTTATCAGACGGTGTATTTCACAATTCTGGACCGTTCAATCAGCATTTAAGAGTCGATTTAAAGGGAGCGGCTCACATACGTGTTGGCAATATGGATATCCTCCTCATTGGAAGGCCGATGTCAGCAAATGATCCGGAAATGTTTCGTCATATTGGTCTTGAGCCATCGACAAAGAGAATTCTTGGGTTAAAGGCAAAAAATCATTTTCGGGCAGCGTTTGAGCCGATTGTGGGCCGTATCATTTATGTGGATGCACCTGGTGTTGCATCCAATCGTTTAACAACTTTTACGTATCGTTACATTCCTAAGCCAATATGGCCGCTGAATGAAATCGAATATGAAGTAGAACTAAGGGGGACAGAAAAATGGAAACTTTGAACAAAACCTATTATGTCGAAGTACCAGCTTCATTGAATCCAGAACAGCAAAAAATGATGATGGAGCTTGAGCAAGATGCGTTTCCGGGATTAGGAGCAGTAGATGAACAAACCCTTGTCCCACTTACACGCTACGGGAAACTCATTCAATACCGGCAGCAAAATGATCCAAGGCCGATTGCAATTTGCGAAGTGATGAGAGCTTACAATGATATTCAGAAAGCCTACATTTTTGGGTTTTATGTCCGCTCCGACCAGCAAGGGAAAGGAATCGGGAAATTATTTTTACAGGAAATTTATCCGATTCTAAAGCAAGATGGTTTTCGTAAGGTTTGCTTAACGGTCAGTACTAAAAACAAGGCAGCCGTCAAGTTATATGAAAAATTAGGGTTTGTCATAAAAGAGACAAGATTAGATGAATTTGGCGAAGGGGAAAATCGCTATTATATGGAATACCTCATTTCCTAATATCGTAATGATCGAAGGAGAAATCATTAAAAATGGTCGATAAAAAATAGGCTAATTTTAGGAGGAGTTTATGATGAGAAACACTTTATTCAAACCAAAAAGACATTGGAAAGAAATCGAGCTTTGGAAGGATGTTACAGAGGAACAATGGAACGATTGGGTTTGGCAATTAACGAATACTATCAAAAATTTAGAAGACTTAAAGAAAGTAGTTAACTTAACACCAGAAGAAGAGGAAGGGGTTTTAATCTCAACAAAAACAATCCCATTAAACATCACGCCATATTATGCATCGCTTATGGACCCAGATGATTCAAGATGTCCGGTGCGAATGCAGTCTGTTCCAATTTCTGCGGAATTGCATAAAACAAGATATGATTTAGAAGATCCCCTTCACGAAGATGAAGATTCACCAGTACCTGGGTTAACACATCGTTATCCGGATCGCGTGTTGTTCCTAGTAACAAACCAATGCTCCATGTACTGCCGTTACTGCACAAGAAGACGCTTCTCCGGACAAATCGGAATGGGTGTACCAAAGAAACAGTTAGACACAGCCATTAATTATATCGCATCTAACTCACAGATTCGAGATGTGTTAATTTCCGGAGGAGACGGGCTCCTTATTAATGACAATATTTTAGAATATATTTTAAAGAATTTACGTGAGATTCCGCATGTAGAAATTATTCGTATCGGTACAAGAGCACCTGTCGTATTCCCACAGCGAATTACCGAAAATCTTTGTAATATCTTGAAAAAGTATCATCCAGTTTGGTTGAATACACATTTCAATACATCTATTGAAATTACGGAAGAATCGAAGCGTGCATGTGAAATGCTTTCAAATGTTGGTGTACCTGTTGGTAATCAGTCTGTTATTTTGGCAGGTATTAACGACAGTGTACCGATCATGAAACAGCTTATGCATGACCTTGTTAAAATCCGCGTTCGTCCATATTATATTTACCAATGTGACTTATCAGAAGGGATTGGCCATTTTCGTGCACCAATTAGCAAAGGATTGGAAATTATGGAAGGACTTCGTGGTCATACATCGGGTTATGCCGTTCCGACATTTATTGTTGATGCCCCGGGTGGAGGAGGCAAAATTCCATTGCAGCCGAACTATATCATTTCTCAAAGTTCTAATAAAGTCGTATTACGTAACTTTGAAGGTGTGATTACATCTTATCCAGAACCAACAAATTATCAGTCAGGCAGTGCAGAGGATTACTACAAAAAGGTATATCCTGAAGTGTTTGAAAAGTTTGAAAGTAATGGTGTCCTATCCATTATTGATGATACGAAATTTAACCTTACTCCTGAAGGCTTAAAAAGGTTAGATCGCCGCAAAACGTATAAGGAAAATACTGAGCATAGTTCATTAAAAGATAAACGTGACAAACGTGACGAGTTAAAAGAGAAAAAATTCCAATCGCAAATGAAGAAATATGAAACAGTGGGAGCAAAGGAGGAATAATTTTGATTTGTCAATGGTGCGAATCTGACACAGCAAGTGAAACGAGCAACACAGTGTATTGGGAACTTCCAGATGGAACAAATGCGATCGAAATTCAAGACACACCATCCATTCATTGCTTGGAATGCGGTATGACCTATCAAACAGATAATACTGTGAAAGAAATTGAAGATCATCTATTTTTAATCGATTGCTCAAAGCTCGAAAAAAGTATGAAGTATGATACACTTATGGCCGCTCCACGCTTATTGAAGCGAAACTACTTTGATTTTTCGAAATAATTAGCAAGCCGTCTCTCGTTTTTCGATATTAAGCGAGAGATGAATTTTATTCTTATGGACAATTTATCCCGATCATCCTCATGAAGGGATAAATTGCCCATAAGAAATAGAAAGTTTAGCAACCAATCAGTAGGGATAAGATAATTCAACTGATTGAGGTTTATTTATTATGATTATTTGTATGCGTTTTCTTGTCAACTAAGTACCTACATCGAAAAAGCAGATGGATAATGCTTTCTAAAAAGTTAGATAGATGCTTATCGTACAAAAATGAAGGAGGACAAGAATGGAAGCACTCAAAAGCTATAAAAGTGACAAAAATAATCAGAAGGTTCAGAATAGTAGAGAATGCAAAGGTCATGTTAAACGCAATCTAAAGGCACGTCACATGACGATGATTGCAATTGGAGGGTCAATCGGGACAGGGTTATTTTTAGCTACAGGGTCATCCATTCAAACAGCTGGGCCTGGTGGAGCGCTAATAGCTTATGGAGTTATCGGCATCATGGTCTACTTTTTGATGACAAGTCTCGGAGAAATGGCTACCTTAATGCCGGTTTCGGGATCCTTTTCAACATATGGCAGCCGTTTTGTTGATCCGGCATTTGGTTTTGCGCTCGGTTGGAACTATTGGTTCAACTGGGCTGTTACACTTGCGGTTGAAATAGTAGCATCAGCTATTATTATGAAGTTCTGGTTTCCGGATGTACCGAGCATCGTGTGGAGTACACTGTTTTTAGGTCTAATCTTTTTATTGAATGCATTGTCGGTTAAAAGTTACGGAGAATCCGAGTATTGGTTCTCCTTAATAAAAGTAGTGACAATCATCGTTTTCATTGGAGTAGGTTTGCTGACCATTTTCGGCATTCTGGGCGGACAGTTTATCGGGTTTAAAAACTTTACAGTAGGACATGCTCCTGTGAATGGCGGACTTTTGTCCGTTTTAAGTATTTTTTTAATCGCAGGTTTTTCATTTCAAGGAACGGAGCTCGTGGGGATTGCTGCTGGAGAAAGTGAAGAGCCTGAGAAAAACGTACCAAAGGCTATTCGACAAGTATTTTGGCGTATACTTCTATTCTATATAGTTGCCATTGCTGTCATTGGCCTAATTATTCCTTATACAAGTCCTGACCTGTTGGGCAGGGATGTTGACAACATTGCTGTCAGCCCTTTTACCCTTGTATTTGAGAAAGTGGGCATTGCATTTGCGGCATCTGTGATGAATGCTGTCATTTTGACATCGGTCTTATCGGCAGGTACTTCCGGTTTATATGCATCGACACGCATGCTTTGGTCCATGGCAAAGGACGGTCAGGCACCTAAATTTTTACAAAATGTAAATGATCGCGGGATTCCGATGAATGCCCTTGTCATGACGACGATTATCGGAGGCTTGGCCTTTTTAACGTCCATTTTTGGAGATCAAGTGTATACATGGTTATTAAATGCGTCAGGCTTAACTGGATTTATTGCATGGCTTGGAATTGCAGTCAGCCACTATCGTTTTAGAAAAGCATATATGGCCCAGGGCAGGGACTTAAATGATTTGAAATTTAAAGCAAAATGGTTCCCGCTTGGTCCGATTCTCGCTTTTGCGATGTGTGTCATTGTCATTTTTGGTCAAAATTATCAAGCTTTTTTAACTAGTGAGATTGATTGGTATGGAGTGGCCGTGTCCTATATTGGTTTACCAATCTTTTTGGGATTATGGATCGGGTATAAACTCGTTCATAAAACGAAGGTCGTTCCACTAAAAGAATGTTCTTTTGATGAGATATCATCTAAATAGAGATAACGTGATTCGTTTTGCTCCGCCACTCATGATTAGCCAAGAGGAATTAATTTGGCCGATTGAACGAATTCAAAAAGTGTTGTTTAAGATTTCCAACTAATACAGTAGGGGTGCCATATGGGAGAAGTAGGGGTAACAGAGCGCAATACAGAACAAAAGTCAGATGAGTCTTTGAACCTTTTAACATCAACACAGATTGTGATAAAAGAAGCCTTAGATAAATTAGGGTATACAGATGAGATGTACCAACTATTAAAAGAACCATTGAGAATGCTGACTGTTCGTATGCCTGTTAGAATGGATGACGGGTCGACTAAAATATTCACTGGATATCGCGCTCAGCATAATGATGCTGTTGGACCGACAAAAGGCGGAGTTCGTTTTCATCCAGAAGTAGACGAGGACGAGGTTAAGGCATT
The DNA here is from genome assembly GCF_030348765.1 of Neobacillus sp. CF12. Lineage (GTDB taxonomy): Bacteria > Bacillota > Bacilli > Bacillales > Cytobacillaceae > Neobacillus. The sequence goes on along the minus strand of NZ_JAUCEU010000007.1, from coordinate 2,411,703 downwards.
GTCGATGTGGATGAGTTTAAAATGCGGCATCGTCGACCTACCATATGGAGGCGGAAAAGGCGGTATTATTTGCGACCCAAGAACGATGTCAATGGGAGAACTTGAGCGGCTTAGCAGAGCTTATGTTCGGGCAATCAGCCAAATTGTAGGACCTACAAAGGACATACCTGCTCCAGATGTTTATACAAACTCACAAATTATGGCGTGGATGATGGATGAATACAGCAGGCTTCGTGAATACGATTCGCCTGGATTCATTACAGGGAAACCACTTGTACTTGGCGGCTCGCATGGCCGTGAAAAGGCGACCGCACAAGGAGTTGTCATATGCATTGAGGAAGCTGCAAAAAAACGTAGAATTACGATCAAAGGAGCTCGGGTGGTCGTTCAAGGGTTTGGGAATGCAGGGAGCTTTTTAGCAAAATTTATGCATGATGCAGGTGCAAAGGTCATTGGGATATCTGATGCTTATGGTGCGCTTTATGATCCAGATGGTTTGGATATTGATTACTTATTAGATCGTAGAGATAGCTTTGGAACGGTAACAACATTGTTTGATAACACGATTACAAATGAAGAGTTACTCGAGCTTGACTGTGATATTCTAGTTCCAGCTGCAATTTCCAACCAGATTACCACAGCTAATGCACATAATATCAAAGCTTCGATTGTTGTCGAGGCAGCAAACGGCCCAACAACCCTAGAAGGGACTAAAATACTTTCTGATAGAGGAATACTGTTAGTGCCGGATGTTTTAGCGAGTTCAGGAGGAGTAACTGTTTCCTATTTTGAATGGGTTCAAAACAACCAAGGCTACTATTGGAGTGAAGAAGAAGTTAATGAAAAGCTTCGTAAGGTGCTCGTCCAATCGTTTAATAATGTTTATGAAACATCCAAGCGATGGAATATTAATATGCGTTTAGCCGCATATATAGTAGGTGTTCGTAAAATATCTGAAGCATCAAGGTTTAGAGGCTGGGTATAAATTCTATAAGCTGATAGCTAAATTTCCTTAGAAACAAAAAGATCTTTGCATATCTATGCAAGGTTTTTTTGTTTTTTCAAATAGAAAAGTGTTTTAATGGCCTGTGGAAACACCTAGTGGAAGTTGGTGGCAGACTGGTGCCAAAACGAAACATACTGCCACCAATTCCATCTGTATAAAACATAATAAGGAAAAATAAAAGCCTATTATATCAATGTTTTCAAACTAAAGCTGTTAGAATCTGATTCGCTTTTCAACATTGACAGGGTTGAGGCCTGGGGTTCGAACCCCTCACAGGTCATCAAAAAACCTAACATCTGAACTGTCATACAGAATGGGGAAGAATTCATCTTTTAAAGCAATGTTGCCATATTATATCCTAAGGTTTGCATTAGCAATCGCTAATAGCTACTTATTCTCCCTGCCAATGAGTCACAGAGTCTAGAAATTTAAAGAGGAGATGAAGATGAAGAGTTATTGCCTTTTAGTGTTTGATGGTTTTATTGAAAGAATATAAAAGCAAACAGGGCGTTAGTATGTTGTCAAATTTGTAAGTGATTACCATACAATAAAATAAAAGTTGGTCTGAGTAAATTTATTAGGTTTAAGGAAAAATTGGATTTTGTTTATAATATATTTACAACTCGCCTTTAATTAATCAAATGAGGTGATAAGTGTGTGTGCTCCTAATAATTTTATTGAACAACAAGCTTATGAAATGTACGAAAAGATAAAGAAAAATTCTGTATACAATTTTATTAGGGCAGATTATTCTGAAGGTAGCAATTTAGGGTTTCATTTACAGGGTGATAACATTATAAAGGGGTCAGCATTAATTACAAAAGTAGTTCTAGAAGATAAGGACGGAACTCAATATAATGTTGAGCCTAATCCTACTGGGGTAAGGTTTGCAAAAGGCGAAATCACTTATAAGGAGTACAAAAAACTGCAAAAAAGGGAAACAGTAAATGGAATTGCTGCTTTCTTTGGAATTCTTGTTTTTTTTAGCGGAGTTATGTATTTCTTAATGAAGATTTTTACCTAAAATAAATAGCTCTTCGCTTTTTAGATTTTCATAATGAAAGGATAACACCAGTAAGCACAAGGGTTTATTTTTGTATTTACTGGTGCTTTTGTAATTTTATTTAGCTGAAAGTTCACTTTCAGTTACCCATTTGTGATGGGTCACTTTTTCACCGCTTGTGGTTGAAGTGAAATCAACCATGTAAACAGTCGTTTGCTCAGCGGAATCTATTTCAGCTGTTACACCATCCATACCTTCCATATGGTCAGCCTTTACGCTAACTTCATCACCTGTTTTATAGGGTTGGTCAATTGCATCTTTAATCTCTTCATGAATGATCCATTTGTGATTTGTAACTCTTTCTCCGCCATTTGTTGGTGTGTAAGAGATTGTATATACAGTTGTATCATAAGCACCTACGATTGTTGCTTCTGCGCCTTTCATTCCTTCCATGTGGTCAGATTTTATAATAGCTTGACTACCAACTTTGAAGGAAGGATTCTCTGCTTCTTTTAATGCTTTTGGAACTTCCCCTGAGCCTGAATGATTCATACCTTCATGGCCACCATTATGACCTTCGCTGCTAGTATTTTTCTGATCTTCTGTTTTCTCACCCTGTTCAACATTTGCTTGTTCGTTCTCCTGACTATCATTGGAACATGCTGCTAAAATTACAGCAAGGATCAAGGTTAGAAGAAATAGGGTAGTAAGTTTTGTTTTCACTATAAATACCTCCTTTATCTTATTACCTCCACATAGTACAACAAATATGTGAAGAAAATATGCAGAACGCTTAGGCACAATTAATCATTTCTAAAACATACATCTAAATGGTGTTAGGATTTTTTGTGATTTTATATTAAAATGGCTTTTCGCAGTAAGTATGAAGGAATTGTGAACAAATTAAATAGAGTCTTGCCATTATTTTTTTGAGGGTTATAATACCCACATAGGTATAAACCCCTAAGGGTATAATTTTTAACGAATCTTGATTGATAGTGTTGAAATAATAAACTAAGATACTCAAATTGGAGGGCATATATTATGACTAAGAAAGTTATCATCGTAGGCGGGGTTGCAGGTGGAGCTACTGCAGCTGCCAGATTAAGAAGAATCAGTGAAGATGTAGAGGTCGTTCTAGTGGAACGTGGAGAACATATTTCTTTTGCAAACTGCGGATTACCATATTACATTGGTGAGACCATTAAAGATAGAAGTAAATTATTAGTACAAACAGTAAAAGGAATGTCGGAACGATTTAATCTTGATATTCGCAACTTAAGTGAAGTATTGAGCATTAATCCAGAAAACAAATACGTTACGATAAAAAATCTACAAACCGGCGAAGTATATGAAGAATCATATGACAAGTTATTATTATCTCCTGGAGCAAGACCAATCGTCCCTCCTATTCCTGGATTAAATGAAAATACAACTTTATTTACATTAAGAAATATTCCTGATACGGATAAGATCAAAAACCATTTTGATAACAATAATCCTAAAAAGGCGGTTGTCATCGGCGGTGGATTTATCGGGATTGAAATGGCCGAAAACCTCGTTGATAGAGGAATAGAAGTTACTCTAATTGAAATGGCCAATCAAATTATGGCGCCAATTGATTTTGAAATGGCGTGTATTTTACACACTCATTTAAAAGAAAAAGGTGTTCATCTAATCTTAGAGAATGGCGTTCAATCGTTCGCGAATCGTGGCAAAAAAATTATCCTTTCAGATGGAACGGAAATCCAAACAGATATGACCATTCTTTCAATCGGTGTTAGACCAGAAAATGAATTAGCAAAAACAGCAGGACTGGAGTTAGGTGAGCGTGGAGGAATTGTTATAAATGACTACCTTCAAACTTCTAATGAAGATATTTATGCAGTTGGAGATGCAGTAGAAGTAGTCGATTACATTATTGGTACAAAATCAATGATTCCACTTGCTGGTCCTGCTAATCGACAAGGGCGTATAGCTGCCGATAACATGATGGGCAAAAAAGAGAAATACCAGGGAACATTAGGTACCTCGATTGCAAAGGTATTTGACTTAACTGTAGCTGCAACAGGAGCCAATGAGAAAACATTAAAGCGTTTAGGTGTTAACTATGAGGTTGTTCATATTCATCCAAGTTCTCATGCGGGATATTATCCAGGAGCGGCACCGATTGCATTAAAAGTAATCTTTGATAAAGAAACAGGAAAGATCTTTGGTGCACAGGCAGTAGGTGCAGATGGCGTTGACAAACGAATTGATGTTATTGCCACAGCTATTAAGGGTGGATTAACGGTAGAAGATTTAACGAATTTAGAATTATCTTATGCACCGCCATTTTCATCAGCAAAAGATCCAGTCCATATGGCAGGTTACGTGGCAACGAATATCATGAAGGGTGAATTAGAACATATCCAATGGCATGAGGTTGGTCAAATTGTATCAGAAGGTGGACTTTTGATCGATGTTCGTGAACCAATGGAACGTGAATTTGGTTTTATTAAAGAATCTATTAATATCTCCCTAAATGACCTAAGAAATAAATTAGCTGAAATCCCAAGTGATAAGACAGTTTATGTAAGCTGCCAAGTAGGATTAAGAGGCTATTTAGCAAGTCGGATTCTTAAAAATAATGGTTACCATGTTAAAAATGTGGATGGCGGCTGGAAAACCTATTCGTCTGTATATGGAAGCAATATAAATAAAAATATTGAAACGAAAACAAACGACCTAGGTGAGACAGAGGTAGTTGTAGAAAAAACAAATGTAGTAAATGTAGATTCTGTTGTAGATGTTAGTGGTTTAACGTGTCCAATGCCGATAATAAAATTAAAAAAAGGTACCGATTCATTGGAAAGCGGACAAGTCATAGAACTTCATGTAACAGACCGTGGTGCTTTAAATGATCTTCCAGCATGGTCAAGTAATGCAGGACATACCCTTTTAAAAACAGAACAAGAAGATAAACTCATAAAATTCTGGATTAAAAAGAAATAAAAGAAAAAGCATGGCTTCTAATGATGGAAGTCATGCTTTATTATCGTAAAAAAAGTGAAAAAATCTTTTTGAACATTGACATTATACCTATAGGGGTATATTATTAAGCATGTCATTGAAATTTGTTTCTTTGTAGGAGGCTTAAATGATATATTTAATATTAGCATCAATCGTATTACTAGTTATGCTATTTAAAAGATATTTCCCCGTTCTGGGTGTAAAATGTTATCCATTCATTTGTAAGTAGTAAATAAAAGGAAAGTCCTTTTGGAATAAAAGTTAACTGTTAAGGAGGTAAAAGTCATGGACTATAATGATCAAATAAAAAATAGGGTGAAACGTATCGAAGGACAGCTTAGAGGAATATTACGATTAATGGAAGAAGAAAAGGATTGTAAAGATGTTATTACTCAGTTATCTGCAGCTAGAACAGCAATTGATCGTACAATAGGAGTAATTGTAAGTTCAAATTTAGTCGAGTGTGTTAAAAAAGCAGATGAAACGCATGAAAGAAGTGCAGAAGAATTAATCAAAGAAGCAGTAGACCTATTAGTAAAAAGTCGATAAAAAAGGGTTGACACCCTCTTTTATTTTCATTATTATCATACCCGTAGGGGTAGAGGTAAATGAAATGTTTTTTTGTTAAAACATATACCCGTATAGGTAATTAATTTATAGGAGGTCATAAAAATGACAGAGAAGAAAAAAACAACAATCGTCTTATTAAGCGGTGATTATGATAAAGCAATGGCAGCTTATATTATTGCGAATGGTGCAGCAGCCTATGATCATGAAGTAACAATCTTTCACACTTTTTGGGGATTGAATGCTTTACGAAAAGATGAAAGTATTGCAGTTGAAAAAGGGTTTTTGGAGAAAATGTTTGCAAAAATGATGCCAAGAGGCGCTGATAACATGGGTCTATCAAGAATGAATTTTGCAGGTTTTGGACCTAAGTTAATTAAAAAGGTAATGAAGAAACACAATGCACTTCCTCTTCCTCAACTAATCGAGATGGCTCAAGAGCAGGATGTAAAATTAATCGCATGTACCATGACGATGGATTTACTAGGTCTTAAAAAAGAAGAGCTTTTAGATAATATCGAATATGCAGGAGTTGCAGCATATTTAGCAGAAGCTGAAGATGGTAATGTCAATCTGTTCATTTAATCTTTATGGGGAATATTTTCCCTAAAAACTATAGGAGGGACTAGACTTGGATTATATAAATTACGTATTCATTGCACTTTTCATATTATTTATTGTATATCGTTTTATGCCAACGAAAGGTGTACGAAATATTTCAATTGCAGAATTAAAAAATGAATTAAAGGATAAAAATAAACTGTTTGTAGATGTGAGAACACCTGGAGAATTTAAAGGAAATCACATTAGACAATTTAAGAATATTCCCCTTAATTTACTTGCACAAAAAGCAGAAAAAGAACTTTCAAAGGACAAAGAAGTCATTGTTATTTGTCAAAGCGGAATGAGAAGCGCACAAGCAAGTAAGATATTAAAAAAATCAGGCTATATGAAAGTAACAAACGTAAAAGGCGGCATGAATGCTTGGTCATAAAAGAAATAAGAGGAGGATGTTAAAATGAAAGCAATAACTGCAAAAGAAGTTGAACAATTACTAAATGAAGGAAAAGAATTAAATATTATTGATGTTCGTGAAGTAGATGAGGTAGCAGGTGGAAAGATACCTGGTGCTATAAACATTCGCTTAGGATTATTGGAGTTCCGTATGCATGAATTAGATAAATCAAAAGAATATATCATGGTTTGCCGGTCTGGAGCTAGAAGTGGTCAGGCATCACAATTTCTTGAGTATCAAGGTTTTAATGTAATTAATATGACGGGTGGAATGATGTCCTGGGAAGGGAAAGTAGAATAAATTTTTTTAATCACAATAATACCCATATAGGTATAAAAACAGGGGGATATTAAATGAATAACATGAAAGCTAATGTAATATTAGACGCAAAGGGATTAGCATGTCCTATGCCAATTGTTAAAACAAAGAAGAAAATGAGTGAATTAGAGGCTGGTCAAGTATTGGAAGTGCAAGCAACAGATAAGGGGTCCAAAGCTGACTTAAAAGCTTGGTCTGAAAGCACAGGTCATCATTATTTAGGCACGTTGGAGGAAGGCGATGTATTAAAGCATTATATAAGGAAGTCATCTGGTGATGAATCAATTGAAAGAAAACATCAGAATGTCGTTAATAATAATGAACTCGAAATGAAACTTGCTGCAAATGAAAATATTGTGGTTCTGGATGTTAGGGAAACAGCAGAATATGCTTTTAATCATATTCCAAATGCTATCTCTATTCCTTTGGGTGAACTTGAAAAACGTATAGGTGAGTTAGATAAATCAAAAGAAATATATGTTATTTGCCGGACAGGAAGCCGCAGTGACCTGGCTGCACAAAAGCTAGCAGAAAAGGGATTTACTAAAGTTATTAACGTAATACCAGGAATGAGTAAATGGTCCGGGAAAACAACTACACTATAGGATAAAATCGTAAACTAATCATATTTTTTTAAAATTATATATACCGTAGGGGGTAAAACGGAATGACTGTAAATGTAATGACTTCAAAAGAGGTAACGAAAAAAGTATTTAATAAAGAAAAATTATTTATTCTAGATGTTCGAAATGAGAGTGACTTTCAGGTTTGGAAAATTGAAGGAGAAAATTTCGATTATTTTAACATCCCTTATTTTGAATTGCTAGATGGTGTTGGAGGTATTATGGATAAGATTCCTTCTGATAAAGAAGTTTTGGTGGTGTGTGCGAAAGAAGGATCATCTATTATGGTGGCTGAAATGTTATCTGATGAAGGGCTTACTGTTTCTTACCTAGAGGGTGGCATGAAAGCTTGGAGTGAGCATTTAGAACCCGTAAAAGTCGGGGATTTGAAAGATGGCGGCGAAATTTATCAGTTTGTACGTATTGGTAAAGGATGTTTATCTTACATGGTTGTGTCGAACGGTGATGCTGCTATTATTGATGCCACTCGTATGACTGACATTTATCTTGAATTTGCTGACAGTATTGGGGCAAAAATCACTCATGTTTTTGACACACACTTACATGCGGACCACATCTCCGGTGGAAGAAACATTGCAGAAAAAACAGGCGCAACTTATTGGCTTCCTCCAAAAGATGCAACCGAAGTTACATTTGCCTACCAACCATTAGAAGCTGGGGAGCTTCTAGAAATTGGAAATGTAAAAATTAATATCCATGCCTTATATTCTCCCGGCCATACAATTGGATCTACTTCCTTTATTGTGGATGAAAAGTTCTTACTTTCAGGTGATATCTTGTTCATTGACTCAATCGGAAGACCAGATTTAGCTGGCTTAGCTCAGGATTGGGTGGGGGATTTAAGAGAAAGTCTATATAAACGCTACAGAGAACTTTCTGAAGAATTAGTGGTCCTTCCTGCTCACTTTATGATAATTGAAGAACTAAATGAAGATGGCAGTGTATCAGAAAAATTAGGAACATTATATGCTAAAAACCATGGCTTGAATATTGAAGACGAAGATGAGTTCAGAAAATTAGTAACGGAAAACTTACCACCACAACCAAATGCGTATCAAGAAATTCGTGAAACAAATATGGGAAAAATCAATCCCGATGAAGAAAAACAACGTGAAATGGAAATTGGACCAAATCGCTGTGCAGTTCGATAAGTAAAACAAAAACTAGGAGGTAAAAGAAATGGAAGCAAATAAAGTTTTAGACGCAAAAGGGTTAGCATGTCCAATGCCGATCGTAAAGACAAAAAAGGCAATGAATGAATTAGAAAGTGGTCAAGTGTTAGAAATTCATGCGACGGATAAAGGGGCAAAAAATGACCTTGCGGCATGGGCAAAATCAGGCGGTCACGAGGTAGTGAAACACGAAGTGGAGAACGACGTTTTGAAGTTCTGGATAAAAAAAGGTTAGGAAATAGGGAACCGATTCGGGTTCCCTTTTCTTAAGGGGGAGGAAGTACAATGGATATTGGCTTTATTATAACTATTTTCTTAATTGGTTTTATTGGTTCATATATATCTGGAATGTTAGGAATAGGCGGTTCTATTATTAAATATCCGATGCTTTTATATATTCCGCCTATATTTGGTTTAGCAGCATTTAGTGCCCACGAAGTATCAGGGATAAGCGCTGTTCAGGTGTTTTTTGCAACAATCGGTGGTGTTTGGGCGTACCGTAAAGGTGGCTACCTAAATAAAACTCTAATAGGATATATGGGAGCCAGCATTTTAGTTGGTAGTTTTGTTGGCGGTTTTGGTTCAAGGTTAATGTCAGAGGGCGGAATTAATTTAGTTTATGGGATATTAGCATTAATAGCCGCTGTCATGATGTTTGTTCCGAAAAAAGGAATTGACGATATCCCATTAGATCAAGTGAAGTTTAATAAATGGCTGGCAGCATCACTGGCATTAATTGTTGGAATTGGTTCCGGAATCGTTGGAGCAGCAGGAGCGTTTTTATTAGTTCCAATCATGCTAGTTGTATTAAAAATACCAACACGTATGACGATTGCTTCTTCATTGGCTATTACGTTTTTATCTTCAATTGGTGCCACTGTTGGAAAAATCACAACGGGACAAGTTGAAATTTTGCCTTCTGTAATTATGATTATTGCCAGTTTAATTGCCTCACCATTAGGCGCAATGGCTGGTAAAAAAGTAAATACCAAGATTTTACAAGTGGTATTAGCCTTTTTAATTTTAGCAACAGCTATAAAGATTTGGATGGATATTTTATAAGTCGAATACTTAAGAAAAGGGTACGGCAATTAAAGAAGATACTGTTTGCCAAGGGGGAATTAAGATGACTGAAGGACAAAATAAAAAGACTAATTGCACTGAAACTGGTTCTTGAGGTATTAGCCGGCATAACTTTTCTGGAAATGAAAAACAGGTTAAGCAACTGATTCCTATATGACTAGGAACGTTTGTATGCTCCTGGTAGGAGCTTTTTACATTATTTATAAAGCTTTTAACTGAGATTCTTTATTTAATCCGTAGAGGATATAAATTTTGGTTAGATATACTATAAATTAAGTTGGACTAGTAGATAAAAATAATATATATGGCGGTTTATTTGTCACTGTTATGGAGGTAATACAATGGTTAAAATTACACATGCTGCAATAGGTGCGATAACGAAAGAAATACAAGAACTATTGAATGAGGACAATAGGCCCCTTATTCGTTTATCAATGGGCATTGGTTGAGGAGTCCCTCAGTTACGTCTGGCTCTGGAAGAGTCTGCTTTAGAAAGTGATGAAGTCACAGAAGAAAGTGGTATCAAGTTTTTAGTAAATGAAAGAGATATGGTTTATTTCAATAATGCAAAGATTGATTATACCAAGTCCTTATTCGGTGGCGGAAAATTTGTCGTGCTAAAAGTATAAATACGAATGATATAACCTGTCACATCAAAATCGTTATGAATTAGTTTAGAAGAAAGAACCCATCATTAATTGCTGGGTTCTTTTACTTATCTCTAATGTATTTAATTTTCAATTTCATATGACCAGTTATTCATACCGCCGGTCAAGTTATTAATATTAGTAAATTTATTATTTATTAATATTTCACTAGCTTGAGTAGAGCGATTTCCGCTGCGGCAAACCACTATATAGGTTTCTTCTTTATCTAAATCGTTCAATTTATTTTCTAATTCTTGTAGTGGTAGTAAGATTGCATTAGGGATGTGTTCTTCTTGATACTCTTCAGGGGTTCTAACATCTAGCACAACTACTTCCTTGTTGTCGATGAGTTGCTTTGCTTCCTCTGAGAGATACATTTCTATATCCTTCGGAACTAATTCCACATCCAGTAAGGACTACTACTAGTAATATTACTAATAAGTGCGAGACTCGCTTCATTTTATTACCACCTTGGAATTAATGCTCTAAGTTTAATTATTTATAACTTACTTTTTCAGCAGCATATGAAATAATATTGGCTAGTTCTTCCCCAAAAGGATCTAATTGTTGGGCCTCAATAATTTCACCTTTACTATTCAAAATAGCGAATCCTATTATTCTCTCCCTTTCTAAAACAGAAATAAACTGTAAGCTGACAGCCATGCACGGATTATCTGCATTTGTCCGCTCAATACTAGATATCCTAGCATAACCATAATCATTCCATTAACAAAAGCAAGTTTAGATAATATTTATTGATTTTTTTCATGGTATTTAAGGAAAATGATACAACAACGCTAATAATAAAAAATGGAATCGCCATTCCTAGTGAATAAGCCCCTAACAGGAAAATCCCTTGGGATAATGTATCAGCGAGTTTTTTTGTTTTATTTTTAATTAATTTATTTTTCCCATTTGACTTTAAACCCTTATAAAACCCACTTAAATCAGACTTGATTTTACTTATTTTTCTCAAATTAATTAGTTTGATTTAATGAAACAAGCTTGACAGGGTTGAGGTCGGGGGTTCGAACCCCTCACAGGTCATCAATACAGATCCTTGGTAACCCTTGTGTTATCAAGGTTTTTTATATATAACAGGAAAATTAGTTTGAAGTAATACAGATGAATGGGTGGCAATTTGGTGGTAAAATAAAAAAGTTTAAATCATAAAAAACAAATAAAACAGCTTTAAGCTTGATCTTTTTTATTTTTCGTAAAAAATTGATCGACTTGATTTGCTGCTGCTTCGTCGGCACTTTTAAGAGCATGGCCGTATAGATCCATTGTCGTACCTATTTTCGAATGTCCTAACCTGGAGCTCGCATTGATAGGTTCAAAAAAAGCGTGAAGAAGGAATAATATTATAAACCAGCTAAAATATAGGAAAAAAAGCGATTCTCAATATGTTAGAGAATCGCTTTATATTTATTAAAAACAGGATACGCATATAAATATTATAATTAAAAATACACGGATCTAGTCTTAAACATATAAATATTCTCCTGGTTCATTCCGCTCTTTGCCATACGATCCACTAGTGCAGCCATCCTCTTGAACCAGCCATTTCATATGATTATTCTCCTTTCAATGTTAAGAAACTATTACCTAAACAGTTTTCTCGAAAAGCAATACTTTTTTATAGACTGCCATTTCTTAATAAATGACAACCGGCTCGTAAGTACTGAGATTATCAAACACGGTTTTCATAACACTAGACGGTATGTTGACGCAGCCTCCGGATCCTTTCGTAAGAAAGGCATTGCTTGACCAATTTGTCCGCCAGCCGGCATCGTGGAAACCTTGCCCGCTGTTCGTAAATGGAGCCCAATAATTGACTTTAATTTCATAAGCCCCACTACCAACATGGGAGCCCTTGAGCGTGTGTGGTGTTCGTTTGAAGAGGATATACCACACTCCTTTTGATGTATCTTCACCGGTGCTGTGTTTACCGGTCACGACATTCGTTGTGACTACTAATTTTCCATTTTTATAAAGCCAAATACGCTGTTCTGCAATCGACACTTCGGCATACGTTTCGCCAATGCCATTGTTCGTTGTCGTTTCATAACCGTAGCCTTCGTTACTCCAGCCATGTCCGATAATATTAGAAGCAGAAATTGATTTTACTTCTTTTTCAAAAGCTGCCTGAATCTGTTTTGTTTCTTTGTCCACATCTAATGCCCAGCCATAGCCTTGTCCCTTAACCATTATGACTGTACCTGAATGGGTCTTAAATTTGAAGTTTTTATCTAATGTAGATTGAAAACTATTAATTTCTGCAATTTTATTTTTAATATCACCAGCATCAATCTTAACCTTCATTTTTTTTGACACAGAGGCATTTTTAATTAAATCGCTGGCTTTTAACGTATAAACTTGATCTTGCACCTTATAATCAAGGGTTCGTTGAAGGAGTTCCTTCAGCTTTTTTCGTTCATTTTTTACAATCGAACTGTCCTCTTTGATTGGCTGTATGTATACAGGATTCAGACGGATTTCACTAGTATATTCCTGCTTCTCGTAGTCCATTAATAGACTGTCGATATCATACTGCTCCCCGCTAATGCTTTTTGAGACGACAATTTTACCTTGTTCCAAATGAGCCTCCGCATCTTGTGGCGCTTTTAAACTCTTATTTATAGATATAAGCTTTTCTTCAACTTGTTTTTTCATCGACTGGGTTTGATACTGATCTAGTTTGTTTGGCATTAACGAATAATTTTTTGCTTTTGAGGAAGGAAAAAACGTCCGCTGGCTTCTTAATAATTTTTTGACCCCTGGCAGATCTTTATCAGTAAATTTCATCTTCGAATCTTTTCCATCTAAAATTTGTAGTTGTCCTACATAGACTTCGTTTTTTAATACAGATGCTTTTAATTTTTTTAGTGCCTGATCAGCATTCAGTCCACTGACTTCTATGCCATTAATCTTGACATGTTCATTAAAGTTGTCTGCCTGGAAATAGCTGATTACCGCAAATATGAGTGCAATAATAATGATTATACCTGTTGTAATAAACATCCTTTTTGCAAACCTTTTAAATGAGTTTACCCGTTGTTTATGAATTTCTTCCCTTGTTTCTTTTAGTGTACTTCCCATAAAGACTCCCCCACAACCTGATCATCCGGCTATAACATCCACCGACTTTAATAGTTAACAGGCAAATAATAGTTCTTATTCACAACGACAGATATCGACGTTGGATATTTTTTATACACGTCCTTGAACCTTTCACTTCATATCATTATTCACCGTTCGATATTAGGAAACTATTAACTTAACAGTTTTTTTGAAATTCAAAAATAAACTCTTGCCCAAAATATAATAATAAAGTAAACTATCTCGGACAATTACCCGATAGGGTGACAACCCCCGAAGTAGTTCTTTTGATAAAGGATTAATCCTATGATTATCACTCTAACGGGTTGTTGTCCTCTTCTATAAAACTTATTAAAATCAAACTTAATTCGCTAAATGAAAAATCAAGTAATATAATTGAACGGAGGTGATTCTAATTGCAAAATAATTGGGCTTATTTATTAGATTTATTTTGTTATCGTCATGGATTTGCGGGACAAATTTACGACTCACAAGGAAACGAACTATTTCCAATTATTAATTATAGTGTCGCACATCAGAAGACAATGGAAATCTATGGCGACAATGTGAACCAGGAATTTTGCCTCCCAATTATCCAGCAATTTAAATCATTAACAGATCCAGTGGTTTTAAGGTCGAAATTTATTCTTCGACCAAACATCATTCTGTATCCGTTTACAGTCGATAATCAGAAATACTTTTTGTTTTCAGGATTCTATTTATGCGAAGGTGAAAAGGAATGGCTCCTTGAGAATACGATAGAAACCCCTTGGAGGTTTTATTTAGATACATTGGAAACGTTCACAAATGCTGAAGAGCAGAATATGATTCATGAAATCGGCAGGTTGGTTCAACTATTAACAAATCAAGGAAGCCAAAGTCCATTAGAGGCAGTTTCGGACCAGACTAATGAAGCACTAACAGAACGCGAGTATCAAGTATTTGTACTTTTAGTAAGGGGATTGACCAATAAAGAGATTGCCAGCAGCCTATTTATTAGTGAAAACACAGTGAAGTCCCATGTGCGGAAACTATTGCAAAAGAAAAATGTGGATGATCGACGAAAATTGATTATCTTGCATTCTGAAAATGATCCGTCCAATACCTGAAATTTGATTTAAGCGACATTATCTTTGGACTAAAACCTTTTAGATGATTATCTGTTGAGCAATTGCTTGTTGAACTAACGGTTGCGAGAATTAAAGAAAAGCAATGCTTTAAGGCATTGCTTTTTATGCTTCCTCATTTATAAATACTTCCTATAATGCTCTTGCCTTTAACTCCCACTATTTTCCTTTCCTTTGGGTATCGGATTATATATCCGTACTGAGATGCCTGTTGGTTTAGCCAAACAGTTTCCTTTGTCACACCAAAGCAGTCTCCAGCTGCGCATTTTCCATTTCCTCCAGTAACATCAATTGCTCGACCTGTCTGATGCTCGCTTGTTCAAGCACTATATGGATGAAAGTTTTAATGAGAAATTTATCAAATTTATGACACGCATGCCAATTAATTAAATTATCTACCAAATATTGAAATGTGAAAAAAGGAAAGAATTTGAAATGGGCTTTGATTGCTGATGCTCGTTTACCATATTAAAAAAGGGTATTAAATTAAACCTTTTGGAGCAATATATGGAAAGAAATTTGCAGCAAAATAGCTATGAGGAGCATTGTTGTCAGCAGATGGAGTGCAGTTATAGCTATATATGAATCATGTTCTTATGTAACTACTGAAATGGGTAAAGAGGAAATTAACATTTACAAAAAGAGGTTTTGTTATAGTGAATAGAAATAAGCTTTTAATTTCGTTAATAGTGATGCTGGTTTCTATAACGACATTTGCAAGTAGGGGAACAGCAACTACTACTAATTCTACTACACCGACTTATTACACAAAACAAGTTCATAATTTTGATGCCTATCATTCTGTTCCTGTACAAGACAAATACCGTGAGAACTTAGCATATAGTATAGGCATTCAGGCTTATATATATGCCTATCCACTTTTGGAAGTAGCAAAAACAATGCAAGAATTCACAAAACACACGCCTTTAAATAAGTTTTATCATATGAGAGAATTGGCCGACTCAAACTTCAGAGACGTAGTAACACCCAATAATGATACATTGTATTCTCAAGCATGGCTTGATCTGTCAAAGGGACCGGTAGTATTGAGTGTTCCAAATGTAAAAGGGCGATACTATACCATGCAGTTTTTGGACGCTTATACTAACTCATTTCACTATATTGGAAAAAGAACTACAGGAACAACTGCTGGGAAATACGTAATTGTCGGACCAAATTGGAAAGGAAAACTACCTAAAGGTGAAAATATTATAAAAACGCCTACAAATATGGTATGGATCAATGGACGTATATTGGTGGATGGACCAAAGGATTTACCTAATGTACATACTATTCAAGACAAATTCTCACTGACACCTTACGATAAAAAAGAAGCAAAATCGCTATTGGATTTACCTACTGTTTTGTCTACTGATTTCAGTGATCCAATACAGTTTTTTGATAAAATGACAAAGTTGATTAAACTGAATCCGGGCTCTAAAGCAGATGTTGCAATGATATCACAATTTGAATTAATTGGTATAGATCCAATCAAAGGATTCCAAGGTAATATTGACTCTGCTGTAATGGCAGGACTCACACGTGCTGTTAAAGACGGAAAGGAAATTATAGCAAAAACTTTATCTACATTAGGGAAAACAAGTAACAACTGGAAAGTATTTTATGACATCGGAACATATGGTACTGACTATTTAAAGAGAGCGGTAGTTGCAATGTTTGGGTTAGGTGCTAATGTTCCTGAGGAAGCAATGTATGTACGTACACAAGTCGACAGCAATGGAAATGTACTTAGTGGTAATAATCAATATATTATTCATTTTAATAAAGACCAACCTATTCCACCAGTTAAAGCTTTTTGGTCATTAAGTATGTATGGTCCAGATAATTTCTTTGTTTCTAATCCTATCAACCGTTATTCGATTGGTGATCGTACTGAAGGGCTTAAATATAACCCTGACGGTTCTCTGGATATATATATCCAAAATGCACCACCATTAGGACATGAATCCAATTGGCTTCCTGCTCCAGCTAATCACTTTGTTCTAATGCTAAGAATGTATATGCCTGAAAAAAGTGTTCTGGATGGAACATATAAGTTCCCATTGGTTGAAAAAGTTAATTGATTATATTCATGAGAGGAACTCGCCGACTAGGGAGTTTCTCTTTTTTATTTTAGAAAAGGAAATATATTTCTTTATCTAAATGGATTTCATATTATTTTAGGTTAAGGGAAGAATATGGAATATAAAGCTTTAGTATCGAAAGGGTGGAATTATTTTTGTCCCAAAAAAATCTTTATCCTTATCAAAAATACCTTACCGATGAAGAAGCTTCAGAATCTTTAGAGAGAAACAAAAATAGAATAACTAATCTATTAAATAATACTGGTGATCTTAAATGCCGAGAAGTTAATTTTAATAATAATTCCATGTTGATACTTTATATTGAGCCAATGGTGGATAGTGAGAAACTCCAAGATAAAGTAATTAAGCCTTTGTTAACTGTTAAAGAAGGAAATATAAATCAAATCATAACGGTTGACCAAATACAACAAACTTCTTCAATGAAAACCATTATAGAAGGTATTATAAGTGGACACTGCGCATTATTAATTAATTCTTCAATTATAACTATTGTGAATGTAGTTGCGACAAACGACCGATCGGTGGAAGAACCAGCAAATGAAAAAATGCTTAAGGGTTCAAGAGCTGGGTTTGTAGAAAATTTAAATACAAATATTTATTTAATAAGAAATGAGGTATTAAATTACAATTTAACTATTGAATATATTCAAATTGGCGAATCAATGGAAAAAAGAGTTTGTTTGGTTTATTTAAACCATCTTACCAATGAAGATTTAATCCAAAAAGTCAAACAGCGAATTCAGTCTATAAAAATTGATTATGTTGGATCTACGTCACAAATTCTACAACTTATTGAAGATCAACCTTGGTCACCATTTCCGCAAGTCCTTGACACAGAAAGAGTCGATCGTGCTGTGGCTCAAATAATGGAGGGACGTGTGGTAATATTGTCCAATGGAAGCTCCAGTGCCATCATTACACCTGTTACATTAGCTTCATTTTTTCAAACACCAGAGGATTATAATGTAAGGTGGCATATTGCTTCATTTTTACGTTTAATCCGAATTGGGTGCTTTATTATTTCGCTAGTTCTTCCAGCTATATATATTGCTATTGTATCTTTTCATTATCAAATAATTCCGCAAGAACTCATTTTTCCAGTGAAAAGTTCTTTAGAAAATATTCCGTTTCCACCTTTTATCGAAGCAATCATTATGGCTTTAATATTGGAAATCATTCGAGAGGCTTCCATTCGGTTACCAACTCAGGTAACACAAACAATTGGAGTGGTAGGAGGACTTGTAATTGGTACAGCAGTTGTAGAGGCAAATCTCGTATCTAATATGATGATTATTGTTATTGCAGTTACAGCAATATCATCGTTCGTTTTACCATTTCATGAATTAGGCAACTCAATTCGTATCATTGGTTTTTTTATGATGGCTGCTGCTTCCATTTTTGGATTTTTAGGTATTGTTTGGTTGTTAGCTCTAACGTTAATGCATCTTTGTAAATTAGAGATCTTTGGAACACCATATTTTATGCCTATTGGAGTTCAACACGGTTCTAGATTAAAACATATATTTATTCGATCGCCACTTCATCTTATGGATTATCGATCGAATGATGCAAAGCCCACAGAGTTAAAACAAGAATGGAATTCCAGAGGATGGAAAAATAATGAAGAAAAATCATGACACGATTACAAAAGTCCAATTATTTTTTCTTATTACTCAAACTCAAATCGGGGTAGGCCAGATAGAATTACCTCATCATGCTTTTATCGCTGCTAAATACGATGGTTGGATATCAGTATTGTTGACAGGTGTCCTTTTCCAAATAATTATCTTCATTTTGTGGTTATTGGTTAAACGTTTCCCAAATCATACTATATTTGATTTTTCCGAAAAAGTATTAGGGAAATTATTTGGAAAAATAATTTCCTTGTTTTATTCGGGTTATTTTCTACTTGTAGCTTCCTTTCTAGCAGCATCTCCCATTTTATATAAATGGGCTTTTCCTAATACACCTAAATGGGTGGTAATGATGTTATCCCTGAGCGGAACCCTTTATTTTACTCGGGTAAACTTAAGAATTTTAGCGAAATATAATACGTTAATCTCTATGTTGATTCTTATACTTATTATTCTAGTGCTAACTGTTTATAATGACATGAGATTTGAAAATATTCTTCCGATTGGACAAACTAATTTCACAAGGATTTTCAAAGGGATAAACGCTGCCTTTTTACCAATGATTGGATATGAATTTTTACTAGTCATCTACCCCAAAATTAAGGAAAATCCAACCACTATTTTTAAAACAATGTCACTTATTAATATTCTCGTTACAGGTTTGCTTACATTTTTTGTGTTGTCTATGTTTTTTGTTTTCAGTCCTTTTGAACTTCGCACACTAAAAGAACCTGTTTTATATATATTAAAATCCTTTGATTGGAATATAATTGAACGCCTAGATATCATTCTTATCATTATTTGGGTAGCAACTGTTAATACTTCTGTTATTAACTATCTCTTTTTTGCTTCACATGGTGTTGGACACCTATTTCATAAAGGCAATCATATAAAAGCTGCAAATTATTTGCCTATCATAAGTACAATGATTTCATTATTTTTGACAACTCCTCAGAAGCTTGAGTGGATCAAAAGCCTCCTGAATTGGATGGCTTATGTTTCTTTAATAGGAATTCCTCTTTTCCTATTGGTTATTTCTATTATTTCATTTAAGTTGAAAAGAAGGAACGAGATATGAAAATACTATTTTTTTTATTTCTCTGTTTAGTTTTATTAACAGGGTGTTGGGATCTGAACTTATTAAAAGAGCTCACTCTTACCAATGGGGTTGCCTACGACCTTACAAAATCAGATGATTATTTAGTTACAATGGAGATCAGAGCTCTTAAGCCATCACCTACTGGTAGTGAACCAATGAATGAAATTTACCACAATAAAAGCAAAACGATTCAAGAGGGAACAGTAAATATAAGTAATCAAGTAGCAGGTAAATTAAAAACCGGAAAAGTCAGAATCTATTTATTGGGAGAAGATTTAGCTCGGAAAAATATATTTCATCCCTTTTATTATGTCTTTCGAGATTATGATAGTGCAATAAATTCAAATATAGCAATTGTTAACGGAGATGCAAATAAAGTTTTAGATTTAAAGAAAGTTGGTTCAAAACTTATATCTGACCATATTGAGCAACTCATAAAATCAGGAGAAGAGGAAACATTGGTACCTAAATTAAATATTAGGAAAATGATATCCTACATATTTACCTCAGGGACTGATTTTGTGATACCTTATTTGTTTCGTTCTAAAGAAGGAGATGTTGAACTTAAGGGGGTTAGTCTTATTCATGATCAGCATTATACTGGATATAATTTGCTTGGACAGAAAGCATCTCTTTTTATGTTGCTATCAAATCAATTTGGAAAATTTGCTTACTTTTCAGAATCCATCAAACAGCATGAAAAGCAATACTCTGTTAGTTTTAAGGTAAAAGACAGTAAAAGTAAAATAGTAATTCAACCGACAAAAACCGGATTAAAAGCTAAGGTTAATACTACACTTAAGGTCACATTGACTGAAATTCCATCTTCTGTAATAGAGGGTAATCAACAAAAAAGAGACATTAGCCAACAACTTTCACAAAAGTTAACAGAAAATGCTCAAAAAGTAGTTACTATATTACAAGATGCTAACAGTGATGCACTGGGGATTGGATACAAAATAAAAGCTCATTATCCGGAAATATGGAAAAACCTAAACTGGGAGAAGGATTTTAAAACCATTAAAATTATACCGAACGTCAAAGTTGAAGTTATTGAAACTGGAATTGCCAATTGAATGCTTAGAATATTTCCATTTCAATCAGCGATAACAGTTTGTCCTGAATTGCTTGATGGTTTATCAACTCCGAGGGAAGCAGCTGAAATTGATGTTACGGATCTACACATAAAGGGAGCTTCGGTACTCTAAAAAAGCTAAAGAACTTAGCATAACAACGGTCGTGCTCAAGGAGTTTAGCCCTCCCCTACGCCCATCGAACTTTGCTTCTTCGGTTCAAAATATTTTTGGTAGCCTTCCCTTCATTGGGCATTATATCTGTGCCGTTTCGCTCTTCTCGTGGCCCCAAAGACTTTTTGTACTAAGTGGGCGGGAGTGTTGAAGAAGGATATTTATTTAAGTTATTAACTTACATTTGTCGAGGTAAAAAAGAAGGCGTATCGGAATAAATTTGTTCCATGAC
Organism: Neobacillus sp. CF12; assembly: GCF_030348765.1. GTDB lineage: Bacteria > Bacillota > Bacilli > Bacillales > Cytobacillaceae > Neobacillus. Next base: position 2,390,690 of record NZ_JAUCEU010000007.1, on the reverse strand, counting down.
ATCTTCTTCTCTCATTTGCCCTCTGTATTGTTTTAAAACCATAAAATAACCCAGAATATTTTTAATAACTTCTACAAGTCCTTATCTAAAGTAAATACCTCGATTCAGGTGACGCCGTAGCCATAGGAGGATGGGATGGTATTTTAGAAGTTGAGGAAGTATGTGTTTGTTCCTGCTCATGAAGCTTTCGTGCAGTTTCTGTTAAAGTCATTAGAAATGAAAAAGTAAAAAAAACAGTAATTTGATCGAACACTGTTTTTTTACTTTTATAAGTTCCAGTTATTTGTTTAATAAGATAATTATCTAAATTTATTGATTGAGTTTCCCCTCTCATAAAAAAGAGGGGGGAGAGCAGTTACAAAAGAGGTAAAAATTAAAATTTTGTTAAATCCTTAAGTTCTAATCCATGCACATCACAATGTTCTTTATACATATCTAGAGCAGACAGCCAATTTAGTTTGAAAAGTGTGTTACCTTCAGTGTCTTGGAAATCTAATAAACCATCTAGAATACTTAAAATAATAACATCTTCTTCACTTAGCATTAATGGTTGATGAAGTGATCCTGCTGGTTCAAAAATAACATCTCCTGCTTTAGCAATCCATTCTTCACCATCATAGTGCCATGCACCTTGAATTGTATATACAATAACTGTGCCGTGGTGAAAATGTGGTGGTAGTACAGCACCTTTTGAACCTTTTGTTAAAGTAAAAAATTGACCGTTAATGGGGTTAACTTTAAGAATCTTGAGTTCAACACCTTCTACCCATGGAATCCATGGTAATTCTTCTGGGTTCATGTAAACTGTTTCTAACAATGGATATGACATTAAAATCCCTCTTTCATTTTGTTATTTTTTGTTTCTTTCTATGCGTAAATCTAACTAGACACCTAATGAGGTACCAACAGTAATTCCTCAATCAACTGCAATTGCTTGTCCCCTAAAAATTGAAGCATCGGCTTAACTTAAGTAATGAACAAGTGTATCACTTTTTATTAAGTGAAAACATAATATATCAATCTCTACATTCTTATTTTTAAAAATTTCTGAAATTTAATTTCGTAAATTGTCTAATTACTTAATTTGCAAAATTTATTCATTTTTTTAGAAGACTTGATTAAATGATATATTACACCTCCAATTCTAATAATAGGTAATTCATACTTAAAGCGAAGTTAAATGGTTTTACATCATTTACTTCGCAATGCACATAGTAGAAAAAGAACTCAAGTGTTTCTATAATCTAACCTATGTAATCGCATAAATTAATCTTTTGAACTACCAGTAGGCATAATCGTTAATTCTGAGATGTAAATCAGAAGAAACGTTCGCTTTCTCTACCTTAAATTTAATATACATTTCCTGTAGGTCAATATAAAGTGTAAAAAAGTGATAGCTAATTGAATAATTTTCAATTAAAAGATGAGTAATGCTTATGCTAGATCAATATAATGTATATCTGAACAAAGACAACTAAGTCTAGGCTGAAAACTGATTATAAGAAAGTATTGTCTGACTAGAGGTAAGAATGATACATCATGAACCTACGAAATTTACAATAAGTCTTCAAAAAAACATTGAAACATTCAAGGAACAATTGGACATACAACTGATTTAACTGTTCGGATGAATCGAGTCGGTAGACTCCAAACCATTTACCATACCACTCATCAATCTAGACGATCTAGTCAATGCAGATGTGTTTCGAGACTTCCTCATTACACCGTTGTTCATATTTTAGGTCATTAAAGAATTCGGTACGAAACCGTATATAATCGCCATTGAAAAAAGGATCTCAATTGATAGATGATCCTTTTTGAACGCTTATGACCATTTACTAATCGTAAGAAAAAGAGCTGCTGCAAAGCAACTCATGAACTTCGACTAACGCATCCGTTAGTTGAACAAGACTTCAAAGATATTTATTAAAAAGTTTCATTTTAAGGGAGATTTTGTTTAAATGCTTTAATAAATTGTTTGCCGTGTTCAGATAATTTCTTGCGCTTTGATCGAACGATTCCAAAGGAAAAGCGATGTGAATGTGGATGCATAAATGGAATTGTAACAATACTTCCATTTTGTATATTAGTATCCTTGTTTAAAAATAAATCCATTGCAAAAACAATTCCCAATCCCTCTGATACTGCTTCGGAAATAACGTTCACATTGTTTGTTGTCAATAATATATTCATATCAGGAACATATGTAAATAAATCATTTACAAACTCGTTACTAATAGGATCTTCCGAAAGAATGACAGATTGATGAACTAGGTCCTCAACTTGAATATTTTGCAAAAAGGCAAGTGGAGAATTTTTGCTTGCACAAATTACCGTACCCCCTTCTAGAATTGTTTCAAATTCCAATTCTGGATTAGAAGCTACAATTTCATCAGTAAATATTGTAATACCAAAATCAGTCTTATCTGTTTTTACGTCAGACAAGATAGCATGTGGTTTTTTTTCAAAAATTTCTATTTGACTATAAGGATAATTTTTTTTATATGTAACAAGCGCGCTAGGGACAATAAACATAGCGTTAGTATTGGCAGTTATAGATATATTGACTGTTTCGGGATGGAGACACTGATGCGCAAAAATGGTTATATCATCTACTTTGAGTCTAATTTCCTGTGCTTTACTGACAATAAATTTACCTTCTTCTGTAAGCTCAGCCCCCAATCTCGAACGATTAAAAATCTTTATTTGAAGTTCCATTTCTAGATTGGAAATGGCTTTACTAATACCGGACGGAGAAATATGAAGATTCTCAGCGGCTTTTATTAGTGAGCTTGTTTTAGCAACCTCAATTACATACTCCAATTGTAGTAAATTCATATCATCACTCCTTTGATTTTAGGTGAAAAAAATTCAACTAAGTCTCACTTATTTATACTGTATATTAACCGGAAGGAAAAGTATATTAATTTTAAAGGAGGGAAAGCGTTTTCTTTTAATTTTTATCTCAGAATGAATGGTTAAATCATTGATATGTTAAAAACTTTAATTAATCAAAGCGATAGCATGGATGGATTTTATAACCAGTTTTCAGTGTAACCAATATTAATAAGGAGGTTTAAAATGAGTCATTATGAATCTATTTTAATTACAGGTGGAGCAAGTGGATTAGGTTTAGGGGTAGCGAAGCATTATAGTAAAAATAAAAATGCACATATATTTTTAATAGATATAAATCCTTCAAATTTGGAAAATGCTAAAAAAGTATGTGAAGAGTTTGGAGCTACCATTCATACTAAAATTGCGAATGTTATGGATGAGGAAGCTATGGAAACAGTAATATATGAATGCGATGGAATTAGACCACTTGACTTAATTATTGCAAATGCTGCTGGACAAAGACCAGGAAGTACAAGCAGAACAGAAGAAATTCCTGAAGATATTATGTGGGCTACCAAAATTTGTGTAAATGGTGTCGCAAATACGGTTTTTCCAGCTTTAGGGTTAATGAAATCTAGAGGAAAAGGACATATTGTCATGACATCTTCTGCGGCTTCTTTTGTAGGTTTATGGGGTTTACCTGGGTATGCAGCAGCAAAAATGTGGGTACGTCGTTTAGCTGAAATGTTGCCAACATCCTACCCAGAATTAACCTTTACAGCTATTGCACCTGGAGCAGTAAAAACACCGTTATGGATTGCTTCCAACATTGATCCAAATACAGGAGAATTAAAAGCAGGCGGGCAGAAATTGCATCCATTAAGTGTTGAAGAAGGAGTAGAGTACTACATTAAAGGAATTGAGAGCAAAGAAATATTTTATGCCTTCCCACCACAATTAAGTGAGCAATTAGCATTGGCTGAAAAACTTCCATATGAAGAAAAAATGAACTTAATTAAGAGTTTTGCCAATTAAGATCTTTCTTTTTCGCCTTTAAATATCTGAATATTTTAAAAAAACACTCTAAAGGGAGATTGATATATTATGTTTTCACTTAAAGGTAAAGTTGCAGTAATTACTGGTGGAGGTTCAGGCATTGGGCTCGCTACTGTAAGACGCTTTTATCAGGCCGGAGCTACAGTTGTAGTCGCTGATCTTTCAGACGAAACAAAACTAGCTCAAGAAATTGATGGATTATATATTAAAACAGATGTTTCAATAGAAAATGAAGTACAATTTTTACTAGAAAAAACCGTTGAGAAATATGGTCATATTGATATTCTCTTTAATAATGCGGGTATCGGTAGAGGCATAGGCATGATGTCAGATGCTGAATCAGTAGATTATGAAGTATCTTTTAAAGTAAACACGATGGGTGTGTTGTATGGGCTAAAACATGGATCTGTTTACTTAAGTGATGGAGGCGTAATTATTAATTCTGCATCTGTTGCAGGTTTACAAGGAGTGCCAACATATGGACCATATGTTGCATCAAAGCACGCTGTTATAGGTATAACAAAAACTGCTGCACTAGAGTTAAGCTTACGAAATATTCGCGTAAACTGCATTTGTCCTGGAACAATCGATACGCCAATGGTGCAAAATAATACTGCTCAAAAAGCAATTAATAACTATGTTACACCACTTGGTCGTAATGGTTTACCTGAAGAAGTAGCTGCGCTTGTTCACTTCTTAAGCTCCGACGATGCAAAATTTATTACAGGACAAGCTATTGCTGTTGATGGAGGAATTACTGCTGGTACTTCATTAGGTATTTGGTCTGGGTTAGCTGCATTATCTAACTAAACTGATCAATTCTGTATCGGCAACTAAAAAGGGAACTACAGTTGAGATCCCTTTTGTTGCAATTAGAAATATAGACAATGGTGGTTATGAGTAGGAGAATAATGATGGAAGCTTTAACAAAGATGCAAGAATTACATGGAGAAAGCGTGAAATATGCACAACAGCATTTAGCTAATGAAAGAACATTTTTAGCCTGGATAAGGACGGCAATATCTATCACAGGAGTGGGATTCTTAACAACATCTTTGAATTTTACGATTAAGTTTAGTTCAAATAAGTATATTAATCTAATAGTAATCTTTCTTGGCATCTACGCATGTGTAGTTGGCTTTATTACAGGTGTTTTATCAACCATTCAATATTCAAAGAAAAGAAAAGAAATTCAAAAAGGCATCTATATTCCTGCTAACAAATCTATTGTTTTTGTTTCTTTACTATTTTCACTATTAATATTCATGATTTTTATGTATCTTTCTTTTTTATTATTCACGAAATAGTCAATGAAGCAAGCATCCTGTTACAACAATATGATTCTTAAAGTGAGTGATTTAAATGGAACTAGAAAAAATGAACGGGTGCTGTTCTCCAAATAAACGAAAATCACCCTTATCTCAGAACTCAGGAAAAAGTGTTGTTAAAAGCTGTCATAAAATCACTAACAAAAATATGATTTACCTATCCGGTGGAGAATTTTTAATGGGAACGGATGACCCTGAAGGATATATAGCTGATGGTGAAGGACCTATACGTAAAATAAAAGTGAATCCTTTCTATATAGACGCTTGTACCGTAACTAATTCTCAGTTTGAAGAATTTGTATGTGATACAGGGTATAGAACAGAGGCAGAAATATACTGCTGGTCCTTTGTCTTTCATTCTCTTGTGTCATGTGAAACACGAATGAAAGTTACACAACTTGTTCATCAAACTCCTTGGTGGCTAGTTGTAGAAGGAGCAAACTGGAGGCATCCTGAAGGGCCAGATTCAACACTTGAAGATAGAATGGATCATCCTGTAATTCATGTATCATGGAATGACGCTTTAGCATATTGTAATTGGGCTGGGAAAAGGCTGCCGACTGAGGCTGAGTGGGAATATGCTGCTCGGGGTGGTTTAGAACAAAAAAAATACGCTTGGGGTGACGAATTACTCCCAAACGGTCAACATTATGCAAATATTTGGCAGGGTCAGTTCCCAAATGAAAATCAAGTTTTAGATGGTTATAAAGGAACAGCTCCAGCCCTTTCATTTCCACCTAATAATTATGGCTTATATAATGTTTCAGGAAATGTCTGGGAATGGTGTTCTGATTGGTTCAGTCCAACCTATCATGTAAATGGTACGAAAGAAAATCCTAAAGGTATACCGAATGGAACGTCAAAGGTAATTCGTGGAGGCTCCTATCTCTGTCATGAATCTTACTGTAATCGTTATCGAGTAGCTGCCCGTAGTTCCAATACATCCGACAGTTCTACTGGAAATATGGGATTTCGATGCGCTAAAGATGCTTAAGTTTTCATTTTGGAAGGGATCTTAACGATTGTTCATTTAATATCAGTTTTTTTTAACTTTGATGAGTATGAATGTAAGTTTACAAGGTGTAATCTGCAAATTGAAATTGTAAGCGTTATCAACAGATTCGTTATTTTAGATTTAAAGGAGATTATGAAAATGAAAAACAATATTGTATACATTGTCCTTGATGACATGGGTTTTTCTGACCTAGGCTGCTACGGTTCGGAAATTAAGACACCTAATATCGATCGTTTAGCACAAAATGGATTGAGCTATAATAACTTCCATGTTACACCTCTTTGTTCCCCCACGAGAGCAAGCTTACTGACCGGTCGAAATCACCATTCTGTAGGAATGGGGCTTCTTTCTAATTTCGATTTAGGTCCTGATGTACCTGGTTCACGCGGTAAAATCAGCTCTTCAGCAGGAACAGTAGCGGAAATTTTAAAGGAAAATGATTATAGTACTTTTGCTGTAGGAAAATGGCATTTAACACCTACATATGAAGAAACACCGGCTGGTCCTTTTCAAAACTGGCCGTTAGGAAAAGGTTTTGATCGATATTATGGATTTTTAGAAGGTATGACAGATCAATATAATCCTAGTTTAGTTTACGATAATCATAATGTGGAGCCTCCAAAGAAGCCTGATTATCATCTTTCAGAGGATCTTGTTGACCATTCAATTAAGTTTATTTCTGATCATGCTTCAATTTTTCCAGAGAAACCGTTCTTCATGTATCTTGCCTTTGGAGCACAGCATTCACCGCACCAAGTCTCCCAAAGTTATATCGATATGTACAAAGGAACATATAACAAAGGATGGGATCGAATAAGAGAAGAAAGGCTTGAACGTCAAAAATCATTAGGAATTGTCCCAAATGATACAGAGCTTACGGAACGCAACCCTGGTGTTAAGGAATGGGGTAATCTTACTCCTGATGAAAAGCGTCTATTCGAAAGATTTCAAGAGACATATGCGGGATTTCTCACTCACACAGATGAACAAATTGGTAGATTCGTTGACTTTCTAGATGCTATAGGTCAATTGGATAATACGATGATTGTATTTCTTTCTGATAATGGCGCCAGCCAGGAGGGAGAGTTTGACGGAATTCTTGAGCAAACTTCTTATTTTAACGGAATTCCAACAACTGCAGAAAGTATTCTACCGTTAATAGACGAAATTGGAGGACCAAATACACAACCTAACTATCCTCGTGGATGGGCTCAAGTAAGTAATACACCTTTTAAATTATATAAGCAAACAACATTCGACGGAGGAATTCATGTTCCCTTGATTTATCATTTTCCAAATCGAATCAAAGATGTTGGGACTATTCGTAATCAGTTCCATCATGTTATTGATGTCACCCCGACAGTTCTGGACTTAGCTGGAATTAGTCCTCCTGAAGAAATCAAGGGTATTAAGCAAATGCCGTTGCATGGTGTAAGCATGGAGTATACATTTGATGAACCAAAAGTTCAGACAAGGCGGGAAACTCAATACTTCCTTATGGTAGCTCAGCGTGCAATTTGGCATGAAGGTTGGAAGGCAATCTCTTTTCATACGAAAGGAACACCATTTGAAGATGATCAATGGAACTTGTATAACACTAACAATGATTTTTCTCAAACAAATGATTTAGCTGCAAAATTCCCAGAGAAACTAGCTGAATTACAAGATATCTGGTTTAGAGAAGCTGAGGAATATGGTGCTCTTCCAATGGTCGATAAATCGATTGAATTATTTGCTTACGTCTCCCCTGATGATAAGGTAAGATCTCGTACAGAGTTTACGTATTATCCAGGCATGAGCCATAATCTAGCAGCGCCGCCTATTTTTAACTGTTCTTACACGATCACTGTACCGATAGAACGTCCAAGTAAAGACAGCGAGGGTGTATTAATTGCTCACGGAAATCAATACAGTGGATATACATTGTATATTCAAAATAACCGTTTATTTTATGAGTATAATTATGTTGGGAATGTCTATAAAATCGAATCCAATCTAGAGGTCCCAGTTGGAAAATCAACGGTACATTATGATTTTTCAAAAACAGGTCTGTTACAAGGGAAAGGAAGTCTTTTTATCGATAATCATCAGGTTGGAGAAGTTGATTTGCCAAGAACCTTACCATTTTTTATTTCGATTGAGGGGTTAGATGTGGGACGAGATGCATATTTACCTGTAAGTAAAAACTATGCTGACATGGGAGACTTCGCATTTTCAGGGAACTTTCAAAAGGTCGAGTTTATTTTGCAAAAAGATTAGATTGTAATTAGATGAAAAGAAAGTATGGCTTGGCCTTGCTTTCTTGATTGAAATTTTAAAAAATGAGGTAAGGAAAAACAAATTGTAGAGGAGTGGTTTTCATGAATCGCTGGGTAATCTTAGTTATGTTGGTAATAGCAACACTAATAAACTTTGCAGATAAATCTTCCACAAGTGTCGCATCTGTTTATATCATAAAGGATTTTAACCTCTCCTATGTTCAATACGGTTTACTCGGAAGCATATTTTTTTGGTTCTTTGCTGTATCTGGTGTAATCGGAGGTGCTTGGTCTGATAAAATCGGTACCAAAAAAATGTTAGGGATTCTATTGATTGCTTGGACGGTTTTGCAATTTGGCACCTTTTTCATAACGAGTTTCGCGTTTCTACTCCTTTATCGAGTATTGCTTGGTGTATTTGAGGGTCCATTTGGTCCGGTTGGTATTAGTCATATAAGCAGAGTATTTCCACCAGAATCTCGTGGAATGGCCATTTCTATTTCCAATGCAGGTGCGATGGTCGGCGCAATGGTACTGACCCCCGTGTTGGTCCACGTAAATCAAACCTATGGCTGGCGAATTTCATTTGTAGCTTTAGGGGTAGTGAGTCTAATTTGGGTTCTTGTATGGGTATTTGTAAAAGATAAATCAAAGACTACAGTTGAATCCACAGAAATGAGATTGGCTGTTGAAAAACTTAAATGGTCAGAGTTTAGACCGATTTTATTCTCTCCTACTTTAATTTTTACTTTACTCAATCTATTTGGATGTTTTTGGTTGGTTGTATGGGTTTCAGTATGGCTACCTGTCTATTTGGTAAAGGCAATAAATTTGTCGCAAACGAAAATGGGATTAGCTATATTAACAATCGGTCTCATTAACATGGTTGTATCCATTTGTGCTTCTATTTGGTCTGATAAGCTATTTAAGAAATCAAATAATTTGCGTTCTTCTCGTGTCATATATGCGGCATCGTTACAAATAATAAGTGCGTTTTTGCTTTTCTTCGCCACTCTTGTTCAAACACCTGGAATGGTGATTGCAATATTGGGCCTGGCAGTGGGATTATCAACAACCACACTAAGTATAGGACCTGTTATCATGATGAGTTTACTTCCCGAGAGACGCGGGCTGATGGCTAGCCTTGGAACTTCTTTTATGAATATGTCAGGTATTGTAGGTCCGCTAGTCTGCGGTTACCTTATAGAAATGGCAGGAAATAATACTTTGAGAGGATTCAACTATACAATAATATGTACTTCAGCGATCTTACTTGTCAGTAGTATTTTATTTGCTATATTTGCCAAACCTGACAGACCATTAGCACAGAACATTAAAGGCATCCATTTTACGGAAACAAAACAAATCTAAATATTAATCTAATGTTATCTAGGATGATTAAATATCAAATAATTAAAAGGGAATTGAAAATGGGATTATTAAGTATTTACTCAAGCTTGGGGAGAGCAATGGATAGATGAAATTAACAAAAGTGTTTTCTCTTCAGAGTTTCCTGTGGGCGTTTAAATACTGTATATAATTCTATTTAAATAAAAAGGAGAGATAATCATGAGTTGCAATTTAAATGATAATTTAAAGCATAGTGCAGCGAATTATCCTTATCGTTATGCATTTACATTTTTAGATCAAAGTGTAACTTATCAAGAACTAGATTCAATGGTTGATAATGTTGCATCAGGATTATATGCAAAAGGCATTAGAAAAGGTGATCGAGTAGCATTACTACTTGGTAACTGTCCAGAATTTATAACAGCTTACTATGGGATACTTCGAGCTGGTGCATTGGTTGTACCAATAAATCCGATTTTTACTTCTGGAGAAATCTCATATATTCTTTCGAATAGTAAAGCTAAGGCAATAATTGCTAATCATGCTTTAAAATCAACTTTAACTTCTTTAACTAGTCAATTAGAGAATTTGGAAATGGTATTTTACACTGAATCACTAGAAACTGAGTTTAGCTGGGAACAACTTCTTCAGAATTCTACAAATCAATTTGAAGCACCATCTATTCATGAAAATGATCTTGCTGTTGTTTTATACACTTCTGGCACAACAGGTCGACCAAAAGGAGCGATGCTTTCTCATCGAAATATGGCTTCAAATGCAGAATCTTTTGCTGAACTTGTTGAGTTTACTGAAGATGATCGAATTATTGCTGTTTTACCAATGTTTCATGTGTTTTGTATGACAGTTTGTATCAATACGCCAATTAAAAGTGGTGCACATATTTTTATAGTTCCTAAATTCAACCCTACTGAAGTCGTAAATACAATTGTAAGAAGCAAGGCAACTTTGTTTGCAGGTGTTCCGACAATGTATAGCTTTTTATTGCAATTATCTAATGCTACCTCTGATGACTTTTCATCAATCCGTGCATGTTTTTCAGGTGGGGCATCATTACCTGTTGAACTTCTTATTCGTTTCCAAGAAAAATATAAGGTTGATATTTTAGAAGGATATGGATTATCTGAAACGGCTCCTGTCACTGCATTTAATCCTTTAAAGGGAGTTAGAAAAGCTGGGTCAATTGGCTTAAACATTCCTAGCGTTATTAATAAAGTAGTTGATCCAAATGGGTTGGAAGTTCCTATTGGTGAAATAGGAGAATTAGTTGTTCAAGGACCGAATGTAATGCAAGGTTATTTAGAAATGCCAGAGGCTACGTTCGCTTCTTTAAAAGATGGCTGGTTTTATACTGGGGACTTAGCAAAAATGGACGAAGATGGTTATCTCTATATCGTTGACCGAATAAAGGATTTAATTATCGTCGGTGGTTATAATGTTTATCCAAGAGAGGTTGAGGAAGTATTGTATCAACATCCTGCGGTAGTAGAAGCAGCTGTTATTGGAACACCAGATAGTAATTTTGGTGAGAGCGTAAAAGCTTTTGTCGTATGTAACGATCAATCTGTTTCGGTTGAAGAAATCATGTTATTTGCTAAAGAAAGATTAGCAAAGTACAAGCATCCGAGAGAAATTGAGATGTTATCAGAACTTCCTAAGAATAGTACAGGAAAAATTTTAAGAAGATCCTTACGTTCATCTGTTGGGAGTAAGTAATTATTTATGCGCTATTATCTGAATTTTCATTCTCTTGAGATATGTCTACTACCTTATAAACTAATAAGGGGTAAATGGAAAAAAATAGTATGAAAATGTAGCATTCAATTAATTCATTTATCTTGAGAGGAGTTAAAGTTTAATGAAAAGAAAGAAATTATTGATTCCATCAATTGCAACTTCATTAGCAACAATGCCTTTTAATTCAAATAATGATACGATAAATTCTGCGAAAGCTGAAACTGCAACACCGATTTCTGAACTGGTAGTTAATCCTTTTGATAATTATGTTTATTGTCAAGCAGTAACTGCTTACACATATGCGTATCCATTACTTGTTTTAGAAAGAACAAGACAATTGATTTCTTATTCTGAAGGAGATAAAAAAACAATTCAAATGAATCGTTTTGTACCGCAAGAGCGATTATTGACAGCAAAAGATCGAAATGTTGTGGCACCAAATCAAGATACTCTTTATAGTTCTACTTATCTTGATTTATCAATGGGTCCACTAGTATTTAATACACCAGATACAAATGGAAGATATTATTCTGCATCGTTTGTAGATATGTGGGATAACATCTTCACAACAGTAGGTAAACGAACAACTGGTACAAAAGCAAATGAGTTTGTAGTTGTCGGTCCGAATTGGAAGGGAAAAACGCCAAAAGGTGTAAAAGTAATTAAAGCCCCTACTAGTACGGTTTGGTTACTTATTCGAACACTTGTATACCCAGGAGAAAACCAAAATACTGTATATGAGTTAAATAAAAAGTTTAATGTGAAGACATTAAATGGAAAAAATCCAGTCGTTTCTGAACCACGAGATATGTTTTTAACAATCAATCCAGTTGAAAAGTTAACACCAACGCAATTTATTAATGAATATAATAAATTAATTAAAAAATACCCAGCACCAAAAGATGAAAAACTATTACAAGACCAATTCACAATGTTAGGATTAAATAATCCAAATGGCATGAGTAAGCAATATGAAGAACAAATTAAGCGTGGATTTGATGACGCACTTACTGCAATCACGAATAAATTCAGACCGAAATCATGGACATATTCACCTGCAAATCAAGGTAAATATGGCCATGATTACTTTACTAGAGCTGTCATCACGAATGCTGGCTTACCTGGATTACCAAAAGAAGAAGCTAGATATACTGTTACTTATGGTGACGACACTCAAACTCAATTAAATGGACAAAATAAGTATGTATTACATTTTGAGAAAGGTGAGTTACCAGATGTTAAAGCATTTTTCTCAATTACTTTATATAAAATGGACTATTTCTTTGTTGACAACTCAATTAACAGATATTCAATTGGGGATCAAACGAATGGAATAAAATATAATCATGATGGTTCATTAGATATTTATATTCAGGATCATGCTCCAGTTGGAAATGAATCAAATTGGCTACCTGCTCCTGAAGATGACTTCTATTTAATGATGCGTTTGTATAATGGTGGTAAATCGGTTTTAGATGGAACTTATATAATTCCAGCGGTTAAGAAAGTCAATTAAATACGGTCCAAAAGAGGCTGGGACATAACTAGCTTCTATAAATGAAAAAAGTGAAATCGGCATCGTTGATTTCACTTTTTTCATTTTATTTCACATATATACGGACAGGATCTTACGATCTAGCCGTATATTTTCTTAAGCATACGACCATTAATGCTAGACCGATATCGTTTTCAACTTTCAATTTTCCACATACAGAAAATCGAGTGAAACCAAAATTAGCATTCAGAAATCCAAAAATTGCTCCACGTCAATTTTACGTTGACGATAAATAGCACCTGTTTTTTCTTCTAAAAGCTTTTCACTTATATATTCTTTTAGTTGTTCCCACTTCTCATATACCATCAGCTTACGGTTTTTTCCTTCTTGCGCATTTGTACAACTTATTCGAAATGGACAATCCGTACAGTCCTCACATTCATAAATTTTAAACGTACGCTGGAAACCTGTTTTGTCTGCTCGATTCGAATTATATTTAAACGGCACTTTCTGTCCGTTCGGACAAGTAAAGGCATCGCTTTCTTCATCGTACATCCAATTGCTCGTTCTATACGGATCCTTTTTAAACTTTTTCTTTTGTTCATTCAAGTAATAACCATATGTAATTAGCGGTGTACGTTTGCGCTTAGTTAAAATATCATCGTAATTTTGTTCACTGCCATAGCCGGCATCCGCGAAGATATGTTCAGGTAATGAAAAGTACTGTTCTTCAATTTGATGAAGAAATGGCGTAAGTGTTTTTGTATCCGTTGGATTAGAAAAAATGCCGTAGGCAAGTGTATATTGTCCTTCGGACGCTATTTGAAGATTATAACCAGGCTTTAATTGTCCATTTTGCATATAGTCATCCTTCATTCGCATGAATGTCGCATCGTGGTCTGTTTTTGAATAGCTATTCAGTGTACCAAATATCTCGAAGTCTTTTTGATATTTCTGCTTTCGTTCAATCCGTTCATAAACCTGTTTCAATATTTGTTTAGGTTTTTTCGTTCGCTACGCAATTTTTTGCGTTCATTGACATCACTAGAATTCTCGATTTTTTCCGTATATTTTTCAATGACTTCCTCTAGCTTTTCAGTGATTTGAGATAGTTCTTCAATTGAAAGTTGTTCGTCATTTTCTCGTGTCATTTCAGGGATGATTTGTTTTTCAAGCAGCTCACTGTATAGCTGATTCGACTTCTCCACCAGATTCGAATTATATTTTTTAACGGATTTCTTCCATACAAAGGTTAATTTATTAGCGTTCGCTTCGATATTTGTACCATCAATAACAATCGCTTCCTGATCGATTAGCTTTTCTTGCACAAGTTGACAGCGAAACTGAATAAAAAACATTGACGAATCAATTCTTTCATTTCTGGATGTACACGGTAACGATTGATTGTTCGGTAACTTGGCTCATAGCCTTGGGCTAGCCACATCATACGCATACTATCTTTCACAAGACCCTCAATTTTTCTGCCCGAGAAAGCGGATTGTTTGTAACCACATAAAATAATTTTAAGCATCATGCGTGGATGATGGGCAGGACAACCTGTATGACGTAAGAAAGAGTCGAAGGCTCTATTAGGAATGCTTTCGACTAAATGATGAATGGAAAAAGCAATATCATTTCTTGTAAATTAACTTCTAAATCTAAAGGTAAAATCAGTTGATTCATGTTATAATCTTTAAACATAAGGACACTTCTTTCTGATTTGAATTTGGTAAGGCTACTTAAATTTTATCAGAAATTTGTCCTTTTAATTATGAAAAAAATCAAAGCCTGTGAAATTTTACTCCTCGTAAAATTTCACAGGCTTTTAGTTTAGAGAAGGGTTTTGTCCCATCCTCTTTTCTGTTGTTTATAGGGTCAGCTTCCTAAGGAGACTGACCCTTTCTACGTCTCTAGACCTAAATGAAAATCAAGCTCAGGCTCAATTATTTGAAACGCTGAAAAAAGGTAAGATGATATCAAGAAAACAAAAGGAGGAAAACAAAATGAAAAAATTTGGTTTAGTTTTAGCGGGAGGAATTGCAGCCATTATCTTACTATCTACACTTGGTCCGATGGTGGGGTTATTAATAAGTCTGGCGATACTATATTTCATCTACAAACAATTTATAAAGGCAGAATCCACTGGTGGAAAAATTGCGCTAGGCATTTTCGGAGTTATTTTTCTAATGGCTTCAATCTCTAACGCACCTGCAATTATCGGTCTTGTGGCAGCCTACATTCTATACCTTGTCTATAAATACTGGAATTCCAGCAAACAAAATGTAATCCAAGAAGAAGCTGATCCATTTGTAAATTTTGAAAAGCAATGGAATGAAATAAAAAACTATTAATCGAAGGAGCGAAAATAACATGACCAATCTTTTTACGAGTATTAAAAATACGATTACGGCAGACTTAAACGAGGCGCTTGATCAAAAAGAAAAACAAAATCCAATTGCATTACTTAATCAATATCTTCGTCAATGCGAACAGGAAACCGAAAAAGCTGGGAAGTTCTTAGAGCGTCAAAATGCACTTAAGGATCAATTTACAAAAGAGCTGCACCATGCGGAGCAGTTAGCTGAAAAAAGGAAATATCAGGCTGAAGTTGCTTCAAAAGCGGGAGAAACTGAGCTTTATCAATTTACCTCAGAGGAACTGCAAGTATATTCTAATCGGGCAGAGAGATTAAAAGCATCACTCAAGCAAGTAAAAGGTCATCTGGCTGACCTAGAAAGAAAGCATGGAGAAATGAAGAATAAACTAAAAGATATGCAGCTTCGTCGAATGGAGCTGATGGGGCGTGAAAACGTAACAAGGGCAAATCATCGGTTGGATCAAGTATTAGAATCTAACACAGATAAATCATTTTCACGTTTCCAAGATATCGAGAATTATATCGACCGTCTTGAGGATCAAGTGAATCGTTCATATAATCAGACAACAATTGACGCACGTATTGAGCAATTAGAAAAAGAAATGAATAAATCTATTTAAAATAGATTAGCAAAACGCATGGATGTAAGGTACCCATGCGTTTTTCGTACATGTATAGGAAATTATAGATTCAACTTAGTGTGGATAACCTGGATTTCATGGAAGTGGTCACAAGAGGGAATCTAGTGACCAAAAAGCAGCGATAGCTTTTTTGAGGACCGTCCAGCATCTATGTCACTCTCTTCCTTGGGCTTCTTCAACTTCGGAATTGTTGTCCCTCTTTTTTACCTTCCTTATTCTCAGAAAGTGCCTTTCAGTACTTTTATGTGCACTAACTGAGCATCCACCATTAATTCTTATAGGCTTTGTTTTTTAATCCATTTTATGTAGTTATCCATCACAGTATCCATGAACTGAACGGTTGGTTCGTGAACCAGTTTACCAGATTCATCAAGTTTTTCATGAACAGCACCTATAAATACTTCATTTCCCGGTAAAGTTAATGCAGAAATTCCAGGAGAATTTAAGATCTGTCGTAAGTGCATCTGTGCACGGGCGGTTCCTAATACTCCAGGAGAACTGCCGACGATCATGACAGGTTTGTTCACCATAACTTTATCAACACGAGAAAACCAATCTATTGCATTTTTTAAAAAAGCAGGAATAGAGTGGTTATACTCAGGTGTAACAAAAAGAACACCGTCACTTTCAGCCACCTTTTTCTTAATCTCCGTTACGATTTCTGGCGGTGTTAGTTCATCATCTTGATTATACATTGGAAGTTTTTCAATCGGCAGAATTTCAATTTCTACTGTCGTTTGATAACGATTTTGCATATATACTGCTAATTTTCTGTTAAATGATTCTTTCCGGTTACTACCTACTAGTGCTACGATTTTCAAGTATATCTCTCCTTTCATGTCAGAATTATATTATCACTAAAATGATAGTAATTCATGTTCATTGACTCGGGGAAGATGTATTAGTACTAAAGCAACAGAAATAATGAAACCTTCTTCCTAATATAACGTATAATTAAGTTAATATTTACATTATATAGAAACAGGGGTGAAAAAATGGAAACTCAAACAGAAATGATCACAAAAGTACCAAAGCCTTCATTACTAGGAATGTTTACAAGTCCAGGAGAGCAGTTTGAAAGAATGAAACAGACTCCGAAAATCTGGTTACCATTGCTCATAGTTAGTATTCTTTACGCAGTGGGAATGACATTTTTGGCGTTATCAATGGATGCTTCAATCTTAATTGAGCAAGGGATACCAGAAGATCAAGTAGACCTCGTTTTAGGTATCACAAAAGTGACGGTGGCGATAACCGGAATTTTAACACCAATTATCGGTGTACTTATTAGCAGTACCATCCATTTAATCATTACTAAGATTGCTAGTTCACCAGTAACATTTAAACAATTATTTTCAATGAATACGTATATCGCGGTAATCGGTGCTGCGGGAATCATTCTAAATACAGCGATTAGATATGCAATTGGC
Source organism: Neobacillus sp. CF12 (assembly GCF_030348765.1). Classification (GTDB taxonomy): domain Bacteria; phylum Bacillota; class Bacilli; order Bacillales; family Cytobacillaceae; genus Neobacillus. The sequence continues at coordinate 2,373,147 of NZ_JAUCEU010000007.1, read as the reverse complement.
GGTAATCCAGAAATATATGTTACAAGTTTAGCAGGGTTACTAAATCAAGATAAAGCCGGCATTTTAGGTTCGTTTGAGGTTTTTGCAATCTGGACTATGATTGTAACAGCTATCGGACTTCATAAAACAGCTCAATTATCTAAAGGACTTGCCTGGACAATTGCAATTATCTTCTTCTTAATTGGAATTGGTTTTGCCTTAATCGGCAGTCTGCTGCAAGGAGCGCCGATGCTATAATGAAAAAGAAAACATGGATTATGATTAGCGTGGTTAGCCTGGTCATCATCATGATTTCCGTCAGTGTTTACCGGGAGGTTCTTGCAAAAGGACCTTCCGTTGAAACTACTGAAATGAAGGAGGAGGAAATTTCCTCCCTTTTAATGATTCCAGGTACAGTAAAACTCGAAGAGGAACAAATCATTTATGCCTCTCCTGAAAATGGAGAACTTAAAGAGCTATTAGTAGTAGAAGGGCAGGCAGTAACGAAAGGCACGGTAGTGGCAAAGTTCCAAAATCCTCAATTAGATTTAGAAGTGGAGCAAAATAAGCTGTCTATTGAATCTGCTAATCTAAAAATAAATCAACTTGATAAACAATTGAAGCTTTTAAAGGATAAAGAAAAGACTATTGCGGATCAGGTGGGGAAAGAAGAAGCGAAGAAACAACTAGACCCTGAATATGAGCAGCTAGAGATGGAAAAGAAGCTTGCTAATTTAGAACTAAAGCAAACAACACTTCAAAAGTATATGATAGATAAACGTCTAAGTGAATTAGAAATTATCAGTACAATAGATGGAGTAGTCCTATCCGTGAATAAGCCAGATTCATCATCAATGGAAGCGGGCATGGCAAAACCTATTATACATATTGGTAAACTCGACGCAATGGTTGCAACTGGGCTATTGTCTGAATTTGATACTTTGAAAGTAAACAATGGTCAGAAAGTTATCCTTCGCTCCGATGCTGTACCTGAGCAAGAATGGCAGGGGGAAATTATCAAGATTTCTCTTCTCCCAGAACAAAATCAAACAGATCTCCAAAGTGGAAGTCAGCCTGTACAGTATCCAGTAACGATGAAGATTACAGGTGATTTGAAGGCATTAAAGCCAGGTTTCCAAGTAATTATGGAAATTGAAACAGACAAAAAGTTGGCTAATGTACTTTCCATAGACTCTCTGCAGGATGATGGCGATCAGCCATATGTTTTTATTATTAAGGATGGAAAAGCGAAGAAGAAAACTGTTAAAACAGGCATTACTTCAGGTACGAAGATAGAAATTGTGGAAGGCATTTCAAAAGAAGATACGATTATCATTAACGGACCAGATTCACTCAAGAATGGCATGGAAGTGACCGTAAAATGATTGAGCTAGAATCGATTACCAAAACTTATTTGCTTGGAAAAGAGAGCGTTAATGTTTTAAATAAGATTAGTTTGAAAATCGAGCAAGGTGAATTCGTTGCGATTATGGGACCCTCTGGTTCAGGAAAGTCGACCTTAATGAATATCGTTGGCTGTTTGGATAAACCAACTACTGGAAACTACACACTAAGCGGAGAAAATGTTTCACATTATAGTGACAATGAACTTGCACGAGTTAGAAATCAATCAATTGGATTTGTATTCCAGCAATTTCATTTACTACCGCGCTTGTCAGCGTTGAAAAATGTAGAACTTCCGATGATTTATGCCGGGATTTCCAAATCTGAACGCCAGTCTAGAGCAGAAGAAGCTTTAAAGAAAGTGGGACTAGCGGATCGTATGGATCATCTGCCTAATGCCTTATCTGGAGGACAAAAGCAGCGTGTCGCTATAGCACGAGCCATTGTTAATAAACCAAAGATCATTCTTGCAGATGAACCAACCGGAGCACTTGATTCAAAAACAAGTATCGACATTATGGAGCAATTTAGAGAGTTAAATGAGGAAGAGGGCGTTACCGTCATTGTAGTTACCCACGAATCAGAAGTGGCGGCGTATGCGAAACGTACAATATTTGTTCGAGATGGAATGATTCAGTTGCCACAGCATTCCAATAGGGGGGCGACTGAATGAGTTTTATGGAAAACCTTTTGATGGCGTTTAGTTCGCTTAAAGCGCATAAAATGCGAAGCATTTTAACCATGCTGGGGATTATTATTGGTGTTGGAGCAGTAATTATCGTAGTGGCAATTGGGCAGGGCGGGGAAGCAATGCTTAAAACTCAGATTACCGGTCCTGGAAATACAGTGGAGCTGTTTTATCAGCCATCTGATGAGGAAATCCGTGCAAATCCAAACATTTTTCTGCAGGCACCGTTTAAACAGGAGGATATTCGTGCTCTAGAGCAGATAAAAGAGGTAAAAAGCATTGTTGCATCTAGCACTCAAATGTCAACAATCAGATACCAGCAGGAAGCGGCTGACGTATCTTCCACAGGTATTAATCAAGCTTATTTAAAATTAAATGAAATGAAAGTTGAAAGAGGAAGAAGTTTCTCTACCTCTGATTTTCTAGGTGGTCGTCGAGTTGGCTTGGTAAGTCATGTTATCCAGGAAGAATTATTTAAAGGAGACAATCCTGTAGGAGATGTAATCAAAGTGGCAAATCAGCCGATTGAAATCATCGGTGTCTTAGAAAAACCAACCGGTCTCCTTTCGTTTAGTTCAATGGAAGTGTACCTTCCATTTCAAACATGGCGGACTATATATGGAAGCAGTGACTTTACACAGGTAACTCTACAGGCAGACTCTTCAGATGAGTTGCAAATTGCCGGTAAAAAGGCAGCAAGACTTTTAAACAATATGCATAACACAGAGGATTCCTATCAAGTGCTTAATATGGAAGAAATCGCCGCTGGAATTGGTCAAATTACAAGAATCATGACCCTGATCATCGGCAGCATTGCAGGTATTTCGTTGTTCGTTGGCGGAATTGGTGTAATGAACATTATGCTTGTATCAGTAACAGAACGGACAAGAGAAATTGGAATTCGTATGGCCCTAGGTGCCACAAGAGGACAGGTTTTAACACAATTCTTAATCGAATCGATGACGCTAACATTAATCGGTGGGATTCTTGGAATATTACTTGGCTGGGGAACCTCAAGTATTGTAAGTCTCTTTGCAGGTTGGCCATCCTTGATATCTTGGCAAGTAGTGTTAGGCGGGGGGGTCTTCTCGATGGTAATCGGTGTTGTGTTTGGACTGTTGCCAGCAAACAAAGCATCTAAATTAGACCCAATCGAATCACTTAGATATGAATGAATATTATGTTTGAATATTCAGTAAACATATACTATAATAATTTCAACTCAATGTATGAGTGGAATTTTAGTAGCAGGGGAGACGAGCAGAGTATGGAAAAAGTTAGTGTAGAAAGCAGAGGCTATTTCGGTGAATTTGGCGGAAGTTTTGTACCTGAGGAATTGCAGGTAGTACTAAATGAGCTGGAAACACAATTTTTAAAGTATAAGTATGATCCAGATTTTATTGAGGAATTTAATTATTACCTTAAGGAATATGTTGGGCGGGAAAACCCACTGACCTTTGCAGAAAATTTAACAAAACAAATGGGCGGAGCAAAAATCTATCTAAAACGAGAAGATTTAAACCATACCGGTGCCCACAAAATAAATAATGCTATTGGCCAAATATTATTGGCAAAACGAATGGGTGCAAAACGAATTATCGCTGAAACGGGAGCAGGACAACATGGTGTTGCAACAGCAACTGCCTGTGCAATGTTTGGAATGGAATGTATTATTTATATGGGGAAGCTTGATACAGAGCGCCAGGCGCTGAATGTATTTAGAATGGAATTATTAGGGGCTAAGGTAATACCGGTCGAGAAGGGGCAAGGGCGCTTAAAGGATGCCGTTGATGAAGCATTAGCTGACTTGGTTGAAAACTATCAAACTACCTTTTATTTATTAGGTTCAGCTGTTGGACCTCATCCATATCCAACGATGGTTAAACATTTTCAAGCAATCATTAGCGAAGAATCCAAGCGCCAAATCATTGATAAAGAAGGAAGGCTGCCAACTGCAGTCATTGCCTGCGCAGGTGGCGGCAGTAATGCTATCGGTGCATTCGCACACTATATAGATGAAAAATATGTTCGCCTAATCGGAGTCGAACCGGAAGAAGCACCAACCTTAACAAAAGGAACCCCCGCCATAATTCATGGCTTTAAATGTTTAACTCTATTAGATGCAAATGGTAATCCAAAGCCTACCTATTCGATAGCCGCTGGATTGGATTATCCGGGTGTCGGTCCGGAGCATAGCCAATTGAAAACCAGTGGAAGAGCTGAATACGTAACAGTTTCTGGTCAAGAAGCATTGGAGGCATTTCTGCTGTTAAGTAAAACAGAGGGTATCATTCCTGCGTTAGAGAGTTCCCACGCTGTTGCATATGCTATAAAACTAGCAAAAGAATTACCGAATGATGATGTACTGGTCGTCAACTTATCAGGTCGTGGTGACAAAGATGTGGAACAAGTATTTAATATGTTAAAAAAGCAATAGTGGTAAACGAGACGTATCCGAAAAGATGCGTCTTTTTTGTTATTTAAGCGAACATTCGTAGAATGACCTTGTAAATACAAGGGAAAAATGAGAATCTTGATTCGTGGTTAACGAATAAAAAAATACTCCCAGCAGGAGTGGAGCAGATGATTAAGAAAAAAATTCGTCATATTCAACGCTATCGTGATATTGTATATGCCTTTACCAAGTATGGATTTGGTTTTGTTATGAAAGAGTTAGGGCTTCTAGATTTGTTATCGGTACCGAAGAGAGTTTTTGTTGAAGGAAATAAATCACTGAGTAGTAGAACTACAGGTGAACGAATTCGAATGTTTCTTGAGGAACTTGGCCCAACCTTTGTAAAAATTGGTCAAATTGCTAGTACTAGACCTGATATTATTCCGGCTGACATACTTCAAGAATTAGTAAAACTTCAGGACAGTGTTGCTCTTTTTTCATTCGATGAAGTTAAAAGGATAATAGAGGAGGAATTAGTTGATTCACTTGAAAATTCATTTGCAGAATTTAATGAGAACCCGCTGGCTGCAGCATCGATTGGACAAGTTCATCATGCCGTTTTACTTACAAGAGAGCGTGTTGCAGTTAAGGTTCAACGTCCCAATATTATGAGTGTGATTGAAACAGATCTAGAAATCCTCCAGGATCTTGCTAGATTAGCCGAAAGTAGAATTGATTGGGTAGAAAGATACCAAATTCGAACGATTGTCGAAGAGTTATCCAGGTCGCTCCGAGAAGAATTAGATTATGAAAATGAAGGCAGAAACGCTGAAAAGATTGCTAAACAGTTCAATAATGATCCAAAGGTCCATATTCCAAAGGTATTTTGGGAATACAGTACCAAAAAAATACTGACGATGGAATTTATTGATGGAATAAAACTAAATGAAATAGAAAAGCTTCATCAAGAGGGATATGAAACGAAGGTTTTAGGTGAAAAAGTTGTAAATGCTTTATTTCATCAAATTCTAATCGATGGATTTTTCCATGGAGATCCTCATCCTGGTAATATTGTTGCATTGCCTGGCCAGGTTATTGCATTTATGGATTTTGGGATGGTCGGTCGAATCACCCCTGAAATGAGGAGTCACATTGCCTCTTTTGTCATTGCCTTAATGCGT